>NZ_JBVJCT010000024.1:0-64197 GCF_055588305.1 Streptomyces sp. NPDC042002 | reverse complement strand
TACCCCCTCCCCCCCCCTCCCCCCCCCCCCCCCCCCCCCCCCCCCCCCCCCCCCCCCCCCCCCCCCCCCCCCCCCCCCCCCCCCCCCGCGCAGCGGTGCCCGCGGCCGGGCGAGGTGACCGGCCCGGCGTGAGAGCCGTGTCGCGACCTGCTGGGGGTACCGGGACGGCGGCCGAGTCCGGGCCCGCGCCGGCCGGCCTCGCGATCCGCTCCCTGGACGCCTCGCGCGCCCGGCCCTCCGTATGCCTCACTGACCGTATGCCTCACTGACGCAACGCACCTCTCACAGATGGAGCCGACAGGGATGAGCACGGAACTTCAGGGCAGGACCGCCGTCGTCACCGGGGCCAGCAAGGGCATCGGGCTCGCGGTCACGGAGGCGCTGGCCGGCGCGGGCGCGACGGTGATCGCCGGCTCTCGCGGCACGTCCGAGGGCCTCGACGCCCTCGTCGGCAAGGGGAACGTCACCTGGGTGCCGGTCGACCTCGCCGAACCCGACGCCGCCGGGCGGCTCGTCGAGGCGGCGGACGGGCGGATCGACGTCCTGGTCAACAACGTGGGTTCGGCCCCCGCCCGCACCGGCGGCTTCCTGTCGGTGACCGACGAGGAATGGCGGCGCACGGTCGATCTGAACCTGTTCGCGGCCGTACGGGTCACCCGTGCGGCCCTGCCGTCGATGCTGGCCGCCGGGCAGGGTTCGGTGGTGACGATCGGCTCGGTCAACGCGACCCTGCCCGACCCCCTGGTGATCGACTACAGCGCGGGCAAGGCGGCCCTGGTCGCGTTCTCCAAGGCGCTGTCGAAGGAGGTCGGCCCGAAGGGTATCCGCGTCAACACCGTGAGCCCCGGTCCGGTGGAGACCGACCTGTGGCTCGGCGGCGGGGGAGTGGCCGCGACGGTCTCGGCCGCCGCCGGGCTCACCCCCGACGACGTGGTCGCCCAGGCGTCCGGCGCGACTGTCACCGGCCGCTTCTCCAAGCCGTCCGAGGTGGCCGACCTGGTTCTCTTCCTCGCCGGGGACCGCTCGCGCAACATCACCGGCAGCGACTTCATCATCGACGGCGGCTTCATCCCGACGTGGTGAACCCGAAGGGGTGAACCTTGATCTGGTGAGGCCCGCGCGGTGAACCGTGCACGGTGAAGTGTGGGCGGTGAAGCACGCGCGGTGAACCGGGCCGGGCGTGCCGGGTCGTGCCGTGTGCCCGGGTCGGCCCGGCCTCAGCGTTCCAGCAGCATCCGCTGAAGCTCCCGGGCCGCCCGGGGCGGCGCCACATCGCTGCGGTGCGCGAGCGCGATCGTCCGCTCCAGACCTGGCCGGGCCAGCGGGGTGACCCGCAGGGCCGACCCCGGCCGGGCGGCCACCATGCGCGGTACGACGGCCACGCCGAGGCCCGCCCGGACGAAGCCCAGGACCGCGTCCATCTCGCCGCCCTCGACCGCGAAGTCGGGTTCGAAGCCCTCGGCGCGGCAGGCGGCGACGGTCAGTTCCCGCAGGTCGTAGCCGTGCCGGAACATCACCAGACGCTCGCCCTCCAGATCGGCGACGCGCACCGTGCGGCGGCTGCCGCCCCCGCCGGGCACCGGGGCCTCCGGCGACGACACCACGACCAGGTCCTCGCGCAGCAGCTCCACCGTGGTCAGCGCCGGGGACGGGGTGGGCAGGGGCAGGACGACCAGGGCGAGGTCGAGGGCACCGCGCGCGAGCTCCCGTACGAGATCGTGCGAGCCGCCCTCCTCGATCAGCAGCCGGATGCCCGGATAGCGGTCGTGGAACGCGCGCAGCACGTCCGGCAGCAGGCCCGTGCACAGGCTCGGGGTCGCGCCGAGCCGCACCCGGCCGCTGCGCAGCTGGGCCAGTTCCTGCACCTCGTGCCGGGCCGTGTCCGCGTCGGCGAGGATGCGCCGGGCCAGCGGCAGCAGCGCCTCGCCCGCGTCGGTGAGCGTGATGTTCCCGCGCGCCCGCAGGAACAGATCCGCCCCCAACTCCCGCTCCAGCGCCTTGATCTGCTGGGACAACGAGGGCTGCGCGACATGCACCAGTTCGGCGGCCCGGGTGAAATGCCGGGTCTCCGCGACGGCCACGAAGTACTGGAGCTGCTGGAACTGCACTCCTCGACGATAGCCCATGCCTATGGAAACGAGCCGGACCATGTCTTGGACTGATCGGTTCCCCTCGCCCTAGCGTTCTGTCCCATGGCTTTGGCAACGCGGACGGACCGACGGCCGTCCATGGCACGCACCGTGTGGGACAGCTCCGTCGGCAAGAAGACCGTGATGGCCGTCAGCGGCCTGATCATGCTGCTCTACCTGGTCGCCCACATGATCGGGAACCTGAAGATCTACTTCGGCGCGGGCGAGTTCAACCACTACGCCCACTGGCTGCGCACCGTCGGCGAACCCTTCATGCACTACGAGTGGACGCTGTGGCTCGTCCGCGTGGTGCTGGTCGTCGCCGTGGTGGCACACGCCACGTCCGCGTACCAGCTCAGCCGCCGTGACCTCAGGGCGCGCCCCAGCACGTACGTGCACAAGAAGCGCGGCGCGAGCTACGCCACCCGCACGATGCGCTGGGGCGGGATCATCCTCGGCCTGTTCATCGTCTGGCACCTCCTCGACCTGACCACCGGCACCGTGCACCCCGGCGGATTCCAGGAGGGCCACCCCTACCAGAACGTCGTGGACACCTTCTCCACCTGGTACGGCGACGTCGTCTACATCGTCGCGATGCTCGCGCTCGGCCTGCACATCCGGCACGGCTTCTGGAGCGCCGCCCAGACCCTCGGCGCCGGCAGCCGCACCCGCGACCGCGCCCTGAAGACCGTCGCGAACATCCTCGCGCTGCTGCTCACGGCCGGCTTCATCGCCGTACCCGTGGGCGTGATGACCGGAGTGGTGAGCTGAAATGACCGCTGAATACGCCCACTTCACGACCGGGGAGCCCGTCGCCGACACCAAGGCACCCTCCGGACCGGTCGACGAGCGCTGGGACACGCGCCGTTTCGAGGCCAGGCTGGTCAACCCGGCCAACCGCCGCAAGCACACCGTGATCGTCGTCGGCACCGGACTCGCGGGCGGCTCCGCGGGCGCCACGCTCGCCGAACAGGGCTACCGCGTCGTCCAGTTCTGCTTCCAGGACTCCCCGCGCCGCGCCCACTCGATCGCCGCCCAGGGCGGCATCAACGCGGCGAAGAACTACCGCAACGACGGCGACTCCGTCCACCGGCTCTTCTACGACACCGTCAAGGGCGGCGACTTCAGGGCGCGCGAGTCCAACGTCCACCGCCTGGCGCAGATCTCGGTCGAGATCATCGACCAGTGCGTCGCCCAGGGCGTGCCCTTCGCACGCGAGTACGGCGGCCTGCTCGACACCCGTTCCTTCGGCGGCGTCCAGGTCTCCCGCACCTTCTACGCCCGCGGCCAGACCGGCCAGCAACTCCTGCTCGGCGCCTACCAGGCGCTGTCCCGGCAGATCGCCGCCGGCAACGTCGAGATGCACCCGCGCACCGAGATGCTCGACCTGATCGTGGTCGACGGGAAGGCCCGCGGCATCGTCGCCCGCGACCTGGTCACCGGCAGGATCGACACGTACTACGCGGACGCGGTGGTCCTGGCGAGCGGTGGGTACGGCAACGTCTTCTACCTCTCGACGAACGCCATGAACTCCAACGCCACCGCGATCTGGCGGGCCCACCGGCGCGGCGCGTACTTCGCCAACCCCTGCTTCACCCAGATCCACCCCACCTGCATCCCGCGCACCGGCGACCACCAGTCGAAACTCACGCTGATGAGCGAGTCGCTGCGCAACGACGGCCGTATCTGGGTGCCCAGGGCGCACGGCGACACCCGCCCGCCGAACGAGATCCCCGAGGACGAGCGCGACTACTACCTGGAGCGGATCTACCCGTCCTTCGGCAACCTCGTGCCCCGCGACATCGCCTCCCGCGCCGCCAAGAACGTCTGCGACGAGGGCAGGGGAGTGGGCCCCGGCGGCCAGGGCGTCTACCTCGACTTCGCGGACGCCGTCCGGCGCATGGGCCGCGAGGCGGTCGAGGAGAAGTACGGCAACCTCTTCGACATGTACGCCCGGATCACCGCCGAGGACCCGTACACCGTGCCCATGCGGATCTACCCCGCCGTGCACTACACGATGGGCGGACTGTGGGTCGACTACGACCTCCAGACCACCGTCCCCGGCCTGTTCGCCATCGGTGAGGCCAACTTCTCCGACCACGGCGCGAACCGGCTCGGCGCCTCCGCCCTCATGCAGGGGCTCGCCGACGGCTACTTCGTGCTGCCGTCGACCATCAACGACTACCTCGCCCGCAACCCGCACAGCGCCACCGACGACGGCCTGGACGACGAACACCCCGCGGTGCAGGAGGTGTTGGCCGAGACCGAGGACCGGCTGCGGCTCCTGCTCGCCGTCGACGGCGACCGTACCCCCGACTCCTTCCACCGTGAACTCGGCGAACTCATGTGGGAGTTCTGCGGCATGGCCCGCACGGAGAGCGGGCTGCGCAAGGCCCTGGAGCGCATCCCGCAGATCCGCGAGGAGTTCTGGCGGCGCATCAAGGTGCCCGGCAGCGGGGAGGAGTTCAACCAGTCCCTGGAGAAGGCCAACCGGATCGTCGACTACCTCGAACTCGCCGAGCTGATGTGCCTCGACGCGCTGAACCGCGCCGAGTCCTGCGGCGGCCACTTCCGCGAGGAGTCCCAGACCCCGGACGGCGAAGCGGCCCGCCGGGACGAGGAGTTCTCGTACGCCGCCGCCTGGGAGTTCACCGACACCGGCACCGCGCCCGTCCTGCACAAGGAAGACCTGGTCTTCGAGTACGTCCACCCCACCCAGCGGAGCTACGCATGAAGCTCACCCTGCGCGTCTGGCGGCAGAAGAACGCCGACGCCGACGGAGCGATGTCCACGTACGAGGTGGACGGCATCTCGGCCGACATGTCCTTCCTGGAGATGCTCGACACCCTCAACGAGGAGCTCATCCTCAGCGGCGACGACCCCGTCGCCTTCGACCACGACTGCCGCGAGGGCATCTGCGGCGCGTGCAGCCTGGTCATCAACGGCGACGCGCACGGACCCGAGCGCACCACCACCTGCCAGCTCCACATGCGCTCCTTCCACGACGGCGACACGATCGACATCGAGCCGTGGCGCGCCGCCGCCTTCCCGGTGGTGAAGGACCTCGTCGTCGACCGGTCCGCCTTCGACCGGATCATCCAGGCCGGCGGCTACGTCACCGCCCCGACCGGCGCCGCGCCCGAGGCACACGCCACGCCCGTCCCCAAACCCGACGCCGACTTCGCCTTCGAGCACGCCGAGTGCATCGGCTGCGGCGCCTGCGTGGCGGCCTGCCCGAACGGCGCCGCGATGCTGTTCACCTCCGCCAAGGTCAACCACCTGAACGTGCTGCCGCAGGGCGCCCCCGAACGGGAGACCCGGGTGCTCGACATGGTGGCGCGGATGGACGACGAGGGCTTCGGCGGCTGCACCCTCACCGGCGAGTGCGCGACCGCCTGCCCGAAGGGCATCCCGCTGTTCTCCATCACCAGCATGAACAAGGAGTGGCTGCGCGCGACCCGTAGGACGGGCAAGCGTTAGGCACGAAGTCGTTCGCCGTACGGTGCGGACGGGCGGGACCGGGTGTGGTGCTCACGCCCCGGTCCCGTCTCGCTTTTCGGGTCACCCCTGTCATTCAACAACCTCACATCCGCCCTCCTGGCACTGGTCACGCGCACGCCAACCGCCGTCGGAAGAACAGGAGCGCGCAGACCGTTCGGATCCGGCCTGCCTCCCCCGAGCTACCGACTCCGTTCGAGCAGGGGGTACCCCCTCCGCCGAACCGGCCCGTGACCAGGAGAGTGCCATGACCGGCGTTTCCACCCTCGACAGCCCGACCCAGCCCGTCGCCCCCACCCGCTACACCGTCACCCTGGCCACCGACGAGGCCGATGTCCGGGCCGCACAGCGGCTCCGCCACGACGTCTTCGCCGGGGAGATGGGCGCCCTCCTGAACACTCCGCGGCCGGGCCTCGACATCGACGCCTTCGACGCGTACTGCGACCACCTGCTGGTCCGCGACACCGAGACCGGCCAGGTCGTCGGCACGTACCGGCTGCTGCCGCCCGAGCGCGCCGCGATAGCCGGACGGCTCTACTCGGAGAGCGAGTTCGACCTCGGGCCGCTGGCCGCAATCCGCTCCGGACTGGTCGAGGTCGGCCGGTCCTGCGTCCACCCCGACCACCGCGACGGCGCGGTCATCGGCCTGATCTGGGCAGGGATAGCCCGCTACATGATCGACGGCGGCCACGAATGGCTCGCCGGCTGCTGCTCCATACCGCTCGCCGACGGCGGCACGCTCGCCGCCGGCACCTGGGACCGGGTCCAGGCCAAGCACCTGGCGCCGGAGGAGTTCCGCGTCCGCCCGCTGCTGCCCTGGAACGCGGAGGGCGTGGCCCGCCCCGCCCGCACCGAACTGCCCCCGCTGCTGCGCGGCTACCTGCGCCTCGGCGCCTGGGTGTGCGGCGAGCCCGCGCACGACGCGGACTTCGGCGTCGCCGACATGTACGTGCTGCTGTCGATGAGCCGGGTCAACCCGCGCTACCTCCGCCACTTCCTCTCGCTCGTCCCCGCCTGATGAGCACGCCCCGCACCGGAGCGCCGCGTCTCACGGTCGTCCGCCGTCCCCGCTTCGGCGGAGGGGGAACGGCGGTGCTCCCCGGAGCCGTCCCCGCGCCACGGCGGCCCGCCGCCGGCCCCATCCAGGGGGCCAGCGCCTGGCTGCCCACCGCTCCCTGCTCGCCGCGCGGCTGCGTGGAGTCCGTACGGCCCTGGACGGGCGTGCCGCGCGCCGTCCTGCGGCTGACCGGGCTGCTGGCCGTGGTCGTCCTCGGGGTCGCCCTGATCCCGCTGGTCCGACGGCTGCGGGCGGAGCGGCGGGACCGGTGGATCCGCCGCTGGTGCCTCGCGGTGGTGCACACGGCCGGGGTCCGCACGCGGATCACCGGAGCGGCCCGGCCCACCGGCGGAGTGCTGATCGTGGCCAACCACATCTCGTGGCTGGACATCCCGCTGCTCGCCGCCGTGCGCCCCGCGCGGATGCTCGCCAAGACGGAGGTGCGCGGCTGGCCCGTGGCCGGCGTGCTGGCGGCCCGCGGCGGCACCCTCTTCATCGACCGCGACCGGCTGCGCGCCCTGCCCGGCACGGTGGAGCGGGTCGCCGGGACCCTGCGCGACGGCTCGGCCGTCGCCGCCTTCCCCGAGGGCAGCACCTGGTGCGGCCGGGCCCAGGGGCGCTACCGCCGGGCCCTCTTCCAGGCCGCGCTGGACGCCGGTGTGCCGGTCCAGCCGGTGCGCATCCAGTACCGGTTCGCCGACGGACCGGCGAGCACCGCGCCCGCCTTCGTCGGCGAGGACTCGCTGCTCGCCTCGCTGTGGCGGGTGGTGTCGGCGCGCGGCCTGGTGGCCGAGGTCTCCCTGCGGCCCCCGCTCACCCCCGGCCCCCACACCGACCGACGCACTCTGGCCGAGGCGGCACAGGGGGGTGGACACCACCCCGACGGCGACGCGTGTGGCGGGGCACACCTCTGAGATCAGGGGTGCCCGCCGGCGCACCCTCCGGGGCGTGCCCCGGACCCCTGGGGCCCCGCTAGCGGAGCCGTCCGAGCGCTCGGGCGAGGTGGGGCGCCGTCGGGCCGGCCGCCGTCGCCACTCGCCCGGGCGGCCCGGCGGCCACGATCCGGCCGCCCTCGTCGCCCCCGCCGGGGCCGAGGTCGATGACCCAGTCGGCGCCCGCCACGACCGTCATGTCGTGCTCGACCACCACGACGGTGTGACCGGCGTCGACCAGACCGTGCAACTGGCCCATCAGCACCTCGACATCGGCCGGATGCAGTCCCGTCGTCGGCTCGTCGAGCAGATAGAAGGTGTGCCCCCGGCGAACCCGCTGCAACTCACCGGCCAGCTTGATGCGCTGGGCCTCGCCGCCCGACAACTCCGTGGCGGGCTGGCCGAGTCGCAGATAGCCGAGGCCCACGTCGAGCAGTGTGCCGAGGCTGCGCAGGACGGCCGGGGTGTCCGTCTCGGCGAAGAACCGCGCCGCCGCCTCGACCGTCAGATCCAGGATCTGCGCGATGTTCCGTCCCCGGTACGTCACTTCGAGGGTCTCGGGGTTGTAGCGCGCGCCGCCGCAGTCCGGGCACGGGGCGTACGTGCTGGGCAGGAACAGCAGCTCCACGCTGACGAAGCCCTCGCCCTGACAGGTCTCGCAGCGTCCTCCTCCGGAGGGGGCACCACCGGCCACGTTGAAGGAGAACCGGCCGGCACCGTAGCCGCGCGCCGTGGCCTCCTCCGTCGCGGCGAACACCTTGCGCACGACGTCGAACAGCCCTGTGTAGGTGGCGAGATTGGAACGGGGGGTACGGCCGATGGGCTTCTGGTCGACACTGACCAGCCGGCCGACCCCCGCCAACTCCTCCGTCACCTCGCCGATCAGCGTGGACTTCCCGGAGCCGGAGACCCCGGTGACCGCGGTGAACACACCGAGCGGGAACTCGGCGGTGACCCCGCGCAGATTGTGCCGCGTCACCGGCCCGACCGTCACCTGTCCCCGGGGCCGGCGCACCGGTCGCGCCGGAGCGGGGGAGCGGTCGAAGAGGAAGCGTGCCGTCGCGGACTCCCGTACGCCCTCCAGGCCGGCGACCGGGCCGCAGTACAGCACCCGCCCGCCGTGCTCCCCGGCCCGCGGGCCCACGTCGACCAGCCAGTCCGCGCCGCGCACGACATCGAAGTGGTGCTCCACGACGAACACCGAGTTGCCCGCCGCCTTCAGCCGCTCCAGCACGGTGAGCAGAGCCTCCGTGTCCGCCGGGTGCAGTCCGGCGGACGGTTCGTCGAGGACGTACACCACACCGAAGAGTCCGGAACGCAACTGCGTGGCCAGCCGCAGCCGTTGGAGTTCACCCGCCGAGAGGGTGGGGCTGGCCCGGTCGAGACTGAGGTAGCCGAGCCCGAGTTCGACGACGGGCGCGATACGGGAGGTGAGGTCCTCGGTCAGCACACGGACGGTCTCGGAGTCGCCCGTGAGGGACTTCGCGAGCTCGACCAGCGGCAGCGCGGCCAGTTCGGCGATGGTCCGCCCCGCGAACGTCACCGCCAGCGCCTCGGGCCGCAGCCTGCTGCCGCCGCACACCGGACAGGGAGCGGCGGCGAGGAACCGCTCCGCCTTGGCCCGCAGGGTGGCGCTCTTCGTGTCGGAGAAGGTCTTCAGGACATAGCGCCGGGCGCTCATGTACGTCCCCTGGTAAGGGCGTTGGATGCGCTCGGCCTCGCGCACCGGGTGCACGGTGACCACCGGCTGCTCGTCGGTGAACAGGATCCACTCCCGTTCCTCGGCGGGCAGTTCGCGCCAGGGCCGGTCCACGTCGTACCCGAGCGTGTCGAGGATGTCGCGGAGGTTCTTGCCCTGCCAGGCCCCCGGCCAGGCGGCGATGGCGCCCTCGCGGATCGACAGCGACGGATCGGGGACGAGCAACTCCTCGGTCGTACGGTGCACTTGACCGAGACCATGGCACTCGGGGCACGCCCCGGCCGCCGTGTTCGGCGAGAACGCGTCCGAGTCGAGCCGCTCCGCGCCCGCCGGATACTCACCCGCGCGTGAGAACAGCATCCGCAGCGAGTTGGACAGATTGGTGACCGTGCCCACGGACGAGCGCGAGGTGGGCGCCGACCTGCGCTGCTGAAGGGACACCGCGGGCGGCAGCCCGGTGATCTCCCCGACCTTCGGCGCCCCCACCTGATGGATCAGCCGCCGCGCGTACGGCGCGACCGACTCGAAGTACCGCCGCTGCGCCTCCGCGTAGATCGTCCCGAAGGCCAGCGACGACTTCCCGGACCCCGACACACCGGTGAACACCACGAGAAGGTCCCGCGGGATGTCGACGTCCACACCCCGCAGATTGTGCTCCTGGGCACCGCGGACGCGGACGCAGGAGTCGCGGGGGCGGCCGTCGGGTCTTGGCATCGGCGGGACTCCTGCGGGCGGCCCGGTACCGCGGGCCGGTGGGCCGCGGCCCGGGCGTCGGTGGGGCGCGGGGCAAACCCCACGATTCTAGGTCGTGGCCGGTCCCGCGACCCGGGCGAGGCGCAGGCGGGGGTCCCGGAGTGCGGTCCGACCGGGCTCGAAGCCACCGCGAGGGCGGACCCGTCCGCGTCCGGTCATGACGGCACGTTCTCCAGGTCCAGGAGCTGGCGCTTGCGCTCCAGGCCGCCGGCGTAGCCGGTGAGCGCACCGCTCGCGCCGATCACGCGGTGGCAGGGGCGGACGACCAGCAGCGGGTTCGCGCCGATCGCCGTACCGACGGCGCGGACCGCGGCCCTGGACGCGCCGATCCGCGCGGCGATCTCGCCGTAGCTGAGCGTGGTGCCGTACGGGATGGTCTCCAGGGCCTGCCAGACGCGCCGCTGGAAGTCGCTGCCGCTCGTCACGTACTCGATGTCGAAGGCGGTCAGCCGGCCGTCGAAGTACGAGCGCAGCTGGGAGACGATCTCCCGGAAGGCGTCCGCGTCCTCGCGCCAGCCGTCCTGGACGACCGCGCCGTACTTCTGGTCCGGCACGGACAGCGCGGCGAGCGCGGTGCCGCCCTTCGCGGTGACCGACTCCTCACCCACCAGCAGCAGTCGGCCGAGCGGGCTGTCCATGGTCGTGTAGACCGTCATCGGTCCGGTCCTTTCCGAGGTCTCTCAGCAGTCTCACAGCGCGTTCACCGTCAACAGTGCGCCCCGCGCGGCATTCCGTCCGGCGGGATTCGGACAGAGCGCCGAGCGGGCGCTTCGGGGTCGTCGTACGGGACACCGTCACCGTCACCGCCGGTTGAGGTCGCGCCGGGGACGGTACGGGCACACGATCGAAGTCGACCACTCCGTACGGCCCAGGAGGCCACATGGTCTGGATCCCGCAGATCTCCGACCTCGTCGACCGGCTCGGCGCCGCCGGGCTCGCCGACGCGCTGCGCGACCCGGCGTCGGCCACGGTACCCGTCGCCCTCGACGACCCGGAGGCGGGCCGGATCAGCGGTGTCGGTGTCCTGGCCGCCTGGCTGGCCGTGCAGGACACCTGGCGGGCGGAGCGGAAGGTGGACATCGAGGAGGTCGCCACCACGCTCGGTGAGGGGCGGGCCGTGGGTGAGTGGGTCGTACACCTGGAGGGCCCGGAGGGCGAGCGCATCGGGCTGCCCGTGGCCGCCGCCGTGGACCCCGCCTCGACGCTGCCGGTGCGGATCCATCACTCCCGCCTGCCGCTGCTCGGCCGGCATGTCGTGCGCCGCCCGATGGTGCCGCCGGACCCGCGGGCGCACGCCTCCGACGTGGTGGGCGCCTACAAGGCCGCCCTCGACGCGGGGGACACCGCGGCCGTCGTCGCCGCCTTCGCGCCGGACGGCTCCTTCCGCGGGCCCACCGGTGACGCGTACCGGCACGTCGGGACCGAGGAGCTGACCGAGCTCTACGACTCCTTCTTCGCCGCGGGCGGCGGCATCCCGCTCAAGCTGTGCACCGTGACGGAGGACGGCACCCGCAGCGCGTTCGAGTACATCTGCGACCGCTGGGGCGACGCCGAGCTGCCGCCGCAGCCGGGCCTCGCGGTGTGCGCCCGGGGCGGTGATGGCCTGATCGTGTCGGCGCGGGTGTACGACGACGTGGAAGCCCCCGTGGAGTAGGGCTGTAGGGCGCCCATCGCGGGCAAGGATCTGTCCTCGGATCTCCCCACCCACCCCCACCGGCAGTGAGAGCAGGAGTGAGCATGCAGTACGTGAAGCTCGGTTCGACGGGTCTGGACGTCTCCCGGATCTGCCTGGGCTGCATGAGTTTCGGTCTGCCCGACCGAGGTGTCCACGAATGGACCCTCGACGAGGAGGCCTCGCGCCCGTTGATCCGCCAGGCCCTGGAGGCCGGGATCACCTTCTTCGACACGGCGAACGTGTACTCGGACGGCACCAGCGAGGAGATCGTCGGACGGGCGCTCGCCGAGTTCGCGCGCCGCGACGAGATCGTCATCGCCAGCAAGGTCCACGGCGCGATGCACGAGGGCCCCAACGGCCGAGGCCTGTCCCGCAAGGCGATCATGACGGAGATCGACAACAGTCTGCGCCGCCTCGGCACCGACTACGTCGACCTGTACCAGATCCACCGCTTCGACCGCCGTACCCCCGTCGAGGAGACGATGGAGGCCCTGCACGACGTGGTCAAGGCGGGCAAGGCCCGCTACATCGGCGCGAGTTCGATGTACGCGTGGGAGTTCTCCAAGGCCCAGTACACGGCCACCCTGCACGGCTGGACCCGGTTCGTGTCCATGCAGAACCACTACAACCTCCTCTACCGCGAGGAGGAGCGCGAGATGCTGCCGCTCTGCGCCGACCAGGGGGTCGGCGTCCTGCCGTGGAGCCCGCTCGCCCGCGGCCGGCTCACCCGCGACTGGGACACGGCCACCGCGCGCAGCCGGAGCGACGAGTTCGGCCGCAACCTGTACCAGGACGGCGACCGCGAGATCGTCGACGCGGTCGCGCGGATCGCCGCCGAGCGTGAGGTGCCGCGCGCCAGGATCGCGCTCGCCTGGCTGCTGCGGCGGAGCACGGTGACCGCGCCCATCGTCGGCGCAACGAAACCGCTGCACATCGAGGACGCGGTCGCCTCGCTCGACGTGGAACTCTCGGACAAGGAGATCGAGGAGATGGAACAGCCGTACACGCCCCGGGCGATCAGCGGCCACTGACGATCACGAGCCGCCACGCCGCCGCCCGTCACCGTGCCGCCCGTCATCGGGGCGCCTGTCACCGAGGCGCCTCCCACCGTGCCGTCAGTCACGGAGCCGTCGGCCGCAATCGGTCCCGTCGGGCCCACGGGCGGCCGGCGTGTCCGTGACGGGTGGCACGCCAACGATGGGCGGTGTGCGGCGACGGCTCCGCGCCGCCGGCGGGGCTCTGGGAGATCGGCGCCCGAGCGACAGGAATTCCGTGCGGAAAGGTGCTCGGATGAGCGCGTGAGAGCGCTCCCATTGTGGAGACTTCGGACGGATGGCAGAGACTTCGGGTTTCCGAATTTCTTTTAGCGCGGACTGACTGACATTTGGTCAGTATTCTCGGCGGGGCCGCATTAGGAGAAAATCCGGGTTCGCTTGTTCCCGCTCGGTGCCCTGTGCAAAGGTGTGCGTTGTCGGCGTGCAGACAATATCGGCTTCGTTCTGCACGCGTGCGGCGCGCCCGCTCCCCCTCGCCCGAAAGGGCTGTCAGAGGTGGTCGTTCGCGGCGTCACCCCCCATGGGTAGACCCTCCGGCACTGTCGGGCGGTCTACATACCCATTGGTATGGACTATTCGCCACGCTACCTTTGGGAGGAAAGCGGACGTGAATGACGGATCGCTGTCTCATTCGTCCGACCCCGACCGCTCGTTCGAGGTGTCGGATGAGCGGCTCGCGGCCGAACTGAAGAGCCAGGGGGGCGCGCCCGCGAACCATCCCGTCGGAGAACTCCTGGACCGCCACTGGGAGGCGGTGTTCTCTTACGCGCGGCTGTGCACCGACGGCGTACGTCCCGCCGGAATGCTGACCACCGCCTCATTCACGCGCCTGTTCGGGGATTCGCTGCACCAGGGAGGTCCGAGCGCCGCGTGGCGGCCCCAACTGCTCGTCACCGTCCGTCGCATCGCCGCGGAGTGGCTCACGGACCCCCGGCGCGAACTGCTCGATCCCGGACTCCTCGCCGAAGCGGAGCGGGAGGACCGGGAGAACCGGGCGGCGGCACGACTGCTTCCCCCGGAGGGCCGGCGTCTGATCTCCCGGGCGTTCCAGCGGCTGCCCGAACCGGCCCGCTGCCTGCTGTGGCACGGTGAGGTGGAGGCCGAACAACTGGACGTGCCCGCGGCCTTGTTGGGAATCTTCCCGGAGGACGCGGTCACCGAACTGGAGCGGGCCAGGGAACGCCTGCGCCAGGGCTGTCTGGAGATCCACCACGAATTCGCCCCCGGGGACGAGTGCCGCCGCTACCACCGCATGCTCGACGTCTCCTTCCGGCGCGGCGGCGCCGACCTCGACCCCGACCTGCGGGGCCACATGGACGAATGCGGCCACTGCCGGTACGCGGCCGACCAGTTGAGCCAGTTCAACGGCGACCTCGCCGTCCCGCTCGCCGAGGCCGTGCTCGGCTGGGGCGCGCGCGCCTACGTGGCATCCCGGCAGGCGCGGGCCGCGGCCGCCACGGAGGCGGCCCGCGAGCCGGGGAGGGGCCACAGCGACCAGGGCCCGCCTCTCGCCGACGGAGCGACGGCTGCCGGGAACTGGCCGACCGCCGAAACCGCCCGCATCGTCGAGTTCCAGCCCGAGGCCGACGTCGTACGCCCGCCGGGCCTTCCCCCGCTCACCCCGCCGGACGTTCCGCCGAACACCGGCACCCCGCCCACGGCCCACGAGGCGGCCGTGCCGCAACCGGCCGCCCCGTCGTCCCACCCGGGTGCCCCCACACCCGATGGAGGCACCCGTCCCTCCCGCCGCCGAGGCGCCCCCCTCTCCGGCGTCGGCACGCGCTCGTCGCGCAGGGCCACCGGGCACAAGGCGCCCAGACGCGCGCCGGGGCGCCGCAACGTCGCCCTCGCCGTTGCCACCGTCAGCGCGCTGATCCTGGTCCCGCTGGTGCTGTGGGCATCGGATCCGGGCCCCGGCAGCAAGAGCGGTACGGCCGACGGCAGCCACTCCTCCGTGGCACCGAGCCCGCGTACGAACCCGTCCTGGGTCGGGACCGGCGAACAGAAGGACGGCACCGTCCGCGGCCGGCTGCGCAACGCAGCGACCGGGCTCTGCGTCGGAATCGCCGGAACCACGCCCGCGATCGGTGCGGAGACCCGGCTCATCCCGTGCTCGTCGGAATCGGCGACGGAATACACGTACGCGGCGGACGGGCTGTTGCGCGACGCGGACCACCCCGGCCTGTGTCTCGACTCGCACCTCGGCTACTCCGTCCAACTGGCGCCCTGCGCCGGCCCGTCGCAGCCCGGAACCAAGAACGTCCGCTACGACTTCACCCTCCAGGGCATGCTGGTGCCGCGCTGGAACCAGGATCTGGCCCTCGCCCCGGCGTCGGCCAAGGGGGGTTCGGCGCTCGTCCTCAAGCTCCGGAACGACGAGCCGATCCAGCACTGGACGCTCGACACCTCGTCGCCCTCGCTCCAACTGGAGGTCGTCAACTGGGACTCCACGACCGGCGACGCGAAGGGCTCCACACCCCGGGAGCGGTCCACGCCCTCGACATCACCGGCACCCACCGGCACCCGGACGCCCACCGCGACACCCTCGACCCCGGGCCGGACCACGCCGACCGCGGCTCCGTCCGACGGCTCCTGTTCCTCCCTCTCCGCCTCCTGTCCCGGGGACGGGAACAACGGCTCGGTCCGGGACGGCGGTTACGGCACGGGCTCCGGTTCCGGCGGCTCCGGATCGTTCGGCGGAGGAGGCCGGGGAAGCCGCCGGTGACACGATGGACTCCGGGGGCTTCCTGGCTTCGGACCGTCAGGACGTCGCGGTTCCGGGGGACTTGGCGGCCGAACCGGCCGTGCCCAGGAACTCGGCCCAGCCGCCGAGCGGCGACTGCCCGGGACTGAGCGTGCGCAACTTCCGCAGGACCGCGGGATCCTGGGCCTCCAGCCACCGCACGAGCTGGCGGAAGGAGACCATGCGGACGTCGTCGTGGGCAGCCATCCGGGAGACGGCCTCCTCGACGGCGTCCATGTAGATGCCGCCGTTCCAGCGCTCGAAGTGGTTGCCGATGAAGAACGGGGCCCGGTTGCTCTCGTAGGCGCGCCGGAAGCCGGCGAGGTAGCTGTCGCGGGCCTGGGCGCGCCAGGCGTCGTAGCGGGTGCGGTCGCCGAGCGGGTTCGCGTTCGACTGGTTGGCCATCAGGTTGTAGTCCATCGACAGGACCTGGAAGGAATGGCCGGGGAACGGAATGGACTGGAGCGGGAAGTCCCAGATCCTGCCGCCCTGCACCTTCCCGGGCCACATCTGGAGCCCGCCTGGCGAGCTGGCGTCGTACTTCCAGCCGAGAGCGGCGGCGGTCGGCAGCAGACTCGACTGCCCCTCCAGGCACGGGGTGCGGCCGCCGGTCAGCTCCTTCTCGTAGTCGAAGGGCAGCGGTTCCAGGTCGGTGAAGCCGGTGTTGGTCCGCCACTCGGTGACGAACCTCTTCGCCTGCTCGATCTCGCTGCGCCACTCGGCCGGAGACCACCGCCGGACCCCGTCCGGGCCGCAGAAGTGACCGTTGAAGTGGGTGCCGATCTCGTGGCCCTCCAGCCAGGCCGCGCGTATCTGCTGGAGCGTCGCGTGGATGTGCCGGTCGGAGAGATAGCCGATCGCGGAGGCGCCGACGGGGTGCTGCGGCGGGTGGTAGAGGTGCTTCTTCGACTCGGGCAGGGCGTAGATGCCGCTGAGGAAGAACGTCATCGACGCCCCGTGGTCGGCGGCGACCTTGCGGAATCGGGAGAACAGCCTGTTGCTGAGTTCGCCCGCGCCGTCCCAGGAGAAGACGACGAACTGCGGGGGGCGTTCGCCGGACTTCAGGCGTTCCGCCCTCGGCTGCTTCGGCTGGGCTCCGGTGTCCGCGGTGGAGCCGTCGCCGATCGGTTTGACCGGCCGGGGCCGCGCCGGGCCACTGCCGCCGCTTCCCACGGACCAGTCGTCGGCCGAGCAGGCCGACAGGGCTCCCAGCGCGCCCGCCGACGCCGTCGCGGCCAGCAGTCGCCTGCGTGAGACACCGCTCATGATTCGTCCCCCGTTGCTCTTGGTGCCGGCCGGGGTCGTGCGGCCGGCACCTTCGTCCGTGCGACGCGCCGTTCACCGGGCGCGTCAAACGGTGGGATGCGCGCAATTCCGGAAAGGGTCGCGCGAACCCGGACGTGTAGCCGTTCCGTGACAAACCCGCCACCCGGGGGACGGATGGCGGGGCTGTGGGGAGCGGGACGGCTGTCGTGGGCGGACGGTCAGACGCCGCTTCCGGGGCGGACGACCGTCAGCCAGACCGACGAGGCGTTGCCGGACACGGGCACCTTGCCCCCCGTCCACGTCACGGTGAGGGAGTCCTTCTCGTCGGGCGGTGTGACGATCAGTGAGGCGGGTGTCGCCGTGTGGGCCTCGCTGATCTCCGGGTTGGAGAAGGTGAGGCCCGACCACGCGCTGTGCCCGGGCGCGAGCACGACCGTCGTCGGGGTGCCCGAGGACCGCCGGGGATCGGGGCCGAGCTGCTTGCCGGACGCGTCGACGAACGCCGCGCCGGGGTAGCCCCGCACGGTGCAGGTGCGCCCGGAGCGGTTGGTCAGGACGATGGGGAAGTTCTCCTGCCCCGCTCCCGGGTCGTTGCGGCCGACCGAGGCGCGCAGCTCCGACGTGTGGCAGCGGCCGCTGCCGGCGGCGGCGCTCCCCGAGGAGACCGAGGCCGAGGCGGAACCCGCCCCTGTCCCCGTCCCTGTTCCGGTTCCCGTCCCGGTCCCCGTCTTCTTCGAGGCGGCGCTCGCGGACGGGCTGGCCGCTCCGGTGGAAGCCGCCTTCGTGCTCGTGTCGCCGGAGGCCGGTCCGGCCGTGCCGGGAAGGCTCTTGGGCGAGCTCTGCGCGGTGCCGTTGCCGCAGGCGGTGAGCAGGCTCAGCAAGGCGACACCCGCGAGCAGCCCGGCCCGCCGGGCGACGGGTGAAGCACGGTGCGTGGACACCGTGCCGGGCCGGTCCGTGTCCGCCACCGTGCGCGGGAAGGTCGACATGTCACCACTCCTTGCGTATCTCCGCACGGGCTCGTCGCACGTGCGCGGGGCGTGTTGTGCCCCGTCACTACTCTCGGATGCGCCCGGGGCCCGAAAAGTTCTCGGGACCGCCGATGAATTCCGCCGGGACCGCCTGCCCGGCATCAGGCCTTGAGCCGTACGGAGCCGATGACGCCGTCGGCCGTGCCGTCGTCGCCGCTCTCCTGGCGGATCTGGACGTACACCTGGGGCTGTCCGGCGCCGCCCGCCGAGGTGAGCGCCGCTTCGGTGAGGGACCCGTGATCGCCCGGACAGCCGTCCCAGGTCCGTATCAGTCCGTGCCAACGCGCGCCGGAGTAGGCGCGGCTTCCGGCGTAGTGGCATCCGGGGTGCGTGATGGCCCGGACCTCGCCCGTCACGTCACCGTGTTCGCTGAGTCCGACGAAGGCTCCGTCGACGCCGGTGCCGAGGTTCTGCCAGCGAACCAGGTGGTTCGCGACGACGAGACCGGGTTCCGTGCCGTCCCGGAGTCCCAGCGCCCGTGGATTCCACCCGGAGTCGCGCGACTGCCCGCCCCAGGCGGCCGGGATCTCCACCGTGATCCGGCCCGTGCCGTCCGTGACGCGGAGGGTCTTCGCGGCGGGTTCGCGGGTCAGCAGTACGGCGGTGGCGCCGACGGCGCAGGCCACGACGACGCCGGTCAGCGCAAGGAGCGCGGTGCGTCCACGCCGCCGGGGCGCGGGGACGCCCCCGTCCGAGACCTCCTCGGCCAGCCGGTCCAGCTCCGCGGCGAAGGCGGTGGCTGTCGGCCACCGTTTCTCCCGGTCCGGTTCCATGGCGCGCAGCAGCGCCCGCCCGACGTCCGGGCCGACGTCCGTACGGAGCCGGTCGGGCCGTTCGACCCTGCCGGGCGGGCCCGGAACCGAACCGGTGACCAGATGGTGGCCGAGGGCGCCCAGGCTGTACACGTCGGCCCGCGCGTCGATCCCGGAGCCGGGTTCCGCCTGCTCGGGCGGGGTGTAGCCGGCCGAGCCCGCCGCCATGGTGAGTCCGGAGGCCTGGGCCAGGCTCTTGGCCAGCCCGAGGTCGGCCAGCAGCACCCGGTCGGCTCCGCCGGGCGTGCTTCGCAGCAGCACGTTGGACGGCTTGATGTCGCGGTGCACGATCCCGGCCTCGTGGAGCGCCGCCGCGCCCCTGGCCGCCAGGGCGGTCAGGCGCAGCGCCTCGGCGACGGGCAGCGGTCCGGCCTCGATCCGGTCGGCGAGGGTGCCACCGTCGGCGTACTCCATGACGAAGTAGGGCCTGCCGTCCGGGAGTTCACCGATGTCGTAGACCTGGACGACCCGGTTCGAGTCGGCCTTGCGCAGCAGCCGGGCCTCGGAGAGGAAGCGTTCCCGGATGTCCAGGCGGTCGATCCAGTTCTCGGAGAGCACCTTGACCGCGACGGTCGCGTCGAGGACGTCGTCATGGGCGAGCCAGACCACGCCGAAACCACCGGCGCCCAGGCGTCGTTCCAGGCGGTAGCGGCCGATCCGCTCCAGAGAGTGCATGCGACTATCATGCCTGGCCTCTGATCGACAATGAGGGGAGCGCCCGGTGGGGGACGCGGCGGAGACGGAGGAGCTGGCCCTGCGGGCGGCCGCCGGTGACCGGGCGGCACTCGACGTCCTGCTGCACCAGGTCCGGCCCGAGGTCGTGCGGCGGTGCGGACGCTTTCTGACCTGCCGCGAGGACGCCGAGGAGGCGGCCCAGGACGTTCTCCTCCAAGTGGCCCGGAAGATCACCACGTTCGAGGGCCGCAGCCGGTTCAGCACCTGGCTGTACACGGTGGTCGCCAACTGCGCCCGGCAGAAGTACCGCGAGCTGAAGCGGCGCGCCGCCGAGCAGCCGGAGACGATCGACGCGGCGCGGTACGTCGATCCGCGCACCACGAGTGTCATCGCGGGTTCCAGGATCGACCTCCTGGAGGCGCTGGAGCGCCTGGAGCGCGAACACCCGCATCTGGTCGCCCCGTTGGTCTACCGCGACATCTGTCAGCTGGAGTACGCGGAGGTCGCCGAACGCGTCGGCATTCCGCTCGGCACGCTCAAGTCCCGTCTGCACGAGGCACGCAGGAAGGTCAGGCCCTGGCTGTCCGACGTCTCCTGACGGGCGGTCGGGGTTCTCCGCCGAGTCCGCCTGGACTCGGCGGAGAACGGGCTCGGGGCCTGTCGTCCGGTCAGCGCTGGGTGTAGATGAAGCCGATCTTGTCGACCTCGTCACCCGCGCGGCCGTGGAAGCCGGCGATCTGCCGGCCGGCGGGCGCGGTACGGGTCACGCAGTCCGACGTCGTGGTGCCGCCGGCCAGGGTGCGGCCGAGGTTCGTGGTGAACTTCGTGTAGAAGATGCGGGTATGACTGTCCTTCACTCCCTCGCAGAGCTGCGCGGAGGTGACGTACTCGCCGCTGCCCAGCGTCAGTGAGGCGGCGGTGCCGCCGGTGCCGCCGTGCGCGAACGTCGTGCCGTCGCTCAGCGTCAGCCCCATCCGGTCGACCCGTGCCCCGCTGCTCAGGGACACGGCCGTCGCGCGGGCGCCGGCCGGTACTCCGGGGATGTCGTTGAAGTAGTCGCCGTGCGGGCCGCCGAACTGGTCGCTGAGCTGGAAGGCTGTGTTGCGCGACCAGGTGAACGACGCGGTGATCGGGTCGTGGTCGGAGAGCATCAGGCCGTCGGAGGTCAGGAAGCGGGTGTGCTCGTTGTCGTAGCTCGTCGCGTCGAGCGTGACGAGCTTGCTGCCGCGGTAGAGGATCTTGTCGACGACCTCGCAGGTGTCGGGCACGGTGGTGCCGCTCTGGTCGCAGACGAGCGCGTCGCTTCCCTTGGCCGGCGCGGTGCCGCCGCGAACGAGCTGGACCCAGGCGTCCGTCAGCCCGTTGGCGGCGTCGAACTCCGCGATGGTGTCGCCGGAGCGGGTGTAGCGGGTGTTCGTGTCGCCCATCACGACGACGGCGTTGCCCGCGGAATGGGTGCTGATGAACGCGGTGAGCTGGCTCAGGTTGTCGGCGCGGGAGGCGAGGTCGCCGTCGTTGGTGCCCGCGTTGGTGTGCAGGTTGTAGAAGTCGACGTAGACGCCCTCGGCGAGGCGTTCCCGCATGAACGTGAAGCCCTTGGGCGTGAGGCAGTCGCCGGAGTCGACCTGGCAGGAGTTCCAGCCGACCCGCTCGAAGTCGTCGGTGTCGTAGGAGATCTTCGAGAGGGTGTTGAGACCACTGCCGATGCCGGCGCCGCCGCTGGTGGGCGTGCGGTACGGGTGTGCGGTGTCGGCCGCGTACAGGGCCGCGTGGTAGTTGAAGTCCTCCTCGACATGGACGATGTCGTAGGGGGCGATGAGCCCGCCGATCGCCGTGGTGCTGGAATCACGGGGTGTCGGGGCGCTGGAGATGCCGTCGGGCAGCCCGGCGACGTTGTAGCTGAGCACACTGAACGTGCCCGAGTCGGCGGCCGTGGCGGGGGACGCGGCCGCGGTGAGTCCGCCGAGTGCGGCGGCTGTCGCCGCGGCACCGGCGAGAAGTCTGCGGAGAGGGGACATCGGGGGTTGTCTCCTGGGGACGAAGGGACGTCAAGAACCGACCGAGAAGGTGGCGTCGGCCTTGTCGGTGGAGGTGGAGATCGGATCGATGCGCAGCACGAAGTCTGCGTGCCTGAGGTAACGGTCCGGTTGGTTGTAGGAGCGGAAGGATGACCACGACGTGTCGGCCAGGCCCGCCGTCCGGTAGAACGTGGCGTCCTGCGCGAACGTCGTGGTCCCGTCGTCGACGTCGAGCGCCATCTGGTAGCCGCTGTGCCGCAGGTAGCGCGTCGGGTAGTTGACCGAGCGGAACGAGAGGCCCGCGGTGTCGGCGAGTCCGGGCACCAGCGTCCACTGCGAGTCCGTGTACGGGTCGAAGGGGTACTCGTCGATCCGGCCGACGTAGTTGGAGTGCCGGACGTAACGCGCCGGATAGTTGTAGGACTTGAGCCGGTTCCAGGCTGGAGCGCCCCACTTCGCGAGGAGGTTGGCGTACTCCGTCGTGGTGATCGGCTGGATGCCCGCGTGCTTGGAGTTGAGCGGCTGCGTGTACAGGCGCTGGTCGACCGCCGTCCAGGTGCCGCTCGCGAGGTCGGCGGACCGCCAGGCGTAGAACACCCCGTTGGGCGTGTAGGTGTCACCCCAGAGGAACCAAGTCCCGGTCGACTGGGCCTTGATGAGGATCGGGGCCTCGGTGCCGCCGTGGGCGACCGGGGTGCCGAACACGGTGAAACTGCCGGGGTCCAGGGACGTCGACCTGGCGCCCACCAGGGTCTGGTCCTTCTTGAAATACAGGTAGTTCACGCCGCCGACGCCCACGGCCAGGTCGCCGTCGATCACGTCGTAGCCGGGGTCGAAGAAGACCTGTGCCGCCGACGCCGTCACGAAGTCGGACGTGTGGTTGACCATGATGACGTTGTGGCCGCTGGAGTCGACGGCGGAGTAGATGATCCCGTACTGGCCCCGCCCGGCGTCCCAGTAGGCCTCGGGGGCCCAGCTGTGGGTGGCCATGTCGTGCAGCTTCAGCCGGCGGTAGCCGGTGAAGGACCGCAGATCGGCCGAGTCCCAGACGTGGATGTACTGGCTCTGCAGACTCCAGTCGGTCCCTTTGAGGTCGGTGGCGAGGACCACGAACGTGCCGTCCTGCCTGCGCAGGATGAACGGGTCGCGCAGACCGCCGGTACCGCCCGTGGGGGTCACGACGGGCTTGTTCTGGTTCAGCGGCGTCCACTGGAGGGAGTCGGCGCTGACGGCCAGATGAAGGCCGTAGTCCGCTCCGTCGCCGTTCGGGGACTCGGTGAAGTAGCCCATCACATAGGCGGTCGTGGCCGCGGCGCGGGCGGCCGGGGTCCCGAGGGCTAAGGCGGCGGTGAGGCCGGCCATCGCCCCGAGCGCGACGCGCCGGGACGGCTGAAGGGGACGGTCGTTCATGCCGGTCTCCTCGACGGGCGTGACGCCGTGTCGGGTGTGGTCATATGCGGCTCTCCTCGGGATCGCTGCTCACGGGGCCGACGGGAGGGGGCTCACCAAGAAGGGCGCGGGTTCGCCTGGACCTCCGCATGCCGAAGAGCGGGGCGGTGGTGTCCCTCCACCGCTCCTCTCGTGTTCGAAATATCGAATGCTGTGCGACATGCTGTGCGGGGTATTACGGTAAGGGCTTGCTCGGCGGTGTGAACAGGGCCCGTAGGGGCGGAAGTTGAGCGTGTTCACGCGCGGGACCGGGGGCCGTGGCGCGCCCGCTGTCGGTGCCGCTCCCTAGGCTGGTCGGCGTGAAGGAACAGAGCAGCAGGCCACTCGCCGTGTTCGATCTGGACGGCACCCTCGCGGACACCGCGCACCGGCAGCGGTTCCTGGAGCGCGCGCCGCGGGACTGGGACGCGTTCTTCGCGGCGGCGCCCGAGGACCCGCCGCTCGCGGAGGGCGTCGCGCTGGCGCTGAGCAGCGCGCGGGAGTGTGAGGTGCTCTATCTGACGGGCCGGCCTGAGCGGTGCCGGCGGGCGACCGTCGACTGGCTCGCCGTGCAGGGCCTGCCCGAGGGGCGCGTCTGGATGCGGCGCAACGACGACCGCAGGCCCGCCCGCCGCACCAAACTGGAGATCCTTCGCCGGCTCGCCCGGGACCGGGAGATCCGTGTCCTCGTCGACGACGACGAATTCGTCTGCGAGGAGGCGGAGCGGGCCGGCTTCACGGTCGTACGGGCACGGTGGGCGGCCGCGTCGGCGGCGCTGAAGGACGCGCAGGGGCGGGAGGGGCGGACCTGAGGGGTTCTTCGGAGAGCGGGGGACCCGCGAGGCGCGGGTCGGGTCAGTCGGCGTCCTCCAGCCGGAAACCGAGCTTCAGACCGACCTGGTAGTGCTCGATCCGCCCGTTCTCGATCTGACCCCTGACCTGCGTGACCTCGAACCAGTCGAGGTTGCGCAGGGTCTGCGAGGCCCGGGTGATCCCATTGCGAATGGCCTGGTCGACGCCCTCGTGGGAGGTCCCGACGATCTCGGTGACCCGGTAGGTGTGGTCGGACATGCGGGTGCTCCTCTCCGCCGTGGCGCGAGTGCCAGGCGTCATTCCACGGTGCCCCAGGGTGCGGCGCTCCGCGAGACGGCGGGGGTGGCCCGGTGACGTTCGGGTGACGTCGGGTGACCGTGGGCCCTTGACGGAGCCGATTGGTCCATACCAAACTCCAGACGCCCGTTCGAGCGACCGGCTCGTCCCCCACGTCGGGCCCTTGCCCCTGTCCGCAAGACAGAACAGGACCCCTCGTGAACGTGAAACGCCGCATTCTCGCCGTCGTCTGCGTCACCGCCTCCCTGCTCACCGCCTGCGGCACCCTCCCCGGCACCGGCGCGCACCGGCGGACCATCACCGTGTGGCTGATGAAGGACAGCGCCTCCAAGGACTTCCTGAAGCGGTTCACCGAGGACTTCGAGCGCAAGCACGGCGGCCTCCGGCTCGACATCCGCATCCAGGAGTGGACCGGGATCGGCGAGAAGGTGCAGGCGGCGCTGAAGCGGGACGACCAGGCCGCACCCGATGTCATCGAGGTCGGCAACACCCAGGTCGCGCAGTACGTCGACGGGGGCGGCCTGAGCGACATGACCCTGGAGTCGATGCGCGACTGGGGCATGAACGACTGGCTGCCGGGCCTCGCCGTACCCGGCCGGTTCGGATCCCACCAGTACGGCATCCCCTGGTACGCCGCCAACCGCGTCGTCATCTACCGCAAGGACCTGTTCGCGGGGGCCGGCATCGAACAGCCGCCGAAGACCCGCGAACAGTGGCTCACGGACACCGAGCGGCTCGACTCCGGTGGCAACCAGGGTATTTATCTGGCCGGACAGGACTGGTACACCCTCTCCGGGTTCATCTGGGACGAAGGAGGCGACCTCGCCGAGGAGTCGAGCTCCGGGCACTGGGAGGGCACGCTCGGCACGCCGGCCGCCCTGCGCGGCATGGACTTCTACCGGCGCCTTCAGGGACTTGGCGAGGGGCCGGCGGGCGCCGACGAGGAACACCCGCCGCAGTCAGGGGTGTTCGCCAAGGGCCGGGTCGCTCAGATCGTGGCCGTGCCCGGACTCGTCCAGGCCATCGAGCGGACCAACCCGGACCTCAAGGGCAGACTCGGCTTCTTCCCGGTCCCCGGCAGGACGGCCGCGAAGCCCGGCGCGGTCTTCACCGGCGGCTCCGATCTCGTGGTGCCCGAGAACACCGACGACCGTCCCGGCGCCACCGCCGTCGTCGCCGCCCTCGCCGGCGCCAAGTGGCAGACCGAGCTGGCCCGGACGATGAACTACGTGCCCAACAAGAAGACGCTCGCCCACGCCGTGGCGGGCGAGGCGGGGGTCGCGGCCATGGCGGCGGGCGCCGCGCAGGGCCGGGCGACCCCGTCGTCACCCCAATGGGCCGCGGTCGAGGCGAAGAACCCGATCAAGGACTGCATGACGAAGATCCTCGGCGGAGCCGACCCGGCGACGGAGGCCCGGCGCGCCTCCGACCGCATCACGGCCATCCTGACGGCGGACGGCGGCTGACGGACCGTCGCCGCCGCGCCAGGACGGGTCCGGGCCGCCGCCCGGCAACGGCCATGGACCGCTGCCCCGGACCGGGCCCGGCTGTTCATCAGGATCACCCGCGACCCGCTCCCGGCGGCGGCCACTCCGCCCGCGCCGGCATCCTCGTGGAGCTCGACTCCGCGGGCCCGCAGCGGACCGCGGGCCCCGACGAAACGGTCTTCGAGGTGGATCACTCCGCCTCGGAGACCGTTTCGCCGGCCACCGTTCGACAGGGGTCCGGCCGGGTTTCGGAGGGACTACGCCGCCATGCTCAGCGACAGGGCGAAGCGGCCCTTCGTGTCCGTCCACCAGTGGGTCAGGCCGAAGCCTGCCGCGGCCAGTTCGCCGCGGACGCCGTCCTCGCGGAACTTCGCCGAGATCTCCGTCCGCAGCTCCTCGTCCTGCGCGAAGTGGACGGCCAGGTCGAGGGCCGGGATCTTCACGGTCTGCGCGATCCGCGACCGCAGCCGCATCTCGATCCACTCGTTCTCGGCGTCCCACAACGCGACATGCTCGAACGCGTCGAGGTCGAAGTCGGCGCCGAGCTCGCGGTCGACGACGCTCAGCACGTTCTTGTTGAACGCCGCCGTCACCCCGGCCGCGTCGTCGTAGGCGCGCACGAGGACCGACTCGTCCTTGACCAGGTCGGTACCGAGCAGCAGGGTGTCGCCGGGCGACAGCAGCGCCCGTACGGACGCCAGGAACGTCGCGCGCTCGGCGGGCAGCAGATTGCCGATGGTGCCGCCGAGGAAGGCCACGAGCCGTGGCCCGGGAGTGCCCGGGAGCGCGAGACCGCCGGTGAAGTCGGCGATCAGCGCGTGCACGTTCAGGCCCGGCCGCTCGGCGATCAGCGCGTGCCCGGCCTGGGTGAGCGCGCTCTCGCTGACATCCACGGGCACGTAGGTGTGCAGGTCCGGCAGCGCGTCCAGAATATGGCGGGTCTTCTCCGACGAGCCCGAACCGAGCTCGACGAGGGTGCGCGCACCGCTCGCCGCGGCGATCTCCCCGGCCCGGGCGAGCAGGATCTCGCGTTCGGCGCGGGTCGGGTAGTACTCCGGGAGTTCGGTGATCTTCTCGAAGAGCTCGCTGCCGTGGGCGTCGTAGAACCACTTCGGCGGCAGCGTCTTGGGCAGGTGTCCGAGGCCGTGCAGGACGTCGGCGCGCAGGGCCGCGTCCGTGGCGTCCTCGGGGAGGGTGCGGGTCAGCAGGAACGGACTCACGTACGGGGCTCCTTGCGCTGTGCGGATGCCATGTCGTCGCTCATGTCCTTGAGCGGGGTGAGCAGGACCTCGGTGCGGTTCGCGGTGAGGAGGGTGCGGTCGGGGACCTCCCTCCAGCGCGGGTCGTCGTCGTGCGGCTCGGAGGCCACGAGGGTGCGACCGCCCGGATCGAGGAGGTACCAGAGGGTGTCGCCCCAGGCGGTCGCGGTGATCGTCTCGCCGTTGGTGAGCAGCAGGTTGAGCCGGGACCCGGGGGCCGCCTCGGCGACCTCCAGGACCGTGTCGGCCAGTGCCTGGCCCTCCTCGTCACCGGCGCGCAGCCGGCGCAGGACGAGCGCCCACACGAACGCCGCGTCGCACCGGGCCTCCAGCGCCAGCAACTCGGCCGCGGGCAGGCCCGATACGAGGGGCGCGAGTGTGTCCGGCCACCCGGAGACCGCGCCGTTGTGGCTGAACAGCCAGGGGCCCGCGGCGAACGGCGCCGCCGCGGCCTCCCCGTCCGCGCCCGCCACGGTCGCGTCCCGCACCGCGGCGAGCAGCGCCCGCGTCCCGACCACCCGGGCCAGGTCCGCGAACGACAGGTCGCCCCAGATGGGACCGGTGCGCCGGTACCTGGCCGGCACCGGGTCGCCCGCGGCGTACCAACCCACCCCGAAACCATCGGCGTTGACCGTCCCGTGCCGTTGCCGCCGGGGTGCCCACGACTGCCGGAACAGGCTGTGCTCCGGCTCCACGAGGAGCGCGCCGAGCCTCTCCTCGTCTCCCAGGAACGCCAGATGACGGCACATCAGGAGCCTCCGTCGCGGGCCGTGCGGAACCCGGAGAAGATCTGCCGCCGGATCGGGTAGTCCCAGTTGCGGAACGTGCCCCGGCAGGCCACCTGGTCCACCGCGAACGAACCGCCGCGCAGCACCTTGTACTCCGGGCCGAAGAACACCTCCGAGTACTCCCGGTAGGGGAAGGCGACGAACCCGGGGTAGGGCTCCAGATCGCTCGACGTCCACTCCCACACGTCGCCGATCAACTGCCGTACGCCGAGCGGCGACGCGCCCGCCGGATAGCTTCCCGCCGGGGCCGGGCGCAGATGGCGCTGGCCCAGGTTGGCGTGGACCGGGGAGGGGTCCTCGTCGCCCCACGGGTAGCGCGTGGAACGGCCGGACACCGGGTCGTGGCGGGCCGCCTTCTCCCACTCGGCCTCGGTGGGCAGCCGCCGCCCCGCCCAGCGCGCGTACGCGTCGGCCTCGTACCAGCACACGTGCAGGACCGGCTCGTCCGGCGGTACGACCTCGGTGACCCCGAAGCGGCGCCGGAGCCACTGCCCGCCCTCGCGCCGCCAGAACAGCGGCGCCTCGACGCCGTGTTCGCGGATGTGGTCCCAGCCGTCGGGGGTCCACCAGCGCGGCTCGCCGTAGCCGCCGTCCTCGATGAAGGCCTGGTACGCGGCGTTCGTGACGGGAGTGGTGTCGATGAAGAACGACGGGACCGTACGCCGGTGCGCGGGGCGCTCGTTGTCGAGCGCCCACGGCTCGGTGGACGTGCCCATCACGAACGGACCCCCGGGCACCAGGACTTCGGCGGGACCGTCGAACGGCGGCGCGGGCTCGGGGTCCGGCGCCGTGAGGGCGGCGGGCCCCCGGCGGAGCTGATGGGTGATCAGCATGGTCTCGTCGTGCTGCTGTTCGTGCTGCGCGATCATGCCGAAGGCGAATCCCGACTCGGTCAGCCGGGTGCCCTGGAACGCGGCGCTCTCCAGGACGTCCAGCGCCCGGCCGCGCACCTCGGCCGCGTAGGTACGGGCCTCCGCGGGCGGCAGCAGCGGCAGCGAGGGCCGTTCGGCGCGGGAGTGCTCGAACGCGTCGTAGAGCCCGTCGATCTCGGGCCGCATCGCCTCACGCCCCGCGACCCCCCGCAGCAGCCACAGCTCCTCCTGGTTGCCGATGTGCGCGAGGTCCCACACCAGCGGGGACATCAACGGCGAGTGCTGCGCGGTCAGATCGGGGTCCTCCACACACGAGGTGAGGAGGGCGGTGCGGTCGCGGGCGGTGGTGAGCGCCTCCAGCGCGCGCTGCCTGAGCGACTCCGGATCCGTGAGCGGATCGGGGGCGGTCGTGCCGGTCATGAGCTGATGTCCTTCCCGTCGGACCGACCCTGCGGGCGGCCGTCGGAGCGGCGCCCGGATCGACCGTCGTGCTGAGAACGGATCACGCCGACCAGGTCGTCGGCGGGGCAGCGGCCACGTGCCACATAGCGGTCGGTGAACTCCGCCACCGCGTCGAGGACCTCGGTGGTGGCACCGAGCCGGGGCAGCGCCTCGGACGCCGCCGCGAAACAGATCGCCGCGGCCTCGCGCAGTTCCGGATCGGCGAGGCCGAACCGCGCGGCGTCCCGCCACAGCGGGTTGCGGGGCGCCGGCCCGGGGCCCGCCCGCTCCGCGAGCGGCTTGACGGTCCGGTAGGCGACCTCGGCCGCGTTCGGGTCGTCGAAGAGCGCCGCCGTCACCGCGAGCGGCACGATCCAGCCGTTCTCGCCCGGCTGCGCGTCGATCATGCGCAGTTCCAGATGGCCGCGCGGCCGCACCGGCGGGAACAGCGTCGTCAGGTGGTAGTCGAGGTCCTCCCGGTCCGGTGGCGCGCCTGACCGGGTCCAGTCCCGGAAACTCAGGTCCTCCGGGACGTCCCAGGGTCCTTCGGGCGCCCGTACGCACATCACCGGCGAGTCCAGCACGTGCCGGGCCCAGGCGGCACGGGGATCACCGCCCAGAGCCGGCGCGTCGCTGCGCCCGGGGTCCATCGACGCCCACAGCGACTGCCGTGTCGAGCGCCAGCCCGTGCGGCGCCCCCGGGCCATCGGGGAGTGCGCGAACGCGGCCACCAGGACCGCGCCGAGCTGGTGGGCCAGCCACCAGCGGCGCCCGTGCCCGAGCGGGCCCGGTTCCTCGTAGCCGGCGTCCAGGCACACCTGGACCGACGCCGACGTGCACATCATGGCGCGGCCCTCGGGTCCCGCGCGGTCGAGGTAACGCTCCATGGCGTCGTACCTGGGCTCATGGAGGTAGCGGCTCGGGGGGTTCCAGGGGTCCTGGCCGTAACCACTGAGGCCGAGACCCGCCTCGCGCAAGCCGGCGCGAACGGCGTCGAGGTCGGCCGAGACGGACCCCACGCACTCCATCAGGGAGGTGGCGGGAGCGGAGCTGAGCTCCAGCTGCCCACCGGGTTCGACGGTGAGCGCCGAACGCAGGGGCAGGGTCCGCAGTGCGGCGTACGCCGCTTCCAGTCGTTCAGGTGGTACGGGGAGCCACGGCCTGCGCAGCTCGTGGACGAGCCATTCAACTTCGACACCGAGGAGGCGGGGCGGACCGGTCTTGAAGCAGATGCCGCGGACCAGCGCCTCCACCTCGGCCTCGGTGACGGCGGAGCGTCGGCGCTCCGTACAGTCACTCACCGAATCGGACATGTAGGGATCCTCCTGAGATTCCACCATGCCGCCGGCCCGGGGTCTGGTGGGTCGGGCCGACAATCACCTGTCCACCCAAGACCCTCGCGGCGGTTCGCACAAGGGTGCAAATGCTCGCTTTCGGGACCGGGAAACACTGTTTGCGGGGCCGCGAAACTCTGTTGCGCCGCACGACCAGCATCGCTCACGATGCGTTCATGGGCACGACGGGGGAGCGCACGCAGGCCGCGCCCGTGGCGCGTACGGGGGTCGCGCCATGAGCGCGCGCCTGCGTGCGATCGCCCGGGAGACCGAGGAGATCGTGGCCGCCGGCGGCTACCGCGGCCCCTCCGGGGGCGCGGTAGCCATCGCCGCTGCCGTCGAGAGCGCGCGGGCCGGGACGCGCCTGTACGGCCCGGAACCGGTGGAGACACCCTCGGTGACGCCGGTCAGCACATCGTTCGAGGTCACGGGCGAGAGCAGCCTGGAGGCGGCCCGCCGGCTGACCTTGCTGGGCGGGGACCCGGTCGCCGTGCTGAACTTCTCCTCGGCGCGCAATCCCGGCGGCGGCTATCTGAACGGCGCACAGGCCCAGGAAGAGGCCCTGTGCCGGGCCTCCGCGCTGTACACCTGCCTGCTGCGGGCCCGGGGTTTCTACGATCATCACCGCGCCCACCGCGACGCCTTCTACACGGACCGTGTCATTCACTCACCCGGTGTACCCGTCTTCCGGGACGACCGCGGCCGGCTCCTCGACGCGCCGTTTCCGGCCGGATTCCTCACGGCGGCGGCCCCGAACGCCGGAGTCGTCCTGCGTACCACCCCGCAGCGCGCGGCCGACCTGCCGGGCGCGCTCGCGATCCGCGCCGAACGCGTCCTGGAGACGGCCGCCGCGCACGGCTACCGCCGCCTGGTCCTGGGGGCCTGGGGCTGCGGGGTGTTCCGGAACGACCCGGCGCAGGTGGCCCAGGCCTTCCGCGGGCTGCTGGTCGAGGGCCGCTTCGAGGGGTACTTCGACCACGTGGTGTTCGGGATCCTGGACCGCACGCCGGGCCGGACGACCCACCACGCATTCGAGCAGACGTTCGCATTCGAGCTCCGGGGAGCGTGACGCGCCCTCGCCGGGTCGCCTCGGCGCGGCGCGACCGTCACAACGCGTCCGTCACCGGGCGTCCGTCACAACGCGTCCGTCACCGCGTGGCGGTCAGCGCCACCCGTACCGCTCCCGCAGCCGGTGCACCACGGAGTTGAACCGCATCCGGTCCAGCGCGCACGCCTCCCGTCGCATCCCCTCCTCGTGCAGCCGGAGGACCCGGTCCACGTCCACCCAGGAGTCCCGCCCGGTCCGGTCCCACGGGCCGCTGCCGATCGCCACCCACTCGCGGTCGCCGTCGTGCCGCTTGCTGGAGAGCTGAACGGCGAGCAGCGTGCCCGCGGCCTCCCGGGCCACGACCAGCACCGGGCGGTCCTTGCCCCGGCCGTCGTTCTCCTCGAAGGGCACCCACGTCCAGACGATCTCGCCGGGATCGGGGTCGCCGTCGTGCGCGGGGGAGTACTCGGTCTTCATGGGGCCGACCTCGCGGGGCTCGGCCTCGGAGGTCGCGGAGGGGCCGTAGCGGCCGGGAACGTCGTCTTCGGTAAAGGCAGTCACGCGGGCCACGGTAGAGCCTGCGCCGGGCGCGTCGGCGGGCGGGTCCGGGGCCGTACGGCGTCGGGCGTACGGGAGTGGATGTCCAACTCCCCCGCGACGTCGGCCGTACGACGTCGGGCGTACCGGAGTTGTGATCCAACTCCCGTACGCCCGAGCCTCATTGATCAGAACCTGTGGTGCCTGTGCGCCTCAGCGCGTCGACCTCACCCCTCGTCCTTCTCCACGGGCACCTTCTCGCTGCGCGGCGTCGCGAACCCGTTGAGCTCGGGGGCCGGGTTCTTGGCCGGGCTCCCCTCCGGGTTCATCGTCGAGAGCAACTGGCGTGCGAGGCCCAGGCCGGTGCCGCCCATGGTGAGTGCCTTGGCGAACATCTCCGACATGCCGTCGGCCCCGTTGAGCAGCACCATGTGATCCACGTTCCCGAACGCGCTCGCGCCCGCCTGCACGATCTCCGGCCAGTTCTCGGCGAGTTGCTGGGCGACCACCGCCTCCTGGTTCTCGGCGAGCGCGGAGGCCCGGGCCTGGATGGCCTCCGCCTCCGCGAGACCCTGGGCCCGGGTCGCCTCGGCTGCCGCGAGGCCCTTGGCCTGGGCGGCGGCGGCCTCGGCCTCACCGGTGGCGCGGGTCGCCAGTGCGGCGGCCGTACCCCGGGCCTTGGTCGCCTCGGCCTCGGCGTTGGCGGCCGTCCTGACCCGGGTCGCCTCCGCCGCCGCGGCCAGTTCGGTCTCCTGGGCCTGGGCCTGCGCCGCCGAGATCCGCGCGTCACGCTCGGCCTCGGCCCGGGCCCGGATCTCGTACGCCCTGGCGTCCGCCGGCTTGCGGACGTCAGCCTGGAGCTGCTGCTCGCGGCGGTGCGCCTCCAGTTCGGCGACCCGGGTCTCCTGGACGACGACGTCCTGCTGGGCGGCGGCCGCCGCGAGCGGGCCGGCCATCTGGGCCGTCGCCGCCGCCTTGTCGCGCTCGGCCTGGTAGCCGGCCTGCTGGATCTCGCTGTCCCGGGTCGCCTCCGACATCCGAGCCGCGGCCTTCTGCTCGGCCTCGGTGGCGAGACGGTTCGCCTCCGCCTGCGCGATGCGCGCGTCCCGCTGTACGGCGGCGGCGTGCGGCATGGCCAGGTTCCTGATGTATCCGGTCGGGTCCTCGATCTCGTGGATCTGCAGCGAGTCGACGATCAGACCGAGTTTCTCCATCTCCGTACCGCACGCGGCACGGGTCTGGCCGGTCAGCTTCTCCCGGTCGCGGATCATGTCCTCGACGGTCAACCCGCCGACGATGGACCGCAGATGACCGGCGAAGACGTTGTGCACCCGCTCGGCCATCATCTTCTGCTGGTCGAGGAAGCGGCGCCCCGCGTTGGCGATCGACACGAAGTCGTCGCCCACCTTGAAGATGACCACGCCCCGCACCTTCAGCGGAATGCCCTGGGTGGTCACGCAGTCCACGTGCAGCTCGGTCTCGTTGAGGTCGAGGGAGATCTTCCGCACCGCTTGCACACCCGGCAGTACCAGCGTGCCGCGCCCCGTCACGATCCGGAAACCCATGCCCTCTTCGAGACCCTCGGTCCGATGCTTCGAACCGGAGATGATCAACGCTTCGTTGGGCTCCGCTACACGCCACATGAGCTTGAAGACCACAACGATGAAGATCAGTGCGAGGACAACCGTCCCCGCCACGACGCCGACAACCATCGGCATACGCCCCCTTTTGATGGTGCCCTATCGGCACCGAACGAAGGGAGTGTGCTCCTCGCCGACACCGGGGTACAGAGGTGGGCGAATCCTTGTTGCGTTCTTGACGCATACGGCTCTCACCTGGGACGAGGGCAGCTCAACTGTCGTATGGACGGCGTGAGTCGGAGGCGGTTCCGCCGTGTCGTCCGCCGTCCCGGCGAGCCGTCAGCTGTCGTACGCGGCCGAGACGTACACCGTGCGCGGCGGCAGGTACTCGACCACCATCACCACCGTGCCCCGCTCGATGCGGTCCCGCGGCGCGGCCGGATACGCGAGGAAGTGCTCGGCGCCGCCGCGCACCCGGACGATCACCTCGCCGACGAGCCCCGGTCCGACCGTGCCGGTGACCCGTCCCATCAAACCGACCATCGAGGCATCGTCCATGGTCACAGCGTAAGGCCGGAACTCCCCTACGCGGCCGGGGAGTCCGTGACGGCTTCGTACGACGGCCACTCCTCGTGCCAGCGCCGGTCCGCCTCCAACTGCGCGGCCAGCGACACCAGCAGCGGCTCGCTGTCCGCCGGGCCGAGCAACTGCGCGCCGACCGGGAGCCCTTCGCCGACGAAGCCCGCGGGGACGTTCACGCCCGGCCAGCCCAGGATGTTCCACGGCCAGGCGTACGGGCAGGCGGCGATCATGGCCCGGTCGGTGCGGAAGCCGCCCAGGCCGAGCATCGCGCCGATCCGCGGCGGGGGAGCGGCGGTCGTCGGCGCGAGCAGCACGTCGTACGTGTCGAAGAGCGCGCCGATGCGGCGTTGCAGGGTGGCCTCGGCCCGGCGGGATGCCCGCAGCGGCGCCCCGCCGAGCAGCCGCCCAAGGCGCGCGGCGTCGTGCGTGCGCCGGTCGAGGAGCTCGGGGAACGGCGCGTCGCGCACGCGTTCCGCGATGCCGGCCGTGGCGCGCGGGACGAACGCGAGCCCGATCCGGCCATAGCGCGGATCGGCCTCCTCCACCGTGTGCCCGAGCCCGGCGAGCCGCTCCGCGAGCGCGAGCACCTTCGCCCGTACGGCCGGGTCGAGCCGCGCGGGCACCGCGGTGAACGGCGGCTTCAGCGACAGCGCGACGCGCAGCCGGCCCGGATCGCGCCCCACGGCGTCGCGGACGCGCAGGGCGGCGGGCCGGTGCAGATCGCCGTCGTGGCTGCCGCTCGCCGCGTCCAGCAGCAGGGCCGCGTCCTCGACCGTGCGGGCGAGCGTGCCGTTGACCGTGATGCCCTGGAAGGACTCCGGGCGCGGCCAGGTCGAGATCCGGCCGCGCTGCGGCTTGATGCCGACCAGATGGGTCCAGGCGGCCGGTATGCGCACGGAGCCCGCGCCGTCCGAGCCCAGCGCGGCGGGCACCAGACCCGCGGCCACGGCCGCCGCGGAGCCCCCCGACGAGCCGCCCGGAGTGTGCCCGTGGTGCCACGGATTGCGGGTCGCGCCGAAGGCCGGGCCCTCCGTGAACGGCCACTGGCCCAGCTCGCAGGTGTTGGTCTTGCCGATCACGACGGCACCGGCCGCGCGCAGCCGCCGTACCGCCTCGCCGTCCCCGGCCACCGGCGGGTGGTCGCCCGGGCAGCCGAACGCGGTCGGCTCGCCCGCCACGTCCATGTCGTCCTTGACCGCGAGCGGCACCCCGAGCAGTGGCCGCCGCACGCCCGCCGCCAGCTCCCTGTCCGCCGCGTCGGCCTCCGCGAGGGCGGCCTCGGCGCGCACCAGCCGGAAGGCGTTCACCGTGGACCGGGCCGCCTCGATCCGGGCGAGCGACCGCTCGACCAGCTCGCGTGAGCTCACCTCGCCGGCGGCCAGCGCACGCGCGCTCTCCGTCAGCCCTGGGGCACGGTCGGGGGTCATGCGGGTCACCTCCGGAGCACAGTGTCTACCGAACGGTAACCTCTGCGTCGGTCCTTCGGTACGGGACACGCAACCTCCTTTGTGGAAGCGGCAGTTCCGGCATCCGGGGACTCGGCCGGACGCCCCGGCACAAAGCGGTGTTCGGGCTCCTGCAAGGATGCGGTACGTCATGGTGCAGATACCGAAGCAGTCCGCCCAGCCGGCGCCCGCACAGCGACCCGTGCCGACCAGTGCCGATGTGGCACGCCTCGCGGGTGTCTCGCGCGCGACCGTCTCGTACGTCCTGAACAACACCAGCGCCGTCCGCATCAGCGAACCCACCCGGCTCCGGGTCCGCGAGGCCGCCGAGGAACTCGGATACGTCCCGCACGCGGCCGCCCGCAGTCTGCGCGCAGGACACAGCCGCATGGTCCTGATGCCCGCCCCGACCGTGCCCGTGGGCCCGCTCTACCACCAGTTCTTCACCGAACTCCAGTCGGCGCTCGGCCGGCTCGACTACACCGTCGTGCAGTACGGCAGCGTCGGCCTGCGCGGCGACGAGGCCGCCCGCGCCTGGGCCGAGCTGCGGCCCGTCGCCGTCCTGGTGCCCGGCAACGGGTTCGGCCCGCAGGGCGTCGCGGTCCTCAAGCGGGCCGGCGCCCGCGCCGTGGTCACGCTGGGCCCCGAACGGGTCGAGGGTGCCCACGCGCTGCTCATGGACCACGACCGGGTCGGCCACTGCGCGGGCGTCCACCTGCTGTCCGCGGGCCGGCGCCGCATCGGCGTGGTGATGCCCGAGGAGACCGGCCTGGAGGTCTTCTCCAGGCCCCGGCTCGACGGCGTACGGCGGGCCGTGCGCGGCACGGACGCGACGGTGACCGAACTGCCTCTCGCGTACGAGGAGGAGGCGGCAGCCCACCTCGCGGTGCGCTGGCGTCCGCTGGGCCTCGACGCCGTCTTCGCGTACAACGACGAGTACGCGATGCTCCTCATGCGCGCCCTTCAGGACGAAGGGATCGCCGTACCGGACGAGACCGCCGTCGTGGGCGCCGACGACCTCATGCTCGGCCGGCTGCTCCGCCCCCGGCTGACCACGGTCCACGTCGAGCTGCCCTCCGGCCGCGACCTCGCCGAACTGGTCGACCGGGCGGTCCGCGAACCGGGCGCCGAGCTCGAGACGCACGAGGTGCTGGGAGCACGGGTCGTGCACCGCGCGTCGAGCTGAGAGAGGCTGGGTCTGTTCGCCCGGCCCGTGCGGGGTCGGGCCGGTCCCCGTGCCGGAGCCCGGCCTTGGCGGCATCGGACTCCGGAGGCGCGTCATGCGGACCACGGTCGGCATCATCGGCGGCGGCCCGGCAGGGCTCCTGCTGGCCCGGCTGCTGCACCGGACGGGGATCGACTGTGTCGTCCTGGAGAGCAGGACGCGCGCGTACGTGGAGCGGCGCCAGCGGGCCGGGATGCTGGAACAGGGCACGGTCGACGCGCTGCGCGCGTGCGGAGCGGGCGAACGGCTGGACGCCGAGGGCCTGGTCCACCACGGTATCGAGCTGCGCTTCGAGGGCGAGCGCCACCACATCGACTTCCCCGGGCTGACCGGCGGGCGGACGGTCACGATCTACGCCCAGACGGAGATCGTGAAGGACCTCGTCGCCCTCCAACTCGACTCCGGGCCACCCCTGTTGTTCGAGGCCGAGGCTCTCGCCGTCGAGAGGCCGGAGACCGGCGCGCCCGTCGTGCGGTTCGTGCACGAGGGACGTGAGCGGAGGCTGAACTGCGACTGGGTGGTGGGCTGCGACGGCTTCCACGGCATCGCGCGTGCCGCCTTCCCGGCCGGGACGGGCCGCTCGTACGCGCACGACCACCCGTACTCCTGGCTCGGGATCCTCGCCGATGTGCCGCCCTCCTGCGAGGAGTTGATCTACGCCCGGGGTGCCACCGGCTTCGCCCTGCACAGCATGCGCTCCCCGTCGGTGTCGCGGCTGTACCTCCAGGTCCCGAACGGCACCGACGTCGCCGACTGGCCCGACGAGCGCGTCTGGGACGAACTGGCCGCGCGCTTCGCGGTCGACGGGGACTGGCGGCTGGAACGCGGTCCCGTCACCGCCAAGTCGGTCACCCCGATGCGCAGTTGGGTCCACGAGCCGATGCGCCACGGGCGGCTGTTCCTCGCCGGGGACGCCGCCCACATCGTGCCGCCGACCGGCGCCAAGGGGCTCAACCTCGCGGTGTCCGACGTGCGGGTCCTGGCGCGCGGCTTCGCCGAGCTGCACCGCACCGGCTCGACCGAACTCCTGCATCAATACTCGGAGTTGGCCCTCGAACGGGTGTGGCAGGCGACGCGCTTCTCGTACGACATGACTAGGATGTTGCACGCTCAACCAGATGGGGACGCCTTCGAACACCGGATGCAGCTCGCGCGACTGCGCCGGATCACGGCATCCCGTCCCGCCGCCGCCGAACTGGCCGCGAACTACACGGGACTTCCGCTCGCCCCGAGCCGTAAGGGCCCGCTGAGTCCCGCCGGTGATCAGTGACCGATCGGAGAGCCGACATGCCGCTGCTCGACCCCACGACCTGGCAGTCCCGCCCGCTCTCGGGCGATGAGTACACCGTCACCGAACCCGCCACCGGCGAGAGTCTCGGCACCGTCACGCTCGCCGCCGCCGAGGACATCGCGACGGCCGCGCGGACCGCCCGCGCCGCCCAGACCGAGTGGGCCAAGGCCCCGCACTTCGCGCGCGCCGCCGTCCTGCGCGAGGCGGGGGACCTGTTCGCCGCGCACGCCGACGAGCTGCGCGACTGGATCGTGCGGGAGTCCGGCTCCATCCCCGGCAAGGCGGACTTCGAGCTGCACGTCACCGCCCAGGAGTGCTACGAGGCGGCCGCCCTCGCCTCACGTCCGACGGGCCAGGTCCTGCCCTCGGAGGCGCCGCGTCTGTCGTACACGCGCCGCGTCCCGGTCGGTGTCGTGGGCGTGATCGCGCCCTTCAACGCGCCGCTGATCCTCTCGATCCGCTCGGTCGCCCCGGCGCTCGCGCTCGGCAACGGAGTCGTCCTGAAGCCGGATCCGCGCACGGCCGTGTGCGGGGGCCTCGCGCTCGCCGCCGTCTTCGCCGAGGCGGGACTTCCGGACGGGCTGCTGCACGTCCTGCCGGGCGGTCCCGAGACCGGGCGCGCGCTGGTCGCCGATCCGCTGGTCCCGGTCATCTCCTTCACCGGCTCGACCGCCGCCGGACGCGCGGTCGGTGAGGCGGCCGGCCGCCATCTCAAGCGCGCGCACCTGGAGTTGGGCGGGAACTCCGCCCTGGTCGTCCTGGCGGACGCCGATCTCGACGCGGTCATCTCCACGGCGGCCTGGGGCTCGTTCTTCCACCAGGGCCAGATCTGCATGACGACCGGCCGCCACCTCGTCCACGCCTCGCTGTACGAGAAGTACGTCGAACGGCTCGCCGCCAAGGCCGACTCACTGGCCGTCGGCGACCCGCACCGCGAACAGGTGCACCTGGGCCCCATCATCGACGGGGCCCAACTCGCCAAGATCCGGGGGCTGGTGGAGTCCAGCACGGCGGGCGGCGCGAAGCTGGCGGCGGGCGGCACGCACGACCGGCTCTTCTACCGGCCCACGGTGCTCGCCGGAGTCGACGACACGACCCCCGCGTACGCGGAGGAGGTCTTCGGCCCCGTCGCGCCGGTCCGTTCCTTCAGCACCCTCGACGAGGCGGCGGCCCTCGCGTCCGCGGGACCGTACGGCCTCTCCCTGGGCATCGTCACCCGGGACACCGCGCTCGGCCTGGAACTCGCCGAGCGCATCCCGACCGGTATCGCCCACATCAACGACCAGACCGTCAACGACGAGGCGGTCGCGCCCTTCGGCGGTACCGCCGCCTCCGGCACCGGTGCCCGCTTCGGCGGCGAGGCCAATCTGGAGGCCTTCACCGACGTACGGTGGACGACGGTGCGCGGGGACGTGGCGGTGTACCCCTTCTAGGAGCCCGCGACTCGGACGCACCCGGCCCCGGGCTCGGGCGTACGTGGTCCGGGGCCTACTCGGCGCCGTCGACCTGTTCGGTGCCCTGGGCCTGCTCGCCGGCCTTGGCCTGCTCCGCCGCGACCGACTTGCGGACCTCGTCCATGTCCAGCTTCCGGGCCTGCCCGATGACGTCCTCCAGGGCGGCCGCGGGCAGCGCCCCGGGCTGGGCGAAGATCGCGACCTGGTCGCGGACGATCATCAGGGTCGGAATCGACTGGATGTCGAACGCGGCCGCGAGCTCCGGCTGGGCCTCCGTGTCGACCTTGGCGAAGACCAGATCCGGGTTGGCCTCGGCGGCCTTCTCGTAGACCGGGGCGAACTGACGGCACGGCCCGCACCAGGACGCCCAGAAGTCGATCAGGACGAACTCGTTGTCCGTGACCGTCTGGTCGAAGTTCTCCTTGGTGAGCTCAACGGTGCTGCTCATTCCTTTTCCCTCTTCCTCACGTCCGGGTCATGCCGGTTTCCACAACGCCACCCATCGGGGGCCTATTCCGCGCCCGTACCCGTGTGGCCACGGCGCACACCAGCAACCAGACTGGCCCCATGACGGAAACGGAATCCATCGCCTACGACGTCGTGGTGCTCGGTGCCGGACCCGTGGGGGAGAACGTCGCCGACCGCGCCCGCGCCGCCGGCCTCTCCACCGCGGTCGTGGAGAGCGAACTGGCCGGCGGCGAGTGCTCGTACTGGGCGTGCATGCCCAGCAAGGCACTCCTGCGCCCGGCCATCGCCCGCGCCGACGCCCGCCGGGTACCCGGCCTCTCCCAAGCGGTGCAGGGTCCCCTCGACGCCCCCGCGGTGCTCGCCCACCGCGACTACTACACCTCGAACTGGAAGGACGACGGCCAGCTCGCCTGGCTGGACGGCATCGGAGCCGACTTCTACCGCGGACACGGCCGGCTCGCCGGACCGCGCACCGTGACGGTGGACGGACCCGACGGTGAACGCAAAACGCTGACCGCGCGGCACGCGGTCGCGGTCTGCACCGGCACCCGTGCCCTGCTCCCCGACCTGCCCGGGCTCGCCCAGGTCAAGCCGTGGACGAGCCGCGAGGCCACCAGCGCGCACGCCGTGCCCGGACGGCTGATCGTGGTGGGCGGCGGTGTCGTCGCCGCCGAGATGGCCACCGCCTGGCAGGCCCTCGGCTCCCAGGTCACCCTGCTGGTCCGCGGCAAGGGCCTGCTGCCCCGCATGGAGCCCTTCGCCGGGGAACTGGTCGCGGAGGCGCTGACCGAGGCGGGCGCGGACGTGCGCACCGGCGTCTCGGTGACCGCGGTCTCGCGCGAGGGCTCGACCGTGGTCGCCCTCACGGACACCGGCGACCGTATCGAGGCCGACGAGATCCTGTTCGCCACCGGCCGCGCGCCCCGCACGGACGACCTGGGCCTGGACACGGTCGGCCTGGAGCCGGGCAAGTGGATCGAGGTCGACGACAGCCTCCGGGTCATCGGCAGCCAGTGGCTGTATGCGGTCGGCGACGTCAACCACCGTGCCCTGCTCACCCACCAGGGCAAGTACCAGGCCCGGATCGCGGGAGCCGCCATCGCCGCCCGTGCCGCCGGGGTGCCGCTGCTGGAGACGGACCCCTGGGGCGCGCACGCCGCGACCGCCGACCACGCGGCCGTCCCGCAGTGCGTCTTCACCGACCCGGAGGCCGCGGCCGTGGGCCTCTCCCTCGCGGAGGCGGAGCAGGCGGGCCACCGGGTCCGGGCCGTGGACGTCGACATGGCCTCGGTGGCCGGCGCCGGCCTGTACGCGGACGGCTACCGGGGCAAGGCCCGGATGGTCGTCGACCTCGACCACGAGATCCTCCTCGGTCTCACCCTGGTCGGCCCCGGCGTCGGCGAGCTGATCCACTCGGCGACCGTCGCCGTCGTAGGACAGGTCCCGATCGACCGCCTGTGGCATGCCGTCCCGTCCTACCCGACGGTCAGCGAGGTGTGGCTGAGGCTCCTGGAGGCCTACCGGGACGCGTGACGCGGGGGCGGGACACCGGGGGCGACGAGGGCCCAGCGACCCAGGGCGCCGCGTCGCGCGGCGCCCGGCGTGCCGCCGTACTCCCGGTGTCAGGCCAGTGACACCAACTCCCGGTACTCCTCGCTCCACAGGTCCTCGTCCGCGTCCGGGAGCAGCAGCACCCGGTCCGGGCGCAGGGCGTCGAGGGCTCCCTCGTCGTGGGTGACCATGACGAGCGCGCCGGGATACGTCGCCACCGCGGCCAGGACCTCGGAGCGGGAGGCCGGGTCGAGGTTGTTGGTCGGCTCGTCCAGGAGGAGCACGTTCGCGCCGGAGTGGACGAGACCCGCCAGGGCGAGCCTGGTCTTCTCGCCTCCGGAGAGGACCCCGACCCGCTTGTCGGCGTCGTCGCCCGTGAACAGGAACGAGCCGAGCACCCGCCGCACCTCGCCGTCGGTGAGATGCGGCGCGGCGGCGGTGAGCCGGCCGCGGACCGTGCCGGCGGGGTCGAGCGTGTCGTGCTCCTGCGCGAAGTAGCCGAGGCGCAGCCCGTGCCCGCGCACCACCCGACCGCTGTCCGGGCGGTCGTGACCGGCGAGCAGACGCAGCAGCGTGGTCTTGCCCGAGCCGTTCGGGCCGAGGATCACCAGGCGGCTGCCCCGGTCGACGGCGAGGTCGACGCCGCGAAGGACGCGCAGATCGCCGTACGACCTGGTCAGGGCGACCGCGCCGAGCGGCATCCGGCCGCACGGGGCGGGTTCGGGCAGCCGGATCCGGGCCACCTTCTCCGTCTGCCGGACCGGCTCGAGGCCGGAGAGCAGGCGGTCGGCGCGGCGGGCCATGTTCTTCGCCGCCACGGCCGTCGACACATGGGCGCGCATCCTGTCCGCCTGCGCGTGCAGGGCCGCCGCCTTCCGTTCGGCGTTCGCCCGCTCCCGGGCCCGCCGCCGATCGGCGGCGTCGCGCTGGGCGAGGTAGGCCGCCCAGCCGGTGTTGTGGACGTCGAGCGTGGCGCGGTGCGGGTCCAGGTGGAACACGCGGTTGACGACGTCGGCCAGCAGGGAGGTGTCGTGACTGATGAGGACGAGCCCCGCCTGATGGCTGCGCAGAAACCCGCGCAGCCAGGCGATCGAGTCGGCGTCCAGATGGTTCGTCGGCTCGTCGAGGAGCAGCGTGCCGTCGTCCGCGAACAGGATGCGGGCCAGTTCGGCTCTCCGTCGCTGCCCGCCGGACAGGGTGCCGACCGGCTGGTCCATCACCCGGGCGGGCAGCCCGAGGCCGGCGGCGACCCGGGCCGCCTCGGCCTCGGCGGCGTACCCGCCGCGCGCCTGGAACTCGGCCTCGGCGCGCGCATAGGCGTTCATCGCGCGCTCGGATCCGTCGGCCATCGCGGTCTCGGCCGCCCGCAGGGCCCGTACGGCACGGTCGAGGCCCCGGGCTGACAGGATCCGGTCGGTGACCGTGACCGCGGGGTCCGCCGCGCGTGGATCCTGGGACAGGTAACCGACCGCCCCGGTACGGGAGACGGAACCGGCGGCGGGACGCCGCTGCCCCGAGAGGGTGCTCAGGAGGGTGGTCTTGCCGGTGCCGTTACGGCCGACCAGGCCGATGCGGTCGCCGGGCGAGACGTGGAAGGACAGGCCGGACAGCAGCAGACGGGCGCCGACGCGCACGTCGACACCGCGAACGGTGATCATGGGAGAACGCTCCAGAAGTCAATCGGCTCAAGGACACACGGGTGGCGTGGAAACGGGTCCTTGAGCTAAGAGACGCGGGGCGTAGACATGCCCCCAGGCTAACGAGCCCGAGGACGGGGCGCCTCTGATTTACCGGCCGGGACACCCTGGCGAGCACCGTCCGGGCGACCTTGCCGCTGTACCTGCTGGTGGCCGGTGGCCCGCTGCCCGGGTCGTCCGGCAGCCGGGTGGGGTTCGGCGCTCGGCAGCATGACGGCCCGGCAGCGGCGCCGGCTTGATGGTGTGACGGCCCGGTCCGGCAGTCCGACGGTCCGGGCACGCCGGTGGCGTCGCGCGGTGGCCAGGTGACGTCCGCCGATGGGCCGGTGACGTCCGTCCGGGTGTCAGCCGGGCAGTGTGATGCCGCGCTGACGTCCGCCCGGGATGTCAGTCCGGCAGGGGGAAGCCGAGCGTCTCGGCTGCCAGCCGCGGCGTCGGCTGGGCCCAGAGTTCCGCTGTCGCCTGGTTCGAGGACAGCGAGCGCAGCTCCGCGTGGTCGAGGTAGAGCGTGCCGTCCAAGTGGTCCGTCTCGTGCTGGACGATGCGCGCGGGCCAGCCACTGAACACCTCGTCAACCGCTTGCCCGTGCTCGTCCAGCGCCGTCAGCCGCACCTCGGCGTGCCGCGCCACCACGGCCTGCCAGCCCGGAACGCTCAGACAGCCCTCGAAGAACGCCGCGCGCCCCGGACCGACCCCTTCGTACGACGGATTGACCAGCACACGGAACGGCTGCGGCACCCGACCCCGTACGACGCGGACCTCCTCCGGCACCGGCGCGGGGTCCTCGATGACGGCGATCCGCAACGGCACGCCGACCTGCGGCGCGGCCAGACCGACCCCCGGCGCCGCGTGCATCGTGGCGCGCAGGGCGGCGACGAACCGGGCCAGCAGGCCCGGGTCGAGTTGTCCGTCGAACGGTTCCGTGCCTCGGCGCAGTACGGGGTCACCGGCCGCGACGATCGGCAACGGACCCTCGTGGCCGAGGAGTTCCTCGACCAGGTCGCTCAGAGTGATGCGCGGGGCGCTGCGGTCACGTTCGGATGCCATCGCGCCAGGATGCCAAGCCGGATCGAGCCGATCGAGGCGGCGCAGGGTGAGTCCCGCGACTTTCCCTGTGTGACGCAGGCCACATGCGAGCCCGGGAACTCGTCGCTCCCGCGCCGCGACCCACTGGCCCGCTGCCGCCAAGGGGGCCCAACTCCCCGGCCCACGGCTCTTTTCCGTCCCCGGCCCGAGCGGAGAACACTGTCGATGAGATCGCGCGCCGGAGGGGCGGGCGCACCCGCAGCGGCCGGGCCGGGCGGCGTGATCCGGTACGCGACGGCCGGAGGGGCACACCTCCGGACCCGCCCGGCCGGTCCGCCGTGATCGACGGACCGCCCGACACGCGAGAAGGCCGGTCACCGAGGTGACCGGCCTTCTCGCCGGGTCCGAACCCGGGACGGAATCTCCCGGGCCGGATCGGGTCAAGCCTGTTCGAAGTCGCCCGCGAGCGCGGACGCGATCCGCAGGTGCGACGCGGCTTCGTCGGACCGGCCGAGGCGCTGAAGCGTGCGCCCCAGCATCAGCCGGGCGTAGTGCTCGACCGGGTCGAGCTCCACGAGCGCGCGCAACTCGGCTTCGGCACGGCGCAGTTGGGCCGAGTGGTAGTAGGAGCGCGCCAGCAGCAGCCGGGGTCCCGTCTGCTCCGGCACCTCCTCGACCAGTCCGCCCAGCACCCGCGCCGCCGCGGCATAGTCCTTGGCGTCGAAGAACAGCCGCGCCCGCTCCCAGCGCTCCGCGGCCGTCCCGTGGTCGTAGTACGTCGTCTCCATCGCTGACCTCTCCACCGCTGACCTCCTTCGACGGGCCACAACCGCGCTAGTTGGTTGAATATTCCACGAACCTGTGCGGGTGTCCGGGGGTGCCCGGGGCCGCGGAGGGGGCTACGCGCCGGCGAGTTCCGCGTTGGCCCGCTCGGTGACGAGGGCCAGCACGCGCCCGGCGGTCGCCAGGTCCTCGGCCGGGATCCCGGCGTACACCCGGGCCGCGATCTCGTTGCCCGCGCTGCGGATCGACTCGAACAGCCCCCGGCCGCCGTCCGTGAGGGACACCTGCTCGGCCGTCGGCTCCTCCAGGAGCTTGCGTGCCGTCATCTCCTCGACGGCACGCAGGGCGGCCGGCTCCGCGATCTTCAGTCCGCCGGTCAGCCGGCCCACGAGCCGGGCGCGCTCGATGGTCCCGCCGCTGTCGGAGACGGCCCGCAGGGCCACGGACTGCTCGAAGGTGGTGCCGCTGCGGGCCAGTACCCGCTCCAGGGCGGCGCGGCTCGCGTAGTGGGCGAGGCCGATGACCTGGCCGTTGACGGAGGGAACAGAGGTGGTCATGGCTACTCCTCGGGTGAAACCTCTTCGGAAGGGGGTGGAGCCTCGCCGGAACGCGGCCCGGCTCCGGTGTGCGGATCGAGCGGTACGTCGAGCAGGACGGCCAGCTCGTGGCTGAACGCCCGTGTGCGCGCGCCGTCGAGCCCGCCCAGTGGTTCGAGAAGCTGATCGAGCAGGCCCTGGACCACGGTGATCGCGCGGAGGGTGATCTCGCGCCCGTCCTCGGTGAGGGACAACCGCACCGCACGGGGGTCCGCGGGATCCCGGGTGCGGTCGACAAGCCCGGCCGCCTCCAGGGAGCGGGCCAGCTTCGAGACGTAGAGCGGTTCGAGCCCGGTGTGGTCGGCGAGCCGGCGCTGACTGGGGTGATGCCCGCCCCGGTTCATGCTGTACAGCGACGCCACCAGCGAGTACTGCGCGTGTGTCAGGCCCAGCGGGGCCACCGCCCGGTCGACCGCGACGCGCCATTTCATCGACAGGCGCCAGACGAGGAAACCGGGCGTCGCGTACTCGGATACCGACTTCGCTGGACTCATACAAGAAACAGTACATGGACATTATGTCCATGGCTACTATTTCCTCGAACGGCCTGTTCCATCGCGTACGAACCGGGGACCGGGTTCTGGGCCCGCCGCGCCGGTTCTGAGCCAAGTGCCCCCCAATGGGCGGATCGATGGCCTGACGAGAGGTCCCCGACGGGGCTAGGTTGGGCGCCATGAGCAATCTTGATCGGGAGGCGGTTCCCGCCCCCTGCGGTGGCCGCGGGTTCGTGGTGGCCGAGCCGGTGCGCGAACTCCTCAGCCCCCGCCGGGTCAAGCTCGGCGAGTCCACCGAAGTCCGCCGTCTGCTGCCCAACCTGGGCCGGCGCATGGTCGGCGCGTGGTGCTTCGTCGATCACTACGGGCCCGACGACATCGCCGACGAGCCCGGCATGCAGGTTCCGCCGCACCCGCACATGGGCCTGCAGACCGTCAGCTGGCTGCACGAGGGCGAGGTGCTGCACCGCGACTCCACGGGCAGCCTCCAGACGATCCGCCCCCGCGAACTCGGCCTCATGACCTCGGGCCGCGCCATCAGCCACTCCGAGGAGAGCCCCCGCTCGCACTCCCGCCTGCTGCACGGCGCGCAGCTCTGGGTCGCCCTGCCGGACAGCCACCGGAACACCGACCCGCGCTTCGAACACCACGCCGAACTGCCTGTCGTCACCGCCCCCGGCCTGCGGGCCACGCTCCTGCTGGGCACCCTCGACGGCACTGCCTCGCCCGGCACGGCGTACACGCCGATCGTCGGCGCCGACCTGGCCCTCGCGAGCGGCGCGGACGTGCGCCTGCCGCTGGAGCCCGACTTCGAGTACGCCGTCCTCGCCATGTCCGGCGAGGCTCATGTCGACGGCGTACCGGTGGTCCCGGGCTCCATGCTCTACCTCGGCTGCGGCCGCACCGAGCTCCCGCTGCGCGCCACGACGGACGCGGGCCTCATGCTCCTGGGCGGTGAGCCGTTCGAGGAGGAGCTGATCATGTGGTGGAACTTCATCGGGCGGTCCGACGAGGATATCGCTCAGGCCCGTTCGGACTGGATGAAGGGCTCCCGTTTCGGTGAGGTGGTGGGGTACGACGGTGCACCGTTGACCGCCCCCGAACTCCCGCCTGTCCCGCTGAAACCGCGTGGCAGGGTGCGCTGACCTGGGGTTCCAGCTCTGGCGCACGCCTCCCGCGGGACACGGTTGTCTCCGCTCGGCACCCGGTTTCCCTGAGGGGCGATCGCTCCTCAGGGAAAACCTCGACGGGCAAAGCCGCGTTCTCACGTCTGGCCATCTGCAGACGGGTTCAGTCAGCCTAATGCTGACCCAGTGCCGGCTTTCCTGACGGAGCGTCAGCACTGTTGTGGTGGTTTCGCAGCTGTTGGAGCACCCGCCCCGGAGCTGCCGCTCGCGTGTTGGCCAGGCCGAAGTCGGCAGGTTCTTGGTCCCAGGACGTTTTTGGGTGAACACCAGCTGCTGAATGTCCAGTTCACCAGCCTCGGTCTCATGACCGAAGAGACGATCACCGCGCTGAAGAACTACGACTGGCTCGTCCGAAGCAAGGGCTTGGACGAGGTTGAGTCGCACGGGGGGAGCGACTCGTTCGTGTCGGGCGATGGCGGCTATGAGATCTCACTGTTGACCGATCCGGGGTTCACGCCGGGGACGCGACAGGAGTCCTAAGGCGCCCTCTAGGTCTCTGAATCGCTGGCTGGCTGTCTGCTGGCGTCGCTTCTGCATGCCGTTGCCAGTGAGAGCCTGCTGCACGATCGGATGACATCTGAACTGGCCGGGGTTTGCTCAGCGGTTGCCACCGCTTCCTACGCCGCCCGGCACGTCCGGCGCGGCCGTGTCGCAGCTCGATGCGTGTCCCTCGGACAGGTCGGACGCCGAGTGGGTGGTGGTCCGCGACACGATGCCGGTGCCGCCGTGGCACGAAGGGGAAGAACATGTACACTCGTCCGAAGATTGGACCTAGTGGATTCCGCCGACCGAGCCCTGGCGATCAGTCAGGATCCCGGCGAGTTCCTCTCGACCTACTGATATCCACTTCGTGGTGATGGTCATGGTCCGCGGTGGTTCGGGAGCTGGTCGGGGGGCTGGTGTAGTGGCAGCGGCTGCATGCGATATGACCAAATCGTTTGGCCTTGACCGCTCGGAATGCCACGTCGTGCCGGGTGGAGAGATTCCCGGGCAGGCGTACAGTGCGGGCCTGGCGGCGCTCCTCCTCGAAGGTGCCACCCAGGACGTTATGCCGGTACTCGGCGGACCAACGCAGCTGTTGACGGACCGCCAGGTCGCTGAGGCTCGCGCCCCAGGTCGGCAGGCTGGTGATACCGAATGCGTATTCCTGAAACCACGATCGTGGACTCCATGTCCGCGCGCCAGGTCCGGCAAGGCATGACCGATCACGAGAACTGACTGACCATCACCATGGAACGGAACCCACCGGGACCCTGGTGATGAAAAACGCCGTCGCCGACAGCCACGTCCATTGACGAGGTCCTGTCCTAGGCTATCCGGGGGAAACAGTGCCGCAAACTTTGCTGAGCAAGCCTTGCTGAGCGTCCATGGCCCAAGAAGGCCAGTGGGGGACTTTTCTGAGCCGACGGTCCCCACAGTCGATGAGTTGGACCACTGTATCATTCATGCCCTGCGCATCGACGGTCGGGCGCCGTTCAGCCGGATCGCCGAGGTTCTGGGCGTCTCCACGCAAACAGTCGCCCGTCGCTACGGGCGACTGAGCAGTGAGCTGTCGCTTCGCGTTGTCGGGGTGGTGAACCCGCGGCAACCGTCGGGCGGGAAGTGGATTCTGAGGCTCACGGCCAGCCCGAACACCGCTCAGAGTGTCGCGTACAGCCTGGCTCGGCGGGACGACACCACCTGGGTGCGGCTCGTGGCCGGGGGAACCGAAATATGCCTCGTCATGAACTCCGCGGCGCACCATACGCTGCTGTTCCGCGAGATCCCTCGGGTGGCCAACATCGCCGAGGTGTCGGCGCACCGCCTGCTGCATACCTATCTAGGCGGTCCCACCGCCTGGCAGGGGCACACTACCGCTCTCACCAAGGAGCAGCAGGAACAACTGCGCCGAGCACTCGACTCGTCGGATGACGCTGACGAGCACAAGCTCCGCTCATCCCTGACCCAGGCGGACTGGCACCTGCTGGCCGCGTTGCAGAACAACGGCCGCATCAGCTACACAGACCTCGCCGCCGAGACCGGCCAGTCTTCCTCGACCATTACGCGCCGGCTCGCGGCTTTGCAGGCCAGCGGCATGCTCACCTTCGACGTCGAGATCAGTGCGGAGGTATACGGCATCACCACGCAAGCCCTGCTGTGGATGTCCGTCGCCCCCGCGCACCTGAACCAGGTAGCGAGCACCATGATCCAGCACAGGGAACTGGCCTTCCTGGCCTCTACCACCGGCCCGACCAACCTGGTGGCCCTCGTCCTGTGCAAGAGTCCCGGTGAACTGCATGACTACCTGGCCGACAGGCTCAGCGCGCTGGACTCCATCCGCGTGCTCGAAACAAGTCCTGTCCAGAAGACCCTGAAATCCTGCAGTCCGTTCCTGCACAGCAGCCCGAGACGGAGCAATTCAGCCTGACGCGGGTTCGGGGCCTCCTCGACCAGAGGTCTGATGACGTGGCCCGGCCTGCGTGAAGTGCGCCGAACCACCGCACCCGTCGGATGCGGCGCTCGCCGCTTGATGATTCCGGGGCTCGGCCCCGGAATCATCAAGGTGAGCGGTCGGCCTCTCGGCAGCCTGGGGTCATCAGTGGTTGTAGACGAGGTGGGCGATGCGTTCGGCGATCATGATCGTGGTGAGGTTGGTGACGCTGGAGGGCACGTACGGAATGATCGAGGCGTCCACGACACGCAGGGCGGCGATTCCGTGCACGGCTCCGCGGGAGTCGACGACGGCCTGAGGCGAGTCGGCGGCACCCATGGGGGCGGTGGAGGTGGGGTGACCGTAGATGGAGAGGCTGGATTCGATCACCCGCGTCAGTTCCTCGGCGTCGTCGGGCAGTTCGCGCGGCATCAGAAGCCCGGCGAGCGACGGCGCGAGTGCCGGGTCACGGGCCAGATCACGGGCGATTCGTACGCCTTCGAGCATGCGCCGGCGGTCGCGCTCGGTGCCGAGGTAGTTGTGGTCGATCAAGGGCTGGGCAAGCGGATCGCGGCCGGCGAGGCGCACCGTGCCCTGCGCCTCGGGGAGCACGAGAGCCGTGGACAGGGCGATGACGCCGCCGGCGGGCATGAACGGAGCCCCGCCTGGATGCACGGCGACGACGTTCAGATCGAGTTCACCGTCCGCGGCCTCGCTGGAGGCGGTCCACAGCAGTGCGCCGAGGGCCGGAGCCATCTCCCCTCGCCCCGGGGCGAGTGCATGGACCGCGGGGCAGAAAGGGTGGTCTTGCAGGTGTTGTCCGACGGGTAGGTCGGCGAGGGGCTCGATGCCGAGCGACGCCAGTTCGCCGGCGGGCCCGATGCCGGAGCGCAGCAGGATCGCCGCGCTTCCGTAGGTCCCGGCAGAGAGGATCACCTCGTCGGCATCGTGCACGGTCCCGTCGGCGGTGACCACTCCGGTCGCACTGCCACCGCGGAACAGGACCCGGTCGACGGTGACGGCACCGTGCACCGTGAGATTCGGGCGGGCGCGCACCGCGGCGGTGAGGTAGACCAGCGCGGTGTTCTGCCGGATCCCGTCGAGGACGTTGACCGCGAAGGCTCCCACGCCTTCCTGCTCGGCACCGTTGAAGTCGGTGATCCGCTTGTGGCCGAGGGCGACCGCGGCGTCGATGAAGCCACGATGCGCGGGGGTCAGCTCGGAGTCGGTCAGTTGGCGCACGGGCATCGGCCCGCTTCGCCCGTGAAACTCGTCCTCGCCGGTGGGGGTGTTCTCCAGCTCGCGGAAGTACGGCAGGACGTCGGCGAAGCTCCAGTCGTCGAGCCCGTTCTCGGCCCAGCGGGCGAAGTCGCGGGCACGGGCGCGGAGGGCGGCGCCGGCGTTGACGGCGGAACTCCCGCCCATCACCTTGCCGCGCAGGGCGACCATCGAGGGGCTCAGTCGCCCGCCCCGCGAGGTGTATCCCCAGTCGTGATCGAGATCGGCGATGCGGTTGGCGTCGAGCAGCGCGTCGGGGAACTGGGTGGGGCCGTAGTCCGGCCCGGCCTCGAGCAGCACGACGCGCCGGGCGGGGTTCTCGCTCAGGCGCGCGGCGAGCACTGCGCCGGCCGACCCGCCGCCGACGATCAGGACGTCGGCCGGTTCGACGGAATGGGACAAGGTAGGACCCTTTCGATCTCGTTGGAGTTGGAGCGAGCGTCCCGGTGGCGAGCCGCCGCGGGCGGCATCGGAACCGCGCTCACGGTGCGAACGTGAGCGTTGCCAGAACCGCTTTCAGTTCCGGACGACACCCTTGTTCCGCATGAGGAAGTCGGCCAGGTAGCCATCGTGCGGTACCGAGGGATCCATCCAGTGGGTGTGCTGGCTTCCCAGGTACAGGTTGCTGATGGTCGGCTCGTCGAGCAGGCGGTCGATGAGCCGGCTGTCGTGGGTCATCGCGTTGAGCACGAGCGTGTTCTTCAGCGGCTCCGTGCCGGCCTCGGGTGTCCACGGCGCGATCCACACGCACGGGAACGGCAGTTCCACACCTGCCTGCGGAGCGGCCGGATCGTCGAGTTGGAAGACGGCCGGCATCAGCGCGGCGCTCCCGTCCCCGAGTTCGCCCACGACGCCGTCGCCGCCGAGCCAGGGCCGGGCGCCGGCCGCCTTCTTGAGCAGGTGCGTTTCGATCGCCTTGGCGACCGCGACCGGCTGTACGGGGAGTACGGCCTTGTCGTCCTCGGGCGGCAAGGGGGTCGCGGCGGACAACCGCGCCGCGACCGCCTCGGCGAGCGGAGCCGGGTCGCCCTCCACGAAGATGGCTGTCGTGTTCACGCATCCGGTCCCGCCGTGGCCGCTCACGGATGAGACGATCACGTCCAGGTGGTCGCGCCAGTCCACGTCGGCCGTGATGAGGATCTTCGACCGACCCGGCCCCTGCGGCAGCACCGTCGCGGCCTCGCCGTACTTGCGGGTCACCTCCTCGCCGCCGTACACCATCCCCAGGTCGGCGCCGCGCAGGATGGCGTCGGCACCGGCGTGGTCGGTGGGCAGGAGCACCACCTGGTCGTCGGCGAATCCCGCGCTCCGCAGTGCCGCCACGAGCCGGTGCGGGGTGAAGGGATCGCGGCTCGACGGGCGGACCGCGACGCGGTAGCCCAGTGCCAGTGCCTCCGGCCAGATGCTGTGGGTGCCGGGGTGGTTGCCCGCGGCGTGCACGGCGAACACGTCCCCACGCCGTGTCCACGCCGAACGCCCGGTCCGCGTCAGCGGATCGCGCCAGTTGTCGACCGCCCCCCGTGGGCGCGCGCACTGGACGCTCGCATGAGCCTTCGCCACCCGCTCGGCGACCGTCGTGGTCGCCGTGACGACGGAGGAGATCGGGACGCCACCGACCCTGCTGACAGCGTGTTGGTACTCCTCGACGGTCAGGCCGTCGATCGTCGCGGTCGCGAAGAGCTTGGCCGCACGGATCATCGCGTCGGCCCGTTCGTCGGCCGGCATGATGCTGCTCCGGCGCAGCGCGGCCATGGTGCGGTTGACGTACAACGGCGGCACGAGGCTCAGTTCCGCGAGGGCAGTGCCTGCCACATCGGTGACCGTCTGTATGTTCCTGGAGCGGTAGGCACCCGTTGCACCGAGCGCGGGCAGGTCGATCATCAGTAGACCCCCTCGATGACGTCCTCGTCCTCGAAGACCGCGACCGTGGAGATGTCGGCGACCGAGTCCCCGACCAAGCCGTTCACCTGAGGAATCCGGGTGGCGAGGTCACGTTCCAGGTTGCTGGGCAGCAGGAAGGACTTGCTGACGTGGTTGACCAGCACCCGGCCCCGCTCTCCGTAGGGCACCGGCTCGAGGCTCTTCGGATCGACGACCGTGAAGGTCACGTAGGGGGAGAAGGAGTCGAAGACACACGGATCGTCGAGGGTGATCCCGGCACGCTCGCCCGCGACCCCGATGATCATCGTGCTTCCGTACTCGCCGCACAGCGCGACCTCGGGGAACACCTCGGTCTTGAACAGGTGCCGGGAGTCGGCGTCCATCTGAGTGCCTCCCCACCTGATGCACTTCACCCGCTCGTTCACCAGGGCGACCAGCTTCTCGTCCCTGGCCAGCCGTTCCAGCAGCGGGGGCGTGATGGTGAGCAGGCCGATGTCCTGCGTCCGCAGGACGTCGGCGGCCTGGCCGATGAGGTGCTGGGCGTAGGCGTCGACCTGCCCGAACTGACCGTCGGCGATGAGCCGCTTCACCCAGCGCGGATCGAGGTCGATCGTGAAGCCGTGGCGGCCGTGCGTCACGGCGTGCTGCCGGAACAGGGTGCCCACGACGTGCGGCCCGGTCGGGATGATTCCCAGCCAGTTCCCTCCGCGCGGCACACCGTGGCGGTCCAGGTTCGCGTTGCTCCAGCTCACCATGCGGTCAAGCCAGTCCCGCATCAGAACGACCCGCTTCGGAGCGCCGGTGGTGCCGCCGCTTTCGAAGAACCCGACCACGTCGGGCTGATTTCCGTATCCCCTGGGTATCAGGTCCTCGCCACGGGCGTCACGAAGCTCCGCGGCCATGTTCGGGAAGAGCCGGAGGTCCTCGTGCGTCTTGACGTCGGCTCGCGGATCGAAGCCGAGAGCAGCGGCTCGGTCCAGCCAGAACGTGCAGCCGGTCTCGGGATTGAAGTGCCACTCCATGGCGGCGCGGATGAACTCGTCCGGATCGGGCTGGACGTCGAACGGAAGATCCAGGATCTGGTCTGCGGTGAGCGGCATTATCTCTTCCTCATGGAAAGGGTCGGGTGTCCGGGCACGACGACGATGCCGCCGAAGCCGTGAGAGGCGGTGAGCGCCAGGAGGGTTCGTCGAAGGAGCGGGGACTACGGTTGCAGCCGGCTCGTACGCCATTCGAGCGAGTCGCGGTCATAGCGCAGCCTGCGGTGCAGCCGGTCCGAGCTCGCGGACCAGAATTCGACGACGTCGGGCTGGAGCCGGTAGCCGACGAAGAACTCCGGCCGTGACTGGGGCTCCCCGGTCAGTTCCAGGCTGCGTGCCCTGGCGCGCAGAGCCTCGACGTCCTCCAGCGGCTCGCTCTGCTCGGTGACCGTCGACATGGCGTGCAACGGAATCGGCCGGGCGGACCACAGGGCGTCCGACTCGGCGTCGGGCAGCAGCTCGACCGGACCGGAGACGATGATCTGCTGACCGGTCTCTCGCCAGTACAGCAAACCCGACGCCCACCCCGTAGCGGCGAGTTCGCGTCCTTTCTGGCTGCAGCTGTGGCTGGTGAACACCAGACCGAGGTCGGTGACCTCGGTGATGGCGACTATCCGGTTGGAGGCGCGGCCGCGGGAGTCCGCGGTGGCCAGCGCCAGCGCGCTGGGCTCGCGGACTCCGATGTCCCGTGCCTCGGAAAGCCAGCTGCGCACCAGCTGGAGAGGCTCCGACGGCGGCTTGTCGTACTCGGGGAAGGGGAGGTCGACCTTCCCGCTGAGGGACTCGTATCCACTTGCGTCCATCAAAGGGCCCCCGCTAGACATTGATCGTTCCCTCGGCGACCAGGACGGCGTGCCCGCCGACGTGGACCGAGCTGATCGACTCGCCGACCCCCTCGGCGGTCGCCCTCATGACCGACGGACGTCCCATTTCCACGCCTTGGGTAATTCTGATCTCCTGCCCGTACTCGGCGAACCCGTGTCTGGCCAGGTGAATCGCGAGAGGCCCGGCAGCGGAACCGGTCGCCGCGTCCTCGACCACGCCGTAGGCGGGGGAGAACATCCGCGTCCGCCAGCCCCCGTCCGCCTCGGCGAAGCAGTTGGCGGCCATGTCGGGGAAGCGCGAGAGGGCGCGATGATCCGGGTGGAGAGCGGAAAGCGCCTCGACGTCGCTCAACCCCACGAACACGTGACGCGGCCCGTTGTGGTAGATCTCGACCGGGGTCGTCGATGACCCGACCCCGAGTGCGGCCAGGAGCTCCGTGGCGAGATCGTAGGGCTTCGAACTGGGAACCGGCTGCTCCATCCGGACCCACGCGGCGCCGTCGCGGGTGCCCAGCTCGAACGGGATGGCACCCATCGCGGTCTCCAGCAGCAGCCTGTCGCGTCCCCAGGTCCGGCCGAGCGCGAAGGCCGTGCCGAGCAGCGGGTGCCCGGCGAACGGCAGTTCGTTCACCGGGGTGAAGATCCTGATCCGTGCGTCGCCGTCCTGCTCGGCCGGCAGCACGAAGGTGACCTCGGAGAGGTTCATCTCCTTCGCGATGCGTTGCATCGTCTCACCGGTCAGATCCTCGCTGTCGAAGAAGACGGCGACCGGGTTGCCCAGCAGGGGCTCGCTGGAAAAAGCGTCGACGACCATGTATCGGTGCATTACGGGCGCTCCAGGGCTTGTGCCGGTACCGAGGGCCCGGCGGAGAAGGCGAGGCCGAGCGAGTCGATCCCCTCGGCCACCGCTGCGACGTCGAAGCCGGTGCGGTGGTCGGGTGCGTACCCGATCAGCTCGGCCGCCCGGTTGGGGGGCAGTTGCTGATCTGCCGGAACGTCCGAGTCCCACCACATGACCGCGCCCCAACGGCCGCGTTCACGGTCGGCGATCCACAGCTTCAGGCGCAGTCCCTTGACCTCGTGCCACGGCTCGACGGAGCCGTCACGAAGATCCTTCTCCAGGGATTCGACGGTCTGGTGGGACCTGGCCAGGTCCCACCAGACGACATCCACTCTCATCGGCCGAGCACCCCCTGTATCGCCTCTCTGATGATGCGCGGGCCGTCGACGGTGAGCACCGACTCGGCGTGGAACTGCATCGAGGCGAAGCCCGGCCCGCGGAGCGCGTTCACCTCGCCGGTCTCCTGGTCCCGGCTCACCTCGACCACGCCGATCCCTCCGACGGTTCGCTCGCTCACCGCGCTGTGCGCGGCGAACGTGTTGTAGAAGCCCACTCGTTCGGGCACGCCGAACAGTTCGATCTCACGCTGTACGCCCTGGTTGGGTACCTCGCGGCGGTGCAGCTCGAAGCCGAGCTTCGTGCTGAGCACCTGATGGCTCAGGCACACGGCCAGCATCGGCCGGCGACTCGCCAGCGCGGTGTCGATCGACTGCCGCAGCTTGGCGATCTTGGGGTGGGAGGTCGTCCGCGGATCTCCCGGACCGGGGCCGAAGACCGTCAGGCCGTAGGCCGCCACGTCGTACGGCTCGTCGAAGCGGCGGACCTCCACGGACAGCCCCAGTGACCGCAACTGCTGGTCGAGCATCGCGGTGAAGGTGTCCTCCGCGTCCACGACCAGTGCCGTCATGCCGTCCAGCGAGGCCCCGGCCGACGGGCGGTCATCCTTGTCCCGGAGCCAGAAGCCCGCGATCCCCTCGTTGCGGCGCTCCAGGGCGGCGCGGACCTCCGGGTCGGCCGCGTAGCCGGATGGACGGTCGGACTTGAGCGCGTTGAGCAGGGTCGCCAGCTTGCCGTGGGTCTCGGCGGCCTCGGCCATCGGGTCGGAGTGGCGCACCAGTGTGGCCCCCACGGAAATGTTCATCCGGCCGCCGGGATCGATGTCGGCCGTCCGGATCAAGATCGCCGAGTCGAGTGTCTGCTGTCCGGCCGCGTCCCGTCCGATCAGCGCGGCGACCCCGCTGTAGTAGCCGCGTCCGTTCGGTTCGTAGCGCGAGATGACCTTGGCGGCGCTCTCCAGCGGGCTTCCGGTGACGGTCGGGGCGAACATCGTCTCGTGCAGGACCTCGCGCACATCGCGGTTGGTCCTGCCCTCGATCAGGTATTCGGTGTGCGCGAGGCGCGCCATTTCCTTCAGGTACGGCCCGTGGACGCGCCCGCCGTCATCGCACAGCCGGGCCATCATCTTCAGTTCCTCGTCGAGGACCATGTAGAGCTCGTCGGTCTCCTTGGTGTCGGCGAGGAACTCCATGACCCCCTGCAAGCTGGGGCCGCCGGACGGATACCGGTACGTGCCGCTGATCGGGTTCATGACGGCCGTGCCGCCGACGAGCGAGACGTGGCGCTCCGGTGTCGCACCGACGAGAGTGTTGCGGCCGGTGTGGATGATGAAGGTCCAGTAGGCCTTCTCCTCGCGCTCCAACAGCCGCCGGAAGAACGACAGGGCGCCGGTCAGCGAGTAGTCGCCGATGTCCGCGACGAACGAGCGCTTCATCACGAAGTTGGCGCCCTCGCCGGTGCCGATCTCCTCGGTGACGATCTGACGCACCATCTGCGCATAGGCGTCGTCGTCCATGTCGAAGTGTCCGTCGGTCAGTTCCGTCGGGACCTGCGGGAAGCCGGCGAGCGCTTCGGCGGCCGGCACCGTGTCGCGAGCGGTGAGGCTCATCGCGAGCAGGGGCGTGGCGTCGTCCCGCGCGGCGAAGCCGCGATCGGCCAGCTGCCGGTAGGGGACGAGGACCAGCGTGTCGAGCGCGGGACCCGGCCCGGAGTCGTCGGCCAACGGGATGTCGTCCAGCGACTTGTACTCGGTCACCTGGCCGGCCAGGACGTCCAGCGTGCCGGGGGAGCCGCTTTCGGGACGGTGGATGATCGCGAAGGCGGGTAGTTCCAGCGCGAGAACCTGCTCAAGCAAGGCGCTCATGCGAGCACGTCCTCGGTTCGGACCACCATGGCGCAGCACCGTGCCGCGTATTCGAGGGTCATCTTGTGGCGGTCTTCGGAGAAGTCGCCGAGCGCGTCGGCGACCAGGAAGGGCTGGATGTCGTTGGAGAACGCCTCCAAGGCGGTCGACAGCACACCGATATGCGCGTAGACGCCGCAAATGATCAACTGGTCACGCTGTAGCGCGCGCATGCGCTGGAGCAGCTCCGACCCGAAGAACGCGCTGTAGCGCCATTTCGTGCTCACCCAGTCGTCCGCGTCGGGTTCGAGTTCGGGAACGACCGCGCGTTCGGTCTCGTCAGTGCGCATGCCGGGGCCCCAGAAGTCCTTCAGGAGTCCACGCTGCCGGTCAGTCATCCCGCCGGGCTGGGCGGTGTAGGCCACCGGCACCCCCAGCGCTCCGCAGCGCTTCTTGAGGTCGGCGATGTTGCTCACCAATTCGCTGCGCATGCCGTCCTCGAAGGGCTTGAGGAAATAGCTCTGCATGTCGTGGATGAGGAGCACCGCCCGATCCGGGTCGACGGTCCAGCGCACGGTGTTTTCCGGCAGCGCATCCCTCGGCGGCAGTCTGTAAGGCGCGATCGGCGGTATTCCCGTCATCACAAGGCTCCCTCTCTAGGAATCTCAGTACTCGGACCACGCCGAGACCACCTTGATGGCCTGGGGGGTGTTGAGTCGCGGATCACACAGGCTGGTGACGGGGCCCGACCCCAGCTCGGCCGTGTCCAGCACGCACTCGGTCACGTCGTCGGGGGTCGCCTCGAGGTGAAGCCCCCCGGCCGGAACTCCCGCCAGGTCCAGGACCCGCCGGAAGCCGCGGACTTCCCGGGCGACGGTTTCCACGAGCCGGTATTTGGTGCCGTCAGCCGCGCAATCGGTGTTTCCGTGCATCGGGTCGCTGAGCCAGACCACCGGGTGCCCGGCCGACTGCACAGCCTCGACGAGCCGGGGCAGCCTGTCAGCGACGAGGTCGGCGCCCATGCGCACGATGAGTGAGAGCCGGCCCGGCTCCCGCTCCGGGTCCAACCGGTCGCACAGCTCGACGATCTCGCCGGCGGTCATTGACGGGCCGACCTTGCAGGCAACCGGGTTGGCCACCTGGGCGAGCAGTGCGACGTGCGGGCCGTCGATCTGCCGGGTCCGCTCGCCGATCCACGGCCAGTGGGTGGAGCCGAGTAAGTGCCGACCGCCGTCGAGCTCTCGGAGCATCGACATCTCATAGTCCAGAAGCAGCGCTTCATGGCTGGTCCAGACGACAGGCGCGTGGGGCCGAGGCGCTGACCCGACCCACCCGAGCCGCGTCGTGATCTCCCGCGCCGCCATGTAGCCCGTGAGCATGCGCAGTGGATCGGGACGCCTGCTCTCGTGGGTGGGCTCCGGTCCGTTGATCATGTGCCCGAAGAAGGACGGCAGTTCGTCATCGCCGAGTTTTTCGACCTGGCTGGAGCGGGGCTTGCAGAACTGCCCTGCGATCCGCCCGACCCGCAGCGTGGGCTTGCCGGTGGCGGTCTCCAGGTTCTGGGCGAGCAGATCGATGAGTCCGGTCTTGCCTCGAATGTGCCCAGCGGTGCACTCGGCCGGGTCCTCCGCGCAATCCCCGGCCTGTAGCACCTGCATCTCGCCGGTGGCGACGCGGGCCAGGTGGGAGCGGAGGGTCTCTACCTGCGCCGCGGTCACCAGCGGTGTGACGGACGACAGCATCGCTCGTACGAGCTCGACCTGTGAGGGACTGTCCCATTCGGGCTGATGGCGCGCCTGGGCCCTATCGATGTCGGCAAGGATGTTTCCCATAACGACCTTCTCCATTGATTGATAAGAAGACGCCTGGCGAACGGCGTTCAGGTCGGTATGTCGGCCCGCTTGACCTGAGGGACGGCGATGCCCAGAGCCCTGAACTGCTGGCAGGGGTTCATGAACTCGCGCTGGCGCTTGATCTTCCCGTTCTCGAACAGGAAGGAGTGCAGGAAGTGATTGCGGTAGTGGCCGTCGGGATAGTCGGGGAAGCGGATCGTTCCCTCGCCGTCGCATTCGACCCAGAACTGGTTGGGGTCCTGCGTGTCGAAGATCTCGACGTTCGTCCAGGCCCAGTCGGGGAAGCACTTGAGCGACCATTGGCCGTGGTCACCCAGTCGGTCCCTGCCCGTGATGACGATCGGCTGCCCCGTTTCGGTCGTCCAGAGACCACCGGTGCCGTCTTCGGTGAACAGAAGGTGCCGACGCAGGCGATCCTCCCCGCGGGTATTCATGTACTGCGCCACGATCGCACGGTTGCTCGCTCGCAGTTCCGCGTCGCCGCGGGAACTCGACAAGGTATCGGTGGTTTCAGCGGTGCCGGTGATGTCGACCATTGGCTCTTCCTTGTAGTGCCGAAGTAAAGCGGGATCACCGCGCGCACAAGGGCAGACCCAACAAGTCATGACGACGCTGAAAGAGCACAATCATGCGTTGGTTCATGAGATTTCTGTTGAACCCCCCTCCCGCGCTCGGCGGGTAGGCGGAATCTTGTTCATACCCTGGCTGGTTCGGGAAGCCGATCACCGCTGTCTGGCCGAAAAATTCCAGCCGGTATCACCGTCTGACGGATCTGCTCCATGGCGGGCGTGACTCTGCCCGAGCACTCGTAACACGATCTTGTGGCTGTGGGCTGGTGGGCCGTGTCCGGTGTGACGATTAGTCCGTTGTGGTGGTGTGAGTGCACCGTGGATGATCGATGACGAGCTGTGGGCGCTGATCGAGCCGGTCCTGCCGCCGTGGCCGGAGCGCTCCCCGGGACCGCGGCCGGTGGACGACCGGCTGTGCCTACAGGGGATCCTGTTCGTGCTGTTCACGGGCATCACATGGCAGCAGTTGCCGCCTGAACTGGGCTTCGGCTCGGGGCAGACCTGCTGGCGCCGGCTGTGCCGGTGGACGGAAGCGGGAGTGTTCGACCAGATCCACCGCACACTGCTCGCCGAGTTGAACGCGGCCCGGCGGATCGACTGGACGCGCGCCTGCGTGGACTCCTCCCACGTGCGCGCGAAAAAGGGGGGGGCCGGGGTTGATCCGTCGCCGGTCGATCGCGGCAAGTCGGGCGGCGAACACCACCTGATCCGCGACGGCAGCGGCACGTCGCTGAAAGTGATCACGACCGGCGGCAACGTCCCCGACATCACCCAGGCACTGGCCCTGGTCGACGGCGTCCCGTCCGCGGCAGGCCGACCGGGTCGGCCACGCAAGCGGCCCGAGTCCCTTCCCGGTGACAAGGGTGACGACAGTCGGCACGTCCGAGGCGAGCTGACCCGGCGTCGGGTCCTGCCTGTCATCTCCCGTCGAGGCGAGCCCGACATCCGCGGCCTCGGCAAGCCCCGCTACGTCATCGAGCGGACCTTCGCCCCGCTCCACCAGTTCAAGCGCCTCGCCACCCGCGGGGAACGACGCCTCGACCTCCACGACTCACTCGCATGCGTCCTCGTCTACTGGCGAAGGATCGACAAGCCGACACCATGATCGTGTTACGAGCTCTGAGCCCCGATCCACCGATCGGGGCTCGGGGCGACGGCCAGTCGACCGGGAGTCGGCCCGCCCGCCGGCCTGCACTCCTATCCCCTGTCTGAGGGACGCCCGCGACTGCTACTACCGGCAGCCTGGAGCTCCGGACCGGCACCGGTGCCCGGACACGTGCCGCCTGCCTGGCCGCCGGCGCGCTGGAGCCTCGCATCCGACGTGAATTTCGGCCACGCGAGCCGCGCTCGATGGAACGAACAAGCCAATACGGCGCCACCTGCGGTGGCCAAACCTATGGGGCACTTATGTTCGCGGTGCGCTGCGCACCGCACACCTCGATGATTTCCAGATCGAAGGATTCGGGAAACCATCGCCCGAGCATCGGCCGCGATCACCCATATCTTGCATGACATACCCCACACAAGACAGTTGCCCAACCAGAAGGAATTCCAGTGAAGCGTATCGGTGAACATGCGGTGGTGCTGGGAGCGAGTATCTCGGGTCTACTCGCAGCCCGGGTGCTCTCCGAGGCATTCGACCGGGTAACGGTGGTAGAGCGTGACCAGCTGCCGGAGGGGCAGCGGACTCAGCGGCGAGGTGTGCCGCAGGGCCGTCACGCTCATGGCCTGCTCTCCAAGGGTGCGAAGATCTTCGAGGAGCTGTTCCCCGGGATACTCGACGACTTCGTTGCCGGTGGCGCGCCCGTCATCGACGGACCTGCCGAGCTGCGGATGAGCTTGGGCGGGCACTTGTTGCGCATGGACGGCGAGTACGCCGATCTGTCCCGGACCTACCAGCCGAGCCGGCCGCATCTGGAGAGTCGGCTCCGCGCCCGGATCGGGGATCTCGCGAAGATCAAGCTCATCGACGAGTGCCAGGTCACCGGCCTGGAGACCACCTCGGACAAGGGCGCTGTCACCGGTGTGCGTGTCAGGTACGTGGGCAGCGGCTCCGAGGATGTGATCCCCGCCGATCTGGTGGTGGACGCGACCGGCCGGTCCGGACGGACCACCAAGTGGCTGGTCGAGATGGGATACGAGCCGCCGCTCGAGGAGCGTATCGACGTCGACATCATGTACACCAGCCGGTATCTGCGGCCGGCCCCTGGTTCGATGGGCCGTGAGAAGGTCGTGATCATCGGGCACGCACCGGGGAGCCCCAAGGGCGCGGAATTCCTGGAGGAAGAGGACGGCCGCTGGGTCCTGACGCTGATCGGTTACCGCGACCACCATCCGCCGACCGACCCGGCCGGGTGGGTGGAGTTCGCCAGGCCGTTGGTTCCCGAACACGTCTTCGCGGCGATCCGCGACGCTGAGCCGCTCAGCGAGATTTCCGCGCACCGGTTCCCGGCGAGCGTGCGCCGTCGCTATGAGAAGCTGACCCGATTCCCGCGCAGGCTGCTGGTGGTGGGCGACGCGATATCCAGCTTCAACCCCATCTACGCCCAGGGGATGACGGTGGCCTCGCTCCAGGCGATGGCGCTGCGTGACTCGCTGAGCGGTGACCTGGATCAGGTCGCGCAACGATTCTTCCGCAAGGCCGCCAAGCCCATCGGCGTCGCCTGGAAGATGGCGACCGGCAGTGACCTGGCCCTGCCTCAGATCGAAGGCCCGAGGCCACTTCCCGTGCGGCTCATCAACTCCTACATGGACAAGGTGCTCGCCGCAGCCGAAACGGACATGGTCGTGGCCGAGAAATTCCTGAAAGTCCAGTACTTGCTCGAACCGCCGACAGCAGTGTGCACCCCGGGCATCATGTGGCGCGTTCTGATGGGAAATCGCCGGCGGCGCTTCCCGGCACACACCAGTTAATGGAGGTAACGAAATGACCCTCTCCATCGCCGACAAAGTCCTTCGGCTCTCCCTGACCACGTTCCCGTTCATAGACGCGTCACAGTTCTTTCCATCGCTCTCCACGTACAAGGTTGACAGGGCCTTCGAGCCCGCCGAGTTCGAGGAGGCCATGAAGCACTTCTTCCGGGGGAATCCGCTCTTCTCCAAGTGCCACTTGGTAGAGCTGACCTTCGACACTCCTGAGGATTTCCCCCTCTCGTCATTCCAAGGGCTCCTTGCGGAAAAGTACGAAAGCTATTACGACAGCTTTCTGCTCGCCTCCGTCACCTATCGCTCCGACCCGCACCTGCAGGGCATCTTTACGTGCATACCGTTTCCGCTGCAGGACGGATACAAGGTTTTCCGATTCCACCAGGCGCTGATGAGGACCCTGAAGACTCGGCAGGACGGCTTCCGGATCGCCGAAGGCCTCGCAGAGCTGGGGATCCGGGCTGACGAGCTGGCAGCCTTCTTGCCGCCCGCTCAGACTTCGCCCTCCGGCGCGAGCAAAGAACTCCCCGTCACCTTCACCGAAGGCTCTGACGCGCCGGTCAAGATCGGCCCCTTCATGGAAAAGATGAGGGCAGATTTCCTTGACCGCGACAGCGCGAACATGTTCGTCCTCAAGAACAGCCTTTACTCGCCGAAGCTGCCCCTTGGCAACACACTTCGGTTTCTGACGGTGCCGCGAAGCGTCATCGAGCAGAGCACGGGAATCCAGATCCGTGACTACTATCGCGCCGAGGAACAGCGCGAGATAGACGCGCTGTCTCGCATCGAGCGGCGAGAAGACTTCATTGAAGCCGGCCGGGCCCGAATCGGGAAGATGATTTCCACGCCCGACGTCTTTGCCGTCAACAACTACGGCAATGTATCGGCGCACGACGGCTCGGACGCCCATGCGGACCAAGGCACGCTCGTGAAGTACGAGTGGCATATGCCGCTCATCGTGTTGGGGCTTACCGTGGGCGAGAGGTCCGGACTCTCGTGGACAATCACCATTCGCGACAAGGCGTTCAACTTCGCGACGGTCCGAACGTCTTCGCAGGATGACACCGTCAAGGCGGCTACCGGAAGCAAGCCGGCAGCGTCCGTCGCATGATCCGCCGGTGTGCCGCTAGTATCTGCATCCCGCTTCAGGAGGTTTGGGCGCGGCGGTGACGTGCAGGAACGAGGGGTCTGAGGCTCGGCCTCAGAGTAAATGGCTTGATTATGCGTGAAACACTCGAAGATTTCACGAATAATCGAAGACCGCTCGTCTTCTACCGGTCGGGGGGGGGGGGGGGGGGGGGGGGGGGGGGGTCAGCTCCCGCTCCCCCCCCACCCGCCCCCGGCGCAGAGCGTTTCAACCGACGCCGCAAC
>NZ_JBVJCT010000023.1:0-132847 GCF_055588305.1 Streptomyces sp. NPDC042002 | reverse complement strand
AACCACTCCGGGTGCTTCTCCACCCAGGGGTGGTCCGGGGAGCACTGGAGCGCGAAGTCGAGCGCGATCTCCAGGCCGAGGGAGGCTGCCCGGCGGACGAACGCGTCGAAGTCGTCGATGGTGCCCAGGTCGGGGTGGATCGCGTCGTGCCCGCCCTCGGGGGAGCCGATCGCCCAGGGCACGCCGACGTCCTCCCGCGCGGCCGACAGGCTGTTGTCCGGGCCCTTGCGGAAGGTCGTGCCGATCGGGTGGACCGGGGGGAGGTAGACGACGTCGAAGCCCATCTCCGCGATGGCGGGCAGGCGTTCGGCGGCCGTACGGAACGTGCCGTGCGCCGGCGGATCCAGCTGCCCGCTCCGACCGCTCTCCGAACGCGGGAAGAACTCGTACCAGGAACCGAACAGCGCCCGCTCCCGCTCCACCAGCAGCGGCAACGGCTCGGAGGACGTCACCAGGTCGCGCAGCGGATGGCGGGCCAGCACCTCGTCCACCTCGGGGGTGAGGGCGGCGGCGAGGCGGGAGGCGACGGGACGGCCGGTGTCGCGCAGCGCGTCGACGGCCCCGAGCAGCGTGTCCCTGCGGCTCCTGCCCTTGGGCCCCTTCGGCAGGTCGGCGAGGGCCCGCTCGTACAGCAGGGCGCCCTCCTCCAGCACCAGTTCCGTGTCCATCCCGGCCGGGATCTTGATCCCCGCGTGATGCCGCCAGGTGGTGACCGGATCCCCCCACGCCTCCACCGTGTACGTCCAGCGGCCCTCCGAGCCGGCGCTCACCCTGGCACCCCAGCGGTCGGTGCCGGGGGCCAGCTCGCGCATCGGCGTCCAGGGGCCGGGGCGGCCGTCCGGGTCGCGCAGCACGACGTTCGCGGCGACCGCGTCATGGCCCTCGCGGAAGACCGTGGCCGAGACCTCGAACTCCTCGCCCACCACCGCCTTCGCGGGACGGCGCCCGTGCTGCACGACAGGGCGGACGTCGAGGACGGGGATGCGCCCGACGGCCGTCGCCGGAGTGACGGCGGGGGCGAGGGGGGCACCGGGGGCGCGGGTGGCGGGGACGGCGGCCTTGCCCGCCCTGGGAACGGCCCTGCCCACGCTGGGAACGGCCTTGCCCGTCTTGGGACCGGCCTTGCCGGCCTTGGGAACGGACTTCACCGTCTTGGGGGCGGACTTGGCCGTACTGGGAGCGGACCTGGTCGTCTTGGTCTTGGGGGCGACGCCGCGAGGAGCGGCCCTGTCCGGAGCGGATGTGTCCGGGACGGACGTACCGGCGGCGGAGGCAGCGGCCACGGAGGTGTCCGTGTCCGGGGCGGCGGAACCGGCGCTCGTGGAGCGCGTGGTGGAGTCGGCCGGGCCGGGGGCGGCCGGGCTGTTGCCGCCGGGGGCGGCCGACGGTTTCTCAGGGGTACGGGGACCGGCTTCGGCCTTGCGTGTTCGGGGCGTATCGGGGGTGGTCGTCGGGGGTGGCGACGTGTGGTGCGTGGCGGGCATGACCGCTCCTGTCCGCGTCAACGTGGGTGGGCGGATGAGGGTGTGGGGAGGTGGGGCCTGCGGGTGTACCGGAGGAGCCTTCCCACCCTATGCGGGTGAGCATTCCGGCACTTTGTTAACTACTCACGCGTATGTCTACACACAAGACCGGCCTCGTCCCGGGCAGGCGAGGCCGGTGCGGTGTGGCCGAATCACCCTGGTTGTACCAGCGTCCCACCAGGGTCAGCCGACTTGCAGGAGCCTGTTCGGTGAACCCGGGCCGACGCCCGACACCTTTCCCGGGACCGCCCGCTTGACCAGCGCCTTCACCACCTGGGCCGGCGCGGCCCTCTGATGGTCCGCCAGATACAGCGCGGCCGCGCCCGCGGCGTGCGGGCTCGCCATCGACGTACCGGAGTACGTCGCCGTGCCCGAATCGCTGGTGTACGAATCCGACGTGATGTCCACCCCCGGCGCGAAGAGGTCGACCGACGATCCGGTGTTCGAGAAGCTCGCCCGCGCGTCGCTCCGGTCGCTCGCGCCGACGGTGAGCGCCTGGGCCACCCGGGCCGGGGAGTAGAGCGAGGCCGGCAGCCCGGAGTTGCCCGCCGCGACCGTGTAGGTCACACCGGAGGCGATGGAGTTGCGGACGGCCGCGTCCAACCGGTCGTTGGCGTACCCGCCCAGGCTGAGATTGGCCACGGCCGGCTTCCTCGCGTGCCGGGTGACCCAGTCGATGCCCGCGATGACCTGGGCGGTGGAACCGGCCCCCTTGTCGTCGAGGACGCGGACGGCGACGACTCTGGCCTTCTTGGCGACGCCGTACCCGGTGCCGGCGACGGTGCCGGCGACATGGGTGCCGTGGCCGTTGCCGTCCTGCGCCGTCCCGTCGTTGTCGACGAAGTCCCAGCCGTAGCTCGCCCGGCCCCCGAAGTCCCTGTGCGTGATCCGGATGCCGGTGTCGATGACGTATACGGTCACGCCCGAACCCGCCGATCCGGGTGCCGTGTACCGCTTGTCCAGTGGCCGGCTCGGCTGGTCGATCCGGTCCAGGCCCCACGAGGGCGGGTTCCCCTGGACGCGGTCGAGCGTCACCCGGGTGTCCTGGACGACCGAGGCCACGCGCGGGTCCGCGGCGAGCCGCCGGGCCCGTCTCTCGTCGGCCCGCACGGCGAAGCCGTTGAGAGCCGTACCGTAGGTGTGGCTGATTCTCGCCCCGTACTGCTCGGCGATGCCCGTTCCGGCCGACGACGGAGCCCGCGTACCCCCTTTGAGCGTCACGATGTAGCTCCCGCTGACGGAGCCGGGTTCCCCCGCTCCGAGTATCTGCCCCTCCGGGGCCGCCTGCGCGGGTGGGGCGATGGCCGAAAGCACCGCGGCCGTCGTGACCGCGGTGAGACCCGCCGCCCAGCGCAGACGCCACTTCCTCGTCCGTGCCATGACTTGAGTTCCCCTCCTCAACTCGACGTACCGAGGCCGGAGCCGACCGCGCTGGGCAGGGACCGGCCGTACGTCACCCGGTGAGCCTCTCGTGCGGTGCGAAGCACCACAAGGCCGCCCATGAGGGCGGAATCGGCCATCCCGTCCATGGGGTGTCCGTGAAGGTTGCGTCGATTTCTCGCCGACGTCACACGCTTGGCCCCATCCGGGGCAGTGCCGCGATGCGCCGTGTCGCGAAGGCACCCTCGCCGCTAACGTCGTGGGTGACGAAGGCCGCACAACGCCGTGCGTCCCTCTGCCGCGTACGTCCTGTGTGAAGGTGGAACTCGTGAAGGCGATCCGCAGATTCACCGTCCGACCCGTTCTCCCCGAAGCCCTTCACCCGCTCAGTGACCTGGCCCGCAACCTCCGCTGGTCCTGGCACGCCGAGACCCGTGACCTCTTCCAGTCCGTCGACCCCGAGCGCTGGACCGCGTGCGGCGACGACCCCGTACGGCTGCTCGGCAGCGTGTCGGCCGGCCGGCTCGCGGAGCTCACGGAGGACAGCCGCTTCCTGCGCCGTCTCGCCGCGGTCTCCGCCGACCTGCGCGAGTACGTGACCGGCGACCGCTGGTACCAGACGCAGACCTCCGACCTGCCCGCCGCCGTCGCCTACTTCTCGCCCGAGTTCGGCGTCACCGCCGCGCTGCCGCAGTACTCCGGGGGCCTCGGCATCCTCGCGGGCGACCATCTCAAGGCCGCCAGCGACCTCGGCGTCCCGCTCATCGGCGTGGGCCTGCTCTACCGGCACGGCTACTTCCGCCAGTCCCTGTCCCGCGAGGGCTGGCAGCAGGAGCACTATCCGGTCCTCGACCCGAACGAACTGCCCGTGGTGCCCCTGAGCGAGGACGACGGCACACCCGCCCTGGTCTCCCTCGCCCTGCCCGGCGGCCGCGCGCTGCGCGCCCGGATCTGGCTCGCCCAGGTCGGCCGCGTCCCGCTCCTCATGCTCGACTCCGACGTCGAGGAGAACGACCTCGGCGAACGCGGGGTCACCGACCGGCTGTACGGCGGCGGCAGCGAACACCGTCTGCTGCAGGAGATGCTCCTCGGTATAGGAGGGGTGCGGGCGGTCCGGACGTACTGCCGGCTGACCGGGCACCCGCAGCCCGAGGTGTTCCACACCAACGAGGGGCACGCGGGGTTCCTCGGCCTGGAGCGGATCGCCGAACTCGCCGACGAGGGCCTGGACTTCGCGTCCGCGCTGGAGGCGGTGCGGGCCGGCACGGTCTTCACCACCCACACCCCGGTGCCCGCCGGCATCGACCGCTTCGACCGGGAGGTGGTCGCCCGCCACTTCGGCCCCGACGCCGAACTCCCGCGCATCGACGTGGAGCGCGTCCTCGCCCTCGGCATGGAGACCTATCCCGGCGGCGAGCCGAACCTGTTCAACATGGCCGTGATGGGCCTGCGGCTGGGCCAGCGGGCGAACGGGGTCTCGCTGCTGCACGGCCAGGTCAGCCGGGAGATGTTCTCCGGGCTCTGGCCGGGCTTCGACCCCGAGGAGGTGCCGATCACCTCGGTCACCAACGGCGTCCACGCGCCGACCTGGGTGGCGCCCGAGGTCTTCCGCCTCGGCGCCCGGCAGATCGGCGCGCAGCGCACCGAGGACGCGCTGACCGTCGGCGGCTCGGACCGCTGGGACACGGTGGCGGAGATCGCCGACCAGGAGATCTGGGACCTGCGCAGGGTGCTGCGGGAACAGCTGGTCCTTGAGGTACGGGCCCGGCTCCGGGCGTCCTGGCGTCAGCGCGGCGCCGGCACGGCCGAACTCGGCTGGATCGACGGGGTCCTCGACCCCGACGTACTCACCATCGGCTTCGCGCGCCGGGTCCCCTCGTACAAACGGCTGACCCTCATGCTGCGCGACCGCGACCGGCTCATGGACCTGTTGCTGCACGCGGAGCGGCCGGTCCAGATCGTCGTGGCGGGCAAGGCGCATCCCGCGGACGACGGCGGGAAGCGGCTGATCCAGGAGCTGGTCCGGTTCGCGGACGACCCCCGGGTGCGCCACCGGATCGTCTTCCTGCCCGACTACGGCATGGCGATGGCCCAGAAGCTCTACCCGGGCTGCGACATCTGGCTCAACAATCCGCTGCGCCCGCTGGAGGCGTGCGGCACGAGCGGGATGAAGGCGGCGCTCAACGGCTGCCTCAACCTGTCCGTCCTGGACGGCTGGTGGGACGAGTGGTTCCAGCCCGACTTCGGCTGGGCGATCCCGACCGCGGACGGCACCGCGACCGACGACGACCGCCGGGACGAGCTGGAGGCCGGTGCCCTGTACGACCTCCTCGAACAGCGGGTGGCCCCGCGCTTCTACGAGCGCGGCCAGGCGGGTCTGCCCGACCGCTGGATCGAGATGGTCCGCCGGACGCTGACCCACCTCGGCCCGAAGGTCCTGGCGGGCCGGATGGTGCGCGAGTACGTGGAGCGCCTGTACGCCCCCGCGGCCCAGGCCCACCGTTCCCTCACCGCCGAGACGGCCCGCGAACTGGCCGCCTGGAAGTCGCGGGTGCGCGCCGCCTGGCCGCAGATCACCGTCGACCATGTCGAGGCGTCCTCGGCCACCACGACCCCCGAACTCGGCACCACCCTGTCGCTGCGGGTCCGCGTCGGCCTCGCCGACCTCGCCCCCGACGACGTGGAGGTCCAGGCGGTCGCGGGCCGCGTCGACACGGACGACCGCATCGCGGACGCGGTCTGTGTCCCGCTGAAGCCGGCCGGCGGCCCCGACCTGGAGGGCCGCTGGGTGTACGAGGGCCCGCTGTCCCTCGACCGCACGGGGTCCTTCGGCTACACGGTCCGCATCCTGCCGGCCCACCGCCTGCTGGCCTCCGGCGCGGAACTCGGACTGGTGGCGGTGCCTTCGGAGGAGATGGGGGAGGGGGCGGGCGTGCTGATGCGGTGACGTGCGGCGGCGCGACCGTCAGGGGCGGGCCATGCGCCGTGGCTCGCCCTCGGCGCGGACGCCGTCGGCCTCCGTCACGTCCGTCCCTTTGGCCCGCGGTCCGCGGGAGGGTTCAGCTGTCGAGCCCCGCGCACAACCGCCGCATCACCTTCCCGCACCGCTGGGCGTAGGCGTGTTGCAGGCCCCGGGTCGCGGCGCCGCCCACGCGGGCGTACCACTTGGCGGCGCGGCTGAAGGCCGTGATCGTCAGCCAGACGGTGCCGTCGCCGGTACGGGAGACGATGAAGGCTTCCTCGCCGCACTCGGGATGGCCGGAAAGCGTTCCGTAGGCCCAGGCGGTGCGCCGGTATTCCTCGGCGGTCCAGACGACGCGGCAGGGGGCCTTGATCGGGCCGATGCCGACCGTGACGGCGACGCCCGGCGCGGCCTTGTCGGCGTCGGAGACCATGCTGATTCCCATGGCGCGGTGCAGCTCCCAGGTCATCAGGGCTTCGGAGGCGCGCCGGAACACGGCCTCGCCCTCGCCTATCCGGGAGCGGACATGCAGTCGGTGGAAGCCCGGGGGGCAGCGGTCCTCGCGGGTCGCGCCCACGTCCTCGTACGTGTAGGGCATGGGGGCAAGCGTAAGGCGGCACCCGGCACTGGTCGGTGCCGGGTGCCGCCTCAGTTCGATTACGTTCGTACCAGCACTAGCTGACGTTGACCGCGGTCCAGGCCGCCGCCACCGCGTTGTACTGGGTGCTGCCGGAGCCGTACAGCGCGGCCGCCGCCGACAAGGTGCCCGTGCGGGCGGACTTGTAGTTGGTGGTGGACGTGAAGTACGTGGTCAGCGCCTTGTACCAGATCTGCAGCGCCGCGGCCCGGCCGATGCCGGTGACCGTCGTGCCGCTGTAGGTCGGGGAGTTGTAGCTGACGCCGTTGATCGTCTTCGCGCCACTGCCCTCCGAGAGGAGGTAGAAGAAGTGGTTCGCGACGCCGGACGAGTAGTGCACGTCCAGGTTGCCGACGCTGGAGGACCAGTAGTTGGCGGAGCCGCCGTCCTTGCTGGGCTGGTCCATGTAGCGCAGCGGGGTGCCGTCACCGTTGAGGTTGATCTTCTCGCCGATGAGGTAGTCGCCCACGTCGGAGGAGTTCCCCGCGTAGAACTCGACACCGGTGCCGAAGATGTCGGAGGTCGCCTCGTTGAGACCGCCGGACTCGCCCGAGTAGTTCAGGCCCGCGGTGTTGGCGGTGACGCCGTGGCTCATCTCGTGGCCGGCCACGTCCAGCGAGGTCAGCGGGTGCGTGTTGCTGGCGCCGTCGCCGTACGTCATGCAGAAGCAGCTGTCGTCCCAGAACGCGTTCTCGTACGAGCTGCCGTAGTGGACGCGCGAGTACGCTCCGACGCCGTTGTTCTTGATGCCGCTGCGGCCGAAGGTGTTCTTGTAGAAGTCCCACGTCTCCTGCGCACCGTACGCGGCGTCGGCGGCCGCGGTCTGGTCGGTGGTGGAGCTGGAGGCGGCGCCGGTGCCCCACACGTCGTCCGCGTCGGTGAACAGCGTGCCCGCGGAGGAGGTCGTGGTGTGCGACTTGTTGTACGTCTTGTGGCTGCCGCGGGTGCTGTCGGTCAGGCTGTACGTCGATCCCGACAGGGTCGTGTTGAGGGTGACCGTGCCCGAGTAGAGGGTCTTGCCGGTGCCGGTCTCGATGCCCTGGTACTCGTAGAGCTTCTTGCCGGTGGCCGCGTCGGTGATGACGTGAAGTTCGTTGGGGGTGCCGTCGTCCTGGAGGCCGCCCACGACGGTCTCGTAGGCGAGGGTCGGCTTGCCGGTGGCGGCCCAGATCACCTTGCGGGGGGCCTGGTCGGCGGCGGTCTTGTCCGAGCCCGCGGCCTTGGCGACGGTCAGTGCCTGCTTCTCGGCCTTGGCGGTCGTGACGAGCGGCTTGAGCGAGGCGACCTTGATGGACGTCTTGGTCGCCTTCGTCACGCCCTCGGTCTTGCCGGCCTTGGACTCGTGGACGACGAGGTCGCCGCCGAGGACCGGAAGTCCGTTGTACGTGCGTGCGTAACGGGTGTGGACGGTGCCGTCGGCGTCCTTGACGACGTCCTTGACGACCAGCTTCTCCTTGGCGCCGAGGCCTATCTGCCGGGCCGTCTCCGCCGTGGCGGCGTCGGCCTTCTTGATGAGCGCGGTGCGCGCGGAGTTGGAGAGCAGGACCTGCGAACCGGCGAGGGGGGTGGTTTTGCCGGCGGGGAGTGCCGCGGTCTGGGCGGCGGCACCGGTGGTCAGACCGGTGGCGAGCAGGGCTCCGGCGGCGACGGCGGTGGCGACGGCCAGAGTGGTGCGCTTGTGACGCGCGTAGAGGGGGGTCACGCAAGCTCCTTTTGTGGGGGCGTCCGAACGGCGTGGGGTGGCCGGACGGACGGTTGTGAAGTTGCGGTGCGGGTGAGCCGTGCGGTGGAAGCGTGCCATCCCAGACGCGTACATGTCAGGAGCCCATAAGGACCTTGGCTGAAAATCGTCGATCAGGTGAACAGTTGGGGTGCCGGGCGCCGGGCCGGCCGCCGCCAAGGGCGGGTCAACCCAAACTCCCCTCCGGGCAAAGGAGGGCGCCGCCCCGGGGGATTCGAACCTCCGGGACAGCGCCCTGGCATCCTGTTCGCGTACCGACTTCCGCCGCGGACCACGCGGAGGCCGGCCGCGGTCTACGGGAAGGTCAGTTTCCAGCTGTTGATGTAGCCGGTGTCCTGGGCCGCCTGGTCCTGGACCTTGAGTTTCCACGTGCCGTTGGCGACTTCGGAGGACGCGTTGACCGTGTAGGTCGTGTTCACGTTGTCCGCCGAGTCGGACGAGCTGAAGTTCTTCAGCCGGTACGTCGAGCCGTCCGGGGCGACCAGATCGATCACCAGGTCACCGCGCCAGGTGTGCACGATGTCCACGGCGACCGCGAGGTTCGACGGGGCGTTGCCGGTGCGTCCGGTGACCGCGATCGACGAGGTGACCGCCGGACCGTTGTCCGGAATCGATACGTCGGTCGTGTTCTCGAACGACGTGCCGCCACCGCCGCCACCGCCCGGCCGTGAACCGACGTTCACGGCCGCCCAGGCGTTCTGCACCGCCGTGTACTCGGCGCTCGTCGTGCCGTACAGCTCCCCCGCCGCCGCGAGCGTGCCGGTGCGGGCCGACGCGTAGTTGGTGGTCGAGGTGAACTTCGTGGTGAGCGCGCGGTACCAGATCTGCAGCGCCTTGTCGCGGCCGATGCCGGTGACCGGAAGCCCGTCGGAGGTGGGCGAGTTGTAGCTGACGCCGTTGATGACCTTGGCGCCGCTGCCCTCGCTCAGCAGGTAGAAGAAGTGGTTGGCGACACCCGACGAGTAGTGCACGTCGAGGTTGCCGACACCGGAGTACCAACTGTCCGCGGAACCGCCGTCCTTGCTCGGCTTGTCCATGTAACGCAGCGGTGTGCCGTCGCCGTTGATGTCGATCTTCTCGCCGATGAGGTAGTCGCCCACGTCGGTCGAGTTGTTGGCGTAGAACTCCACGCCGGTGCCGAAGATGTCGGAGGTCGCCTCGTTGAGACCGCCGGACTCGTCCGAGTAGTTGAGACCCGCGGTGTTGGACGTGACGCCGTGGCTCATCTCGTGGCCGGCCACGTCGAGCGCGGTCAGCGGGTCGTTGTTCCCGGACCCGTCGCCGTACGTCATGCAGAAGCAGCTGTCGTCCCAGAACGCGTTCACGTACGAGTTGCCGTAGTGCACACGGGAGTACGCGCCCACGCCGTTGTTCTTGATGCCGCTGCGCCCGAAGGTGTTCTTGTAGAAGTCCCACGTCACCGCGGCGCCGTAGTGCGCGTCGGCGCCGGCTGTCGCGGCGTTCGACGTGGTGCCGTTGCCCCAGGTGTCGCTCGTCTGCGAGAACAGCGTGCCGGTGCCCGACGTCCCGTGGTTCAGGTTGTACGTCTTGTGGCCACCGCGCGCGCCGTCCGTCAGCGTGAAGTTGGAGCCCGACTGCGTGGTCGTCAGGGTCACCTGGCCGCTGTACTGGGTGTTGCCGACGCCGGTCTCGATGCCCTGGTACTCGTAGAGCTTCTTGCCGGTGGCGGCGTCGGTGATGACGTGCAGCTCGTTGGGCGTGCCGTCGTCCTGGAGACCGCCGACGACCGTCTCGTAGGCGAGGGCCGGCCTGCCGCTTCCCGCCCAGATCACCTTGCGGGGCGCGCGGTCGGCGGCGCTGCTCTTCGAACCGGCGGCCCTGGCGGCGGACAGGGCCTGCTTCTCCGCCGTGCCGGCGGCGACCGTGGGCTTGAGCGTGGCGACCTTGAGCGACGCCTTCGTCGCCTTGTAGACGTGCCCGGTCCTCCCGGACCTGGAGGTGTCGACGACCAGGTCGCCGCCGAGGACCGGCAGTCCTCGGTACGTCCGCTCGTAGCGGGTGTGGACGGTGCCGTCGTGGTCCTTGATGACGTCACGGGCGACGAGGGTCTCGCCGGCGCCGAGACCCAGGTCCCTGGCGGTCGTGGCCTTGGCCGCGTCGGCGTCGCGTATCAGCTCGGCGCGCTGTGAGGCGGTGAGCTTCATGGCGACGGAGCCCGGGTTGATCCTGCCCGCCCGGGGAGCCTGCTCCGGGGCGGCGCTCGCGGCGCCCGACTGGACGGCCGCGGCCAGCAGGGCCGAGACGCCGACGAGGGCGACACCGGCGACACGGCGCTTGGTGATGTGGGAGGTGCGTCTGTGGGGAGAACTGCTGCTCAACACTGACTCCTTCTGCATGGCCGCGGGTCGCGCGGCCAGGGGAGACCGGACGATGGATGACCCGTCCGGGCAGAACTGGGCGTTACGCGGAACCAGGTGCATGGGGTCGTACGGCCCAACACGGCGGATGTAGCTGTGAGGTTGCTGTGAAGTAGCCGTGGGAAGAGTGGCAGGAGATAACCCTTTCTGTCAGGACCGCGTCACTAAAATGGCCGGAAACGGTTCGTTGTCCGGTTAGTCATGTTCGATATACGGACTGTCCTTCGGGTGTTCGTCCAGGCACGGACCGACCCGGGGACGGGGAGGCGGGGCCGCCTCGGGACGTGCCCGGCGCGAGGCGCCGGCCGGGTGCGCATACCGCCAGATGACCGGCCCGCGGGCAGCAACGGAATGAAGCCCAGCCCCTTTCGGGCGTGTTCCGGCACGTCCGCTCGCCTGCCTCCGTCCCCTGCGGTTTGAGTGATCCCCGACATTCCGGACCGCTCCCGGCGCCTCAGCCGCGCGACGCGGTGCGATCCGGACACGTATTCCCGCAGGAGGTTTGGTGAGAAGGTCACATTGGTGTGCGAGCCTGGCGGCTCTGGGAGGTCTGGCCGGTTCTCTGGTGCTCGGCGCTTCCGTCTCGTCCGCGGCGTCCGCGCATCCGGACGACAGCCGCACGAGCGGCGTCACGCGGGCCCTGTCCGCCACCCCGGAGCCGAAGCCGGCCCCCGGGCACGTGAAGCCGGGGGACGAGCACGGCCGTTACGAACAGCCGCGTGTGTGCAGGGGGCTCGTGCCGGATCCCATCCCGCCGAGGCTGGAGCGCCTCTTCTTCTGTGGTGACTGGCGGCTGGGCCCGAAGTGGCTGCCGACCCGGGGCCCGGTGGGGAGGATCCTCGACGGGTACAACCGGCTCGGCGGTCTCACCGCCGTGAAGTTCCTCGACAAGTGGTGGGACCCCACCCTCGACTCCGGCCAGGGCGACTGGCGTTACCCGCCGGACGACGGCTTCACCCACCAGAACCAGACGGTACTGGCCGCCCCCCTGGTGCTCCACGCCGGCCTGAAGCTCGACCGCGTCGGCGGCGAGTCGGGCCGCTTCCTCGCCCCCGCTGGCACCAAGTACGGGAAGCGTTCCATCCCGCCGTCGAGCCTCAACACCATGGACCCGCGCTACCCGTACAACTACCACCTCTACCGGCTGGCCAAGGACGTGACGGTCTGCGCGGGCGAGACCGCCCCCGGGTTCGAGCAGCCCGGCCTCGGCACCCAGTACGTGACATCGAGCAGGTTCTGCCCGGACATCCCCCGCACCACGGTGGGTGATCTGGTGAGCAATGGCACGCTGGTGCGGATCAACCACTGATCCACCCCCTCCCTCGGTGGCGCGCGATCCGCGCGGAAGCCGGCTCCGGCTGTGACCGGGCCCGGCTTCCGCCCCGGCGGAAGGCTCACGGCATGGACCGGTTCGCGTTGTGCCGGGCCCTCGACGCGGCCGGGATTCCCGCCGCGTCCTACCAGATCGCGGACTGCCCCGGCAGCCACCGCGCGGCCGACCGCTACTTCCTCGAAGGACGCGACGGGGACTGGGCCGTGGGCGTCCACGAGCGGGGGACCCACCAGGTCTTCGAGCGGTTCGCCGACGAGGGCGAGGCCTGCCGCTGGATCTACGACCGGCTCGTCGCCGGGGAGCCGTCCGTCACGGAACCCGCGCCCACGGCGCCGGCCGGTCCGGGTGGTGACCCCGAGGCCCTGCAACGGCAGGCCGACGAGGAACTGGAACAGGCCCTCGCCGAGCTGCGCCGCCGAGCGCGCGAGGAGGCCGGGGAGAAGCCCCGGGAAGGGCCCGGCGAGAAGGCCCAGGGAGGAGACCGGCGGAGGCCCGGCGAGGAGACCGCTGAAGGTGACGGTCCCGCGTAGCCCGAACCCCGTCGCGTCTCACACGGTGACGACCCCGTCGCCTCTCACACGGTGACGACGGCCTTCGCCCGCGCGTGCTCCACTCCACGTACTCGGCGAACGCCCCGTCGGCCTCACCGAACACCTCGTCCCCGGGACACGGCCGCTTCACGTCGGCGCCGACCGCCTCGACCGGCCCCGCGAAGTCCCGCACCCGGACCCGCTGCCTGGGCCGGCGGGCACCGAAGGTGAGCCGGGCCAGGGAACTCCGTAAGGCACCCGTGGGTGCGGCGATCGATCGGCCGGCCGCGCAAGCGCCACCGCTTGCGACGCCGGCCGGACACCGGGTCCACGGGAATCGGGACAGGCCCTCCCCAGGGGGCAACCGGAGGGCCGGTTCGCGACGCGGCCCCCGCGACCCGGTCAGCCGTCGGCGGGACGCCGGTCCCCGTGCCACGAGTGCCACAGCGCCGCGTACGGACCCCCGGCCGCGACCAGCTCGTCGTGCGTGCCCAGTTCGGTCAGCCGGCCGTCCTCCATCACCGCCACCCGGTCGGCGTCGTGGGCGGTGTGCAGCCGGTGGGCGATGGCGATGACGGTCCGGCCCTCCAGGACGGCGGCCAGCGCGCGCTCCGTGTGCCGGGCCGTCGTCGGGTCGAGGAGCGCCGTGGCCTCGTCGAGGATCAGGGTGTGCGGGTCGGCGAGCACCACCCGGGCCAGCGCCAGCTGCTGGGCCCGTGAGCCGTCGACGCGCAGGGCCTCGGGGCCCAGCTCGGTGTCCAGCCCGTCCGGGAGCTCCCCGGCCCAGTCGTCGGCGCCGACCGCCGCGAGCGCCGCCCACAACTCGGCGTCGCCGGCGGCCGGTTCGGCGATGAGCAGGTTGTCGCGGACCGTGCCGAGGAACACATGGTGCTCCTGGGTGACGAGGACGACGTGCCGGCGCAGCTGCTCGGGGTCGAGGGCGACGACCGGCACCCGCCCGACCGTCACCGTCCCGCTGCCCGGCGCGTCGACGCCCGCCAGCAGTCTGCTCAGCGTGGTCTTCCCGGCACCGGAGGGGCCCACGACGGCCAGTCGCTCCCCGGGGCGCACCGTCAGGTCGACCCCGCGCAGCACCTCACCGCCCCGGTCGTACGCGTACCGCACGCCGGTGACGTCGATCCGGTCGTCCACCGGTACGGGCGAGCCGGCCGGGACGGCGCGCGGCGCGCGGGCCAGCCCCTCCACGCGGGCGAACGAGGCGCCGCTGCTCTGTAGTTGCTCGACCTGGTTCAGGATCTGGTCGAGCGGTTCGGCGAGCCGGTGCAGATAGAGCGTCGCGGCGACCACCGTGCCGAGGCTCAGCGTGCCCCGGGCGTGCAGCGCGCCGCCCACCAGGAGTACGGCGACGACCGGGACGACGTACGAGATCTCCACGGCCGGGAAGAACACACTGCGCAGGAACAGCGTCCGCATCCGCGTGCCCCGGGAGACCTCCAGCGCGTCCCGGCTCGCCCGGATCCGGAGCTCGCGCAGTCCGAACGCCTCCACCGTGCGGGCGCCGGACGCGGTGGAGGCGAGGATCTCGGCGACCTCCGAGGTGGCGGCGCCCTGGGCGAGATAGGCGGCGCGCGCCCGGCGCAGATACCAGCGCAGCGCGAACCCGATGCCTGCCAGGCCCAGCACCCCGCAGGCACCGAGCAGCGGATCGATGACGAAGACGGCGACCAGGACGAACAGCGCCTGCGCGCCGGAGATCAGCAGCTGCGGTCCCGTGTCGCGCAGTGTGTTGCCGACCACCGTGACGTCCCCGGTGCCGCGCGCCGTCAGATCGCCGGTGCCCGCCCGCTCCACGACCGACGCGGGCAGCGTCAGCGTCCGCTCCACGAACTCCTCCCGCACCCGCGCGAGGGTCCGCTCCCCGAAGCGGTACCCCACGAACCGGGCCCAGCGCGCCAGCAGGAGCTGCGCCACCGCGGACACGAGGATGACGAGCGCCGGCCCGTCGACCACCTCCACGCCGCCGCCGCTCCGTACGTCGTCGATCATCCGCCCGAGCAGCCAGGGGCCGACCAGACCGGCCGCGGCGGCCAGCGCGTTGAGACCGAGCACGGCGGCGAACACCCGCCCGTCCGCCCGGATCAGCCGCACCGCCGCCCGCCGCACCTCGGCGCGCCCCGCGACCGGCAGATGGACACTCACAGCACGACCTCCTCGTCCACGCCCGCCACCGGGCCCGCGTCCTTTTCCCCGGCCGTCTCCGTATCCCCGTCCGGTTCCATGTCGCGGGCCACCAGGGCCCGGTATCCCGGCTCCGTCCTGAGGAGTTCGCGGTGCGTGCCGGTGGCCGCGGCCTTGCCGTCGACCAGGAAGCAGACGGTGTCCGCGCGGTCAAGGACGAGCGGCGACGTGCTGGTCACGACGGTCGTACGGCCCGAGCGCGCGGCGCGCAGCCTGGTCGCGACGGCCGCCTCGGTGTGGGCGTCGAGCGCCGAGGTCGGTTCGAGGGCGAGCAGCACCTCCGGGTCGGCGAGGAGCGCGCGCACCAGCCGCACCCGCTGCCGCTGCCCGCCGGACAGGCTCCGGCCCTGCGCGTCGACGGCCGAGTCGAGACCGCCCGGCAGGCCGAGCACGATGTCGTCGGCGACGGCCGTGCGCACGGCCCCGGCGATGGTCTCCTCGTCGGGGTCCCGGCGTCCTCGGACCAGTTCGCGCAGGGTGCCCGCGAACAGGTCGGCCTCGTGGTCGGCGACCAGGATCCGTTCGCGCACCTGCGGCAGGGAGATTTCGTCGAGCCGTACGCCGCCCCAGGTCACGTCCGACGCCGCGTACCGGCCGAGCCGGTCGACCACGGCCTCGGACTCCGCGGGGCGGGCCCCGGCCAGCGCGGTCAGTCTCCCCGGGACCACCCGGACCCCGGACTCCGGATCGTGCAGCACGGCCGGGGACCCCGGGGCGTCCAGCGCGCCCGGGGGAGAGGCGACGGGCTCCAGGGACAGGAACCGTACGACGCGCCGGGCGGCGACCACGGCCCGGGAGAGTTCGTAAGCGCAGTCGATGAAGAAGTACACCGGCAGGACGAGGACCGCGACATAGCCGTACACGGACACCAACTCGCCTATGCTGATGGCTCCTTGAGCGGCCAGCCGGGCCGCGATCCAGGTCACCGCGGCCAGGAAGACGGACGGCAGCCCCATGCCCAGCGCCTGGATCCAACTGGTCACCGAGCCGACCCGGTACCCCTGTTCCCGCAGCTTCTGCGAGTCACGGCGGAACGCGTCCGCGAACAGCCCTTTGCCGCCGAGCCCGTTCAGGACACGCAGCCCGCCCGCGAGATCGCCGATGCGTGCCGTCAGTACGGACTGCCGTTCGCGGTACCCCGTCTCGGTCCCCTGGAGCCGGCTCATCAACGGCCCGACGAGGACGGTCATCAGCGGCACGCCGAGCAGGATCACCGCGGACAGCTGCACCGAGACCGGCAGCAGCAGGGCGGCCACCACGGCGTAGGTGACGACCGCTGCCAGACCGGGCCCGACGACGGTCAGCGACGTGCTGATCGTGTCCACGTCGCGGACGCCGACCGTGACGATCTCTCCCGTTCCGATCTGCCGCGAGAGTGCCGCGCCGAGCCGGGCCGCGTGCTCGACCACGAGCTTGACCGTACGGAAGTTGGCGTCCATCCGGACCTGGGTCATCGTGCGGTGCCGTACGACACCCAGACCGGCGTTGACCACCCCGGCACCCAGCACGGCGGCCGTCCAGCCGGCCAGCGCCACCCCGTCGCCCGGCTCCAGACCGTCGTCGATCGCCCGGGACAGCAGATACGGCGTCAGTGCCGTGAGCCCCATCCACACGCTGGCGACCACCGCGCCGGTGACCGACCGGCCCGCCTGCCGGGTGACCAGCCACCACAGGAACCGCCAGCCGCCCCGGCGGTCCGGTGTCCCCGGATCCGCGTACGTGTCGATCATCTGCCCTTTTCGCCCCTCTGTCCGCCGGTCCGCCCGTCCACCGCTAGACGAGGCTGTCGCGCCAGGCCCGGTGCAGATCCGCGAACCGGCCGGTGCCCGCGACGAGTTCGGCGGGTGTGCCGTCCTCGACGACCCGCCCGTGCTCCATCACCAGCACCCGGTCGGCGATGGCCACCGTCGACAATCGGTGCGCGATGACCACCGCCGTACGGCCCCGCAGAACGGTCGACATGGCGCGCTGCACGGCCCGTTCACCCGGGATGTCCAGGGAGCTGGTCGCCTCGTCGAGGATCAGGACGGCCGGGTCGGCGAGCAACGCCCGTGCGAAGGCGACGAGTTGGCGCTGACCCGCCGAGATACGGCCGCCGCGCTTGCGTACGTCGGTGTCGTAGCCGTCGGGCAGGACGCTGATGAAGTCGTGCGCGCCGATCGCCTTCGCGGCCCGCTCGACCTCCTCGCGGGACGCCTCGGGACGGCCGATCGCGATGTTCTCGGCGACCGTGCCCGAGAACAGGAACGCCTCCTGGGTCACCATCACCACCCCGCGCCGCAGTTCGGGCACCGACAGCTCGCGCAGATCGACGCCGTCGAGCAGGACCCGCCCGTCGGAGGGGTCGTAGAACCGGGCCAGCAGCTTGGCGAGGGTCGACTTGCCGGCGCCGGTCGAGCCGACCACGGCCACCGTCTGTCCGGCGGGCAGCGTGAGCGAGAAGGCGGGCAGGACCTCCCCGCCGGTGCGGTACGCGAAGCGGACGTCGTCGAACACGACCTCGCGGCCGGGGTGTTCGGAGGCGAGTGCCGGCAACAGCCGTGGCACGGAAGGCTCCGGCACGGACGGCGTCTGGGCCAGCAGACCGGCGATCTTCTCCAGCGAGGCCGCCGCGGACTGGTAGGAGTTCAGGAACATCCCGAGGCGGTCGATCGGGTCGTACAGCCGGCGCAGATAGAGCACCGCGGCGGCGAGCACACCGAGCGCCAGCGAACCCGAGGCCACCCGGTAGGCGCCCCACAGCACGATGCCCGCGACCGCCGTGCCCGCGACGAGCCGGGAGCCGACGACGTAGCGGGCCATCTCCAGCAGGGCGTCGCCGTTCGTCTTCTCGTGCCGCCGGTTGAGCACCCCGAACTCGGCTTCGTTGGCGGCCTCCCGGCGGAACGCGCGCACCGGCCGGATGCCGTTCATCGTCTCCGCGAACTTCACGATCACCGCGGCGATCGTCGTCGAGCGGACGGCGAAGATCCGGCCCGCCCGGCGCTGGTAGCGGCGGATGAGCAGGTACAGCGGCACGAAGGAGACCACCGCGACCGCGCCCAGGCCGGCGTCCAGCCACAGCAGCATCGCCGAGATGTAGACGAAGGACAGGACGACCGTGACGAGTTCCTGGAGGCCCTCGCTGAGCAGTTCGCGCAGCGACTCGACATCCGTCGTGGAGCGGGAGATCAGCCGGCCCGAGGTGTAGCGCTCGTGGAAGTCGACGCTGAGCGCCTGGGCGTGCCGGAAGATCCGGCCGCGCAGATCGAGCAGCACGTCCTGGTTGACCCGGGCCGAGGCGATGATGAAGGCGTACTGGAGCAGGCCGGAGGCCGCGGAACACAGCAGGTAGGCGACGCCGACGGCGATGAGCGGCCCGTGGTCGTCCTGCCGGAACGCCGGAACGGCGCGGTCGATGGCGTACGCCACCAGCAGCGGACCCGCCTGCACCGCGGCCTGCTGGAGCAGCAGCAGGACGGTGGTCACGGCCACCCGGGCCCTGAGCGGGGCGAGCAGCGAGCGCAGCAGTGTCGCGGTCGCGCCCGGGGGAGTGGGAAGGGTGTCGCGGTCGAAGGGGTCCTGGTACGGCTCGGGTTCGGGGGCCGCCCGGCCCTTCCGCCGCCCGCCGTTCCGTCCCGCGTCCCGCCCGCCGCCAGAGCCGTCGTCGCGGCCCTCGCCCGGTCCGTCGGTCGGGCCCCTGTCCGGTCCCCTGTCCAGTCCGTCGTCCGGTTCCTCGTCGGGTTCCTTGCCCGGCGCGGTGGTCGTGGGCGCCGCTGTCATCGGCCGTCCTCCTCTGCACCCGACATCAGGTGGGCGTATTCGGCATGCGTGCGCAGCAGTTCGTGGTGGGTGCCGACCGCCGTGACCCGGCCGCCGGAGAGCAGGGCCACCCGGTCGGCCAGCAGGACCGTGGACGGGCGGTGGGCCACGATCAGCGCGGTCGTCTCCGCCAGCACCCGGCGCAGGGCGGCCTCGACCGCCGCCTCCGTGTGCACGTCCAGCGCCGACAGCGGGTCGTCGAGCACCAGGAAGCGGGGCCGGCCGACCACCGCGCGGGCCAGCGCGAGCCGCTGCCGCTGCCCGCCGGAGAGGCTGAGGCCCTGCTCGCCGACCTGCGTCGCCGTGCCCTGGGGCAGCGCGTGCGCGAAGTCGGCCTGGGCGACGGCGAGGGCACGGTCCAGCTCCGCCCGGCCCGCGCTCTCCGCGGCGCCCATCAGGACGTTCTCCCCGACGGTGGCCGAGAAGAGGGTGGGTTCCTCGAAGGCGACGGCGACGAGTTCGCGCAGCTCCTCGCGGGGCATCCCGGTGATGTCCCGGCCGTCCAGGGTGATCCGGCCGGACGTCACCTCGTGGAGGCGGGGGACGAGCGCGGTGAGGGTGGTCTTGCCGGTACCGGTGGCGCCGACGAGGGCCATGCTCTCGCCGGGACGGACGTGCAGGTCGATGCCGGCCAGCACGGGCGGCGCGTCCGCGGGAGCGTCGGGATACCGGAACTCGACACGATGGAACCGCAGTCCACCGTCGGCCCCGGCCCCGGTCTCGGCTTGGGCCCCCGCCCCCGCCGCGCGGGAACCCCGGCCGGCCGTCCCGCCGTCACCCTGTCCGGCGGTTTTGCCGTCATCGCGGGCGGCGGTGGCGTCGGCTTCCCGCGCCTCGGCCGATCCGGCACCCCGCGCGGCTGCCGCGTCGGCGGTGGGCACCGCGCCCGCGGCCGTCGCCCGCGCCGGGCCCGTCGTGCGGACGGCCGCGGCGGCCCGTACCCGCGCCGAACTCGGAGCGGGCCCGGTCACGGTCGCCGGAGCGGGTAGGCCCGCCTCGGCCGGTACGGACGTGACGTCCGACTCCGGCGTCGCGTGCATGACCTCGAAGTACCGCTCCGTGGCCGTCCCCGCCTCCTGGCTCATCGCGAGGAGGAAGCCGATGGAGTCGACGGGCCAGCGCAGGGCGAGCGCGGTCGACAGGAACGCGACCAGCGTGCCGGCGGAGAGACGGCCGTCGGCGACCTGGACCGTGCCGAGCACGAGCGCGGCACCGATGGCGAATTCGGGCAGCGTGACGATGACGCCCCAGATGGCGGCGAGCAGCCGGGCCTTGACCAGCTCCGTGCCGCGCAGCGTCCGGGACAGCTCGCGGAACGCGCGCGCCTGGCTGCGATGGCGTCCGAACCCCTTGATGATCCGGATGCCGAGCACGCTCTCCTCGACCACCGTCGTCAGGTCGCCGACCTGGTCCTGCGCCCGCCGCGCCACCTCCGCGTAGCGCCGCTCGAAGAGCCAGCAGACGATCATGACCGGGATGGCCGGGGCGAGCAGCACCAGCCCGAGGGTCCACTCCTGGGCCAGCATGATGGCGATGCCCGCGAGGATCGTCACGCCGTTCACCAGCAGGAACGTCAGCGGGAACGCCAGGAACATGCGGACCAGCATCAGATCGGTGGTCGCCCGGGACAGCAGCTGGCCCGAGGCCCAGCGGTCGTGGAAGGCGACCGGCAGACGTTGCAGATGCCGGTACAGATCGGCCCGCATCGCCGCCTCGACCCCGGCCAGCGGGCGGGCCACCAGCCATCGGCGCAGCCCGAACAGAACGGCCTCGGCGATGCCGAGCAGCAGCAGATACAGCGCCCCGAGCCAGACACCCGCCGGATCGTGCCCGGTGACCGGACCGTCCACCATCCACTTCAGGATCAGCGGGAACACGAGCGCGAGACAGGACGCGACCACCGCGACGAACGCGGCGCAGAACAGCCGGGCCCGCACCGGGCGTACATACGGCCACAGGCGCAGCAGGCTGCGAACGGTCGAACGGTCGGGGTGGCCGAGGGCGGCGGCATCTGGTGTGGACATCACGTGCGAGCCTACGTTTCACCACTGACAGTGCCCACCGAGTTTTTGGGCGCACTTGAATCGTTCGAGGGGCCCGGGACCGGCGCGCGGGCCCCCGCAGGGGCGGGCGTTCGAGGGGTCGTACCGCCGCGTCAACCGATCGGCTGATGCCGGTTCGAGCGCGATGGCCGATGTGCCGGCTCGGGCCCCGCTGCGACTCTCGGACCATGTCAGTCATCGAAGTGAGCGGACTGCGCAAGTCCTACGGCGGCCGGGCCGTCGTCGACGGTGTCTCCTTCACCGTCGAGGAGGGCGAGATCTTCGGGATCCTCGGCCCGAACGGCGCGGGCAAGACCACCACCGTCGAATGCGTCGAGGGGCTGCGGGTCCCCGACGCGGGCCGCGTCCGGGTCGCCGGGCTCGACCCCTTCACCGACCACCAGGCCACCAGCCGCGTCCTCGGCGCCCAGCTCCAGCAGAGCGAACTCCAGGCGAAACTCACCGTGCGCGAGGCGCTGGAGCTGTACGCCGCCTTCTACCCGCACCCGGCCGACTGGCGCCCGCTGGCCGAACGCCTCGGCCTGACCGACCGGCTCGGCACCGGCTTCGGCAAGCTCTCCGGCGGCCAGAGGCAGCGCCTGTTCATCGCGCTCGCGCTCATCGGCGACCCGCGCGTGGTCGTGCTCGACGAGCTGACCACCGGGCTCGACCCGCGGGCCCGCCGCGACACCTGGGAGCTCATCGAGGACATCCGCGCCCAGGGCGTCACCGTCCTCCTGGTCACGCACTTCATGGAGGAGGCGCAGCGGCTGTGCGACCGGATCGCGGTCATCGACCAGGGGCGCGTGGCCGCCCTGGACACCCCGGCCGGTCTGATCCGCCGCTCGACGGGCTCGACCGTCATCAGCTTCACGCCGTCGGCGCCGCTGGACGAGGGTGACCTGGCCGGGCTCCCCGCGCTCGCCTCGGTGCAGCGCAAGGACGGCCGGCTCACGCTGTCCGGCACCGACGAGACCGTCAACGCCGTCATCACCCTGCTCGCCCGGCACCGCGTCACCGCCCACCAACTCCGCGTCACCGACGCCACCTTGGACGACGCGTTCCTGGACCTGACGGAGGTCGCCGTATGAACACCGCAGTCCCGCGCGACAACACCGCAGTCCCGCGCGTCAACACCGCAGTCCTGCGCGCCGAGTTGCGCCTCTTCCGCCGCGAACCGGGCGCCCTCTTCTGGATCCTGCTGTTCCCCACCCTGCTCCTGGTGATCCTGGGCTCCGTCCCGTCCTTCCGCCACCACCACGCCGAGCTGGGCGGCCTGCGCACGATCGACGTGTACGTCCCGATCGCCGTGCTGCTCGGCATGATCGTCGGCGGGCTGCAGTCGATGCCGCAGACCCTCACCGGCTACCGCGAACGCGGCATCCTGCGCCGGATGTCCACCACGCCGGTGCGCCCGTCCGCCCTGCTGTTCGCGCAGATGCTGGTCTACGGCGCGGCGGCCCTGCTCTCCGCCCTGTGCGCCCTCGTCGTCGGCCGCCTCGCCTTCGGCGTGCGACTGCCCGAGCAGCCGTACGGCTATCTCCTCGCCCTGCTCCTGGCGGTCCTGGCCGCACTGTCCCTGGGCGCGGTGGTCTCCGCGCTGTCCCGGACGACGAGGATCGCGGGTGCGATCGGGTCGGTCGTGTTCTTCCCGATGATGTTCTGCGCGGGCGTGTGGATTCCGGTGCAGTCCATGCCGGACACGCTCGCCCGGATCGTCGGTTGCACACCGTTCGGCGCCGCCGCGCAGGCACTGAACCAGGCGGCGGCGGGGAACTGGCCGGGCTGGTCGCACCTGGGGGTACTGGTCGCCTGGACCGTGCTGCTCACGGCGGGCGCCTCCCGCTGGTTCCGCTGGGAATAGGGACTGTCCGGGAGGGCCCGTGCAGACTGGGGACATGACCGCGGCGGACAGACGGATCGAGCGACGCTGGGAGCAGGTGCACGCCTGGGGTCCGTACGGACTGCTCGGTATCAGCGTCGTCCTCGCGGCCGTCAGCACCGGCCAGATGGACGGCCCCGCCGAGTGGGAGCTGGACGCGGGCCTGGTCGCCGCCGCGATCCTGCTCCAGGTGTGGTGGAACGGCACCCGCTCCCGCCGCCCCGCCCGCGGCCGGATCCCGTCCCGGGCCGGGACGGCGTACTACGCCGTCCGCTGGGCGATCGCCTTCACGCTCACCTGGAGCAGCGGCTTCTTCGCGTTCTACGCGGCCACCGGTTACATGGACGCCGACGAGCTGATCCCGGGCATGTGGCGGCGGCTCGGGCTGTTCGCCAGCGCGATCACCGTGGCCGGCGCGCAGAGCGGCGGGATGCCGCCGAGGAGCGTGACCCAGTGGCTCGCGTTCGGCGGGCTCCTGGCCGCCAACTCCGGCCTGCAGACGGTGGTGGCCCACCTCACCGAACAGGAGGAACGGCGCTCCCGCGAACGGGCCGAGACCATCGCGGAACTCGAACGCACCAACGCGGCCCTGCGACGGGCCCTCGACGAGAACGTCGCCCTGCACACCCAACTCGTCGTCCAGGCACGGGAGGCCGGGGTCGCCGACGAGCGCCGCCGGCTGGCCGCCGAGATCCACGACACCATCGCCCAGGGGCTGACCGGCGTCATCGCCCAGCTCCAGGTCGTGGCGAACGCCCCCGACCTGACGGTCGCCCGCACCCACCTCGAACGGGCCTCCGCGCTCGCCCGCCACAGCCTCGGCGAGGCCCGCCGCTCGGTGCACAACCTGGCCCCCGTGGCGCTGGCCGACGACGGTCTGCCCCAGGCGCTGAAGAAGACCGTCGCCGAATGGGGTGAACGCACCGGCACACGCGCCGAGTTCACCGTGACCGGTATCAGCGAGCAGCTCCACGACGAGGTCTCGGCCACCCTCCTGCGCATCGCCCAGGAGGCCCTCTCCAACGCCGCACGGCACGCGGCAGCCGCCCGTGTCGGAGTGACGCTGAGCTTCATGGGCGACGAGGTCACCCTCGACGTGCGCGACGACGGCCGCGGCTTCGACCCGCTCGCCGTGCCCGCCCGCACCGGCACCGGCGGATTCGGTCTCGGCGGTATGCGGGCCCGCGCCGAACGCATCGCCGGCTCCCTCGCCGTGGAGTCCGAGCCGGGCCACGGCACGGCACTCTCGGCTCGCGTACCGTTGGTACGCCATGCCTCATGACACGGACACCCGTATCTCGCTGCTGATCGTCGACGACCATCCCGTCGTACGCGACGGTCTGCGCGGCATGTTCGAGTCCGCGCCCGGTTTCACCGTCGTCGGCGAGGCGGTGAACGGGGTCGAGGCGGTCGAGCGGGCCGTCGCCCTCGACCCGGACGTGATCCTGATGGACCTGCGCATGCCGGGCGGCGGGGGAGTGGACGCCATCGGTGAACTGACCCGCCGACGCGCCCGCGCCAGGGTCCTCGTCCTCACCACCTACGACACCGACTCCGACACCCTGCCCGCGATCGAGGCGGGCGCGACGGGCTATCTGCTGAAGGACGCGCCCCGCGACGAGCTGTTCACCGCCGTGCGCGCCGCCGCCGAGGGCCGCACCGTCCTCTCCCCGGCCGTCGCCTCCCGCCTGGTCAGCGCCGTGCGCGCCCCCGGCAACGAGCCTCTCTCGGCCCGTGAGCGGGAGGTTCTGGCGCTGGTCGCCAAGGGCACCTCGAACCGCGAGATCGCCCGCGAACTGTTCATCAGCGAGGCGACCGTGAAGACCCATCTCACCCACCTGTACGCCAAGCTGGGCGTCAAGGACCGGGCGGCGGCGGTGGCGACGGCGTACCAGCGGGGGATCCTCGGCTGACCGGGCCGCGCCCCGGCCCGTCACGGCCCGCCCTCAGCGGACCTTCAGCAGCAGCACGGACCGCGCCGGCACCATGATCGCCGTGCCCGCCCGGTGCGCGACCCGGGGGGCCTCGGCCTGGTCCTCGCGCGAGGTGTCCACGACCACCTCGTACCGCGCGGCCCAGGGCGGCCCCGGCAGGTCGAAGGCGGCCGGCCGGTCCCCGGCGTGCAGCACGGCGAGGAAGCTGTCGTCGACGACCGGGGTGCCCCGCGCGTCCCGGCCGGGGATGTCCCGGCCGGACAGATACATGCCGAGGGTCGCGGCCGGCGCGTACCAGTCCCGTTCCGTCATCTCGGTGCCCCGCGCCGTGAACCAGGCCAGGTCCCGCAGTCCGTCGACCGAATGGGCCCGCCCGGAGAAGAACGCCCGGCGGCGCAGCACGGGATGCTCGTGGCGGAGCGCGATCAGACGGGACGTCAGCTCGAACAGCGTCCGCCAGCCGGGGTCGTTCAGCTGCGACCAGTCGACCCAGCTGATCTCGTTGTCCTGGCAGTAGGCGTTGTTGTTGCCCCGCTGGGTCCGCCCGAACTCGTCCCCGGCGACCAGCATCGGTACCCCGGTCGACAGCAGCAGTGTCGTCAGCAGATTCCTCAACTGCCGCCGCCGCAGCGCCTGTACGCGCTCGTCGTCGCTCTCGCCCTCCACCCCGCCGTTCCAGGCCCGGTTGTCGTCGGAACCGTCCCGGTTGCTCTCGCCGTTCGCCTCGTTGTGCTTGCGCTCGTAGGACACCAGGTCCCGCAGGGTGAAACCGTCGTGCGCGGTCACGAAGTTGACGGAGGCGTACGGGCGCCGACCGCCCCAGGCGTACAGGTCGCTCGACCCGGACAGCCGGTAGCCCAGGTCCCGTACGTCGGGCAGCGCGCCGCGCCAGAAGTCCCGGACGGCGTTGCGGTAGCGGTCGTTCCACTCCGTCCACAGGGGCGGGAAGGCGCCCACCTGGTAGCCGCCCGAGCCCACGTCCCACGGTTCGGCGATCAGCTTGACCCGGCGCAGCACGGGGTCCTGCGCGATGACGGCGAGGAACGGCGACAGCATGTCGACGTCGTGCATGGACCGGGCCAGGGCGGCCGCCAGGTCGAAGCGGAAGCCGTCGACGCCCATCTCGGTCACCCAGTACCGCAGCGAGTCCGTGATCAGCCGCAGCACCTGCGGCTGCACGACGTGCAGGGTGTTGCCGCACCCCGTGTAGTCCGCGTAGCGGCGCGCGTCCGACTGGAGCCGGTAGTAGCCGCGGTTGTCGATGCCGCGCAGCGACAGCGTCGGGCCGAGTTCGCCCGCCTCCGCGGTGTGGTTGTAGACCACGTCGAGGATGACCTCGATCCCGGCCGCGTGCAGCGCGCGCACCATCCGTTTGAACTCGCCGACCTGCTGGCCGGTCGTGCCGGAGGCGGCGTAGCCCGCGTGCGGGGCGAAGTAGCCGATCGAGTTGTAGCCCCAGTAGTTCTTCATGCCCCGGCGCAGCAGGTGGTCCTCGTGCGCGAACTGGTGCACGGGCAGCAGCTCCACCGCCGTCACCCCGAGGTTCACCAGGTGCTCGATCGCGGCAGGGTGCGCGAGGCCCGCGTACGTGCCGCGCAGGTCCTCGGGGATCCCCGGGTGCAGACGGGTGAATCCGCGCACGTGCAGTTCGTAGATCACCGAGTCGGCCCACGGGGTCTTCGGGCGGTGGTCGTCCGACCAGTCGTCGTCGTCCTGGACGACGACGCCCTTGGGGACGAGGGGCGCCGAGTCGCGGTCGTCGCGCACGGTGTCGGCGACCTGCTGCTGGGGCCAGTCACGGACATGCCCGTACACCTCCGGGGGCAGGCCGAAGTCGCCGTCCACGGCACGGGCGTACGGGTCGAGGAGCAGCTTCGCCGGGTTCCAGCGGGCGCCGGTCCACGGGTCCCAGCGGCCGTGCACCCGGAAGCCGTAGCGGCGGCCTGGGCGCACACCGGGGACGAAACCGTGCCAGATCTCGTGGGTGAGTTCGGTGAGCGGGACGCGTGTCTCGGCGCCCTCCTCGTCGAAGAGGCACAGGTCGACGGCCTCCGCACCGCCCGCCCACAGCGCGAAGTTGGTGCCCGTGGTGCCGTCCGGCCCGACCCGGAAGCGTGCTCCGAGGGGAGTCGGGGCACCCGGCCACACGGAGACGGGGGGCGCCGCGGGGCGCCGCCGCGCGCCGTTCACCGCGGGAGCGGCCGGCTCCACCGCCGGGTCCGCGGCCGCCGGTGCGGCGGCGGACGGCCCCACCGGGTCCGTGGCGGTCTGCGCGGGCAGCCCGCCGCCCGCGGCACGTCCCTCCTGGACCGCCTCCTGCTCGGGTGCGCTCGACACCGGTCAGCCTCCCACGGCTCGTGGAACGGCACGAAAAAGGGTGCGCGGCGTCCCGGCCGCAGCTCCTTGTCGCGTCGTCCTCCCCACTGTTCTGCCCAGAGCGTGGCTCGCACTCACGTTTCCCCGGAGGGGCGGCGTCGTTGGGTCCCTTGTGAAGCACGTACAGACGCGCGCGCGGCGCGCAGGGGCCGCGCTGGCCGCCGTACTGACCTGGGCCGGCCTGCTGGCCGGAGCCTCCGGCTGCTCCTCCGGCGGGATCTCGAAGGGGATCGGGGAGGCGTTCGACAGACCACGGTCGCCCGAGGACGTCATCCACGTCTCCCCCGACGACAACACCAAGGGCGTACGCCCGCAGGAGGCGCTGCTGGTACGGGTGCCCAGCGGGCGCCTGGAGTCCGTGAAGGTCGTCAGGTCCCAGGACGCCGAGGAGTCCCCGGTGCCGGGGCGCATCAGCGACGACGGCCTGTCCTGGAGACCGGACGGGACGCGGCTCGCGCTGGCCGCCAAGTACACCGTCGACGCGGTGGCCCTGGACGGGAGCGGGCACCGCTCGGCACGGCACACCACGTTCACCACGGCCGTCCCCGACGAGCGGTTCATCGGATACGTCACTCCGGAGGACCGGTCCGTCGTCGGCACCGGAATGATCGTCTCCCTCGAGTTCAACCGGGAGATCGTGAACCGGGCCGCCGTCGAGCGCGCCATCCAGGTGCGGGCGCGGCCGGCGGTGGAGATCCGCGCGCACTGGTTCGGCGACGGGCGCGTCGACTTCCGTCCCGAGCGGTACTGGAAACCGGGCACGAAGGTCACCGTGTCGCTGCGGCTGCGCGACGTCGAAGGTGCGCCGGGCGTGTACGGACTCCAGTCCAGGGCCTTCTCGTTCACCGTCGGCCGCAGCCAGACGTCGCTCGTCGACGCCGGCGCGCACACCATGGAGGTGCGCCGCGACGGCGACCTCATCGCCACGGTGCCGATCACGGCGGGGGCGCCGAAGACGACGACGTACAACGGGAAGATGGTCGTCACGGAGATGCTCGAAGTGACCCGGATGAACAGCCGGACCGTCGGTTTCGGCGGCGAGTACAACATCCCCGACGTTCCGCACGCGATGCGCCTGACCGACTCCGGAACCTTCCTGCACGGCAACTACTGGGCACCGGACGCCTTCGGGAACGCCAACGTGAGCCACGGCTGCGTGGGTCTGCGGGACGTGAAGGGCGGCAGCTCGGACACCCCGGCGGGCTGGTTCTTCGACCGCAGCCTCATCGGGGACGTCATCGAGGTCGTCCACAGCAAGGACAAACTGGTCGCCCCCGACAACGGACTCGGCGGCTGGAACATGGGCTGGAAGGAGTGGAAAAGGGGTGGGGCGGTGAAGTAACCCGATATACGGGTATCCGCGCCGCGGGCTCCAGCCGCGCCCCGTACGGCCGAAGTTGGGACTGAACGGTGACCTTCCCGGGGAGCCATCCCTCCAGGTCGTGTGATTAATTAGCGCGATACGCGCGTGGGACGCGCTGGAGTGCGGGCCTGATCAGGCCGTGCGAGGGGAGAAACCATTTTGAACGGGCGACCGATATCGGGGGCGTCGGTTGGCGCGCGGACACGCAAGAGCAACGGAATCCTGGCGCTGCTGCTGGGAGTTCTGCTGCTCGCCGTGACCGCCTGCGGCGGGGGAGGGAGTTCGGACCAGGGGTCCGGCTCCGGCGACGGCAAGGGCAAGAGCTCCAGCGGCACGGCGGACACCAAGGCCTCGCAGGCCGTGGTGACCATCACCCCGAAGGACGGCGCCGCCGACGTGAAGACCAGCGGCGCCCTCAAGGTGACCGCGGCCAAGGGCAAGTTGACCGAGGTCGCCGTCGAGGACACCAAGGGCAACGCTGTCAAGGGCAGCATCACGGACGGGGGCGCCACCTGGACGCCCTCGACCCACCTCTCCGCGGCCACCAAGTACAAGGTCCACGCGGTGGCCAAGGACGCCGGCGGCCGTGAGGCGGCCGAGGAGGCCGCGTTCACCACGCTGACCCCGAAGAACACGTTCGTCGGCATCTACACGCCGGAGGACGGCTCCAAGGTGGGCGTCGGGATGCCCTTCTCGATCCACTTCACCCGCGGCATCACGCACCCCGACGACGTCAAGAAGGCCATCACCTTCAAGACCGAGCCGGCGGTCGACGTCGAGGGCCACTGGTTCGGCAACGACCGTCTCGACTTCCGCCCCGAGCACTACTGGCAGGCCGGTACGAAGGTCACCGTCACGTTCGACCTCGACGGCGTCGAGGGCCGTCCCGGTGTCTACGGCAAGCAGGTCAGGACCGTGAAGTTCACGATCGGCCGCAGCCAGGTCAGCACCGTCGACGCCAAGACCCACAAGATGGTCGTCAAGCGCGACGGCAAGGTCCTCAGGACGCTCCCGATCACCACGGGCAAGTCGGGCTACGAGACCTGGAACGGCCAGATGGTCATCAGCGAGCGCCTCAAGGTGACCCGTATGAACGGCGAGACGGTCGGCTACGGCGGCGAGTACGACATCAAGGACGTGCCGCACGCCCAGCGCCTGACCAACTCGGGAACCTTCATCCACGGCAACTACTGGGGTGGCGGCGCCTTCGGCAACTACAACGCCAGCCACGGCTGCGTCGGTCTGCGCGATGTGCGCGGCGGCTACGACAGCAAGGTGCCGTCGGCCTGGTTCTACGACAACTCGATCATCGGCGACGTGGTGATCGTGAAGCACTCCCACGACAAGACGGTCGCTCCGGACAACGGCCTCAACGGCTGGAACATGTCCTGGTCGGACTGGACCAAGTAACCGCTCCGGACCGGACCGGGCCGTCGCCGCGGACCGGACCGGGCGACCGCTCCTCACCGGGCCGGGTGTGCTGTGACCCAGCACACCCGGCCCGTCGTCGTTAACGGCCACTAACCTGCTTCCATGACTGTGCATCTCGAAGTGGCCGAAGGCGTGGGCACCATCCGCCTGGACCGCCCTCCCATGAACGCCCTGGACGTCGCGACGCAGGACCGCCTCAAGGAACTGGCCGAGGAGGCCACGATCCGGCCGGACGTCCGCGCGGTGGTGCTGTACGGCGGGGAGAAGGTGTTCGCGGCGGGCGCGGACATCAAGGAGATGCAGGCCATGGACCACGCCGCGATGGTCGTACGGTCCCGGGCCCTGCAGGACTCCTTCACCGCCGTCGCCCGCATCCCCAAGCCCGTCGTCGCCGCCGTCACCGGATACGCGCTCGGCGGCGGCTGCGAACTGGCCCTGTGCGCCGATTACCGCATCGCCGGCGACAACGCCAAGCTGGGCCAGCCGGAGATCCTGCTCGGTCTGATCCCCGGTGCCGGCGGCACCCAGCGGCTGTCCCGGCTGATCGGCCCCTCCAAGGCCAAGGACCTCATCTTCACCGGCCGCATGGTCAAGGCCGACGAGGCCCTCGCGCTCGGCCTGGTCGACCGGGTCGTCCCCGCCGCCGAGGTCTACACCGCCGCGCACACCTGGGCCGCCCGGCTCGCGCAGGGTCCGGCCATCGCGCTGCGCGCGGCGAAGGAGTCGGTCGACGCGGGCCTGGAGACGGACATCGAGACCGGACTGACCATCGAGCGCAACTGGTTCGCCGGCCTGTTCGCGACAGAGGACCGCGAGCGGGGCATGCGGAGCTTCGTGGAAGAGGGCCCCGGCAAGGCGAAGTTCCTCTGAACCGTCCGCCGCTCCGGCCCGGGACCCGGCTTCCCGGCGTCCCGGGCCGGCCGGCCGACGGCGGCCGACGCGGCCGATGTCACCCTCGCGATGTCCGCTGGGCCACGTGCGGTTGACGCGATGTCTTACCCGGCGTCCCTCGTTGGGGCGTTTATCCCAGGCTTAAGGCAGCCTTAAGCGCACCTTGTCGCGGGAGGCCGGCGATTGCCCTCGACGGGTCTGTCGTGGCAGGTCGGGCGGGTCCTCGCCATCTCCGAACTGCCTCCGGCATATGCCGATCGGATGGTGTGGAATGTCGCGTTCCGGGGGGCCTATTCCTCCGGAACGGCCACGAAGGGGGCTTCTGGCGGCCATGATGGGGGCATGGCGGGGCTGGAGGGTATCGAACAGCCGCGGCGGCACGGAAGTGCGACCGCGGCGCGCTGGACGCCTGCGGTCGAGGACGAACGGGCGCTCAAGGCACTGGAGTTGTTCGGCAATCCCACCGAGGGAGAGGTGCCGTTGCCGTCCCGCCCGGAGTCCGCGGCCACCGCGCGGCGGCTCACCCAGGTCGTGGTGCTGCGGCACTGGGGCCTGTCCCCGAAGATGACCGAGGACGCGGTCTTACTCGTCTCCGAACTCGTGGGCAACGCCGTACGTCATACCGGCGCCCGCGTTTTCGGACTCCGTATGCGCCGCCGCCGCGGCTGGATCCGTATCGAGGTCCGTGACCCCTCCCGCGGCCTTCCCTGTCTCATGCCGGTCCAGGAAATGGATCTGAGCGGCCGGGGACTCTTCCTCGTCGACAAGCTCTCCGACCGCTGGGGCGTCGACCTGCTGCCCCGCGGCAAGACCACCTGGTTCGAGATGCGCGTCGTCGACCGCTGACCCGATCCGGCCCGTACGTGAAAGCCCCGTACGTGAAAGCCCCGTACGGGAGAGTCCGTCGGTGCGGGCCCCGTACCCGGCACCCCGGTACGCGAAAGCCCCGGCCGTGTGGCAGCCGGGGCCTGCGGGGTGTCGCGGAACGAATTGGGGTGTGAACCGCGCCACCTGCGACAACCGTGGCCCGGGTCAATGGGTGGAGGTCGCATCGCCGACTATCGCAGACCCGGCCGACTGATCCAAAAGCAGGGGATCCCGCTCCGCTTACGGGCCCTCCCGCCCCCGCGCGGCCCCGTGTCCGGGAGCCGCAGAGCGACCCGCACCACCACCCGGCCGGACCAATCGCCGGTTTTCCGGCCGATTCACCCTTAAATGGTCCGGTGACCACGCCCGCCGAAGACCACGCAGCCCCCGCCCCGCCCCGGCGCGCGGCCCTGCTCACTGGACTCGCGCTCACCGCAGGAACCCTCGCCGCCGGAGTGACCGCAGGCTGTTCCACCCCGCGACCCACCCACCCCCGCAACCTCACGACACCTCCGGCCGCGCCCAGCGCACCCCCCGCCACCGCGACCCACGCGGCCCCCGTACTCGCCCCCGCCCCCCGCCGCTACCCCGCCCAGCCCTCCGAAATCACCCACGGTCCCCGCACCCACCCGTCCAAGGTGGCCCTCACCTTCCACGGCCAGGGCGACCCCGCCGTCGCGAACTCGCTTCTCGGCGAGGCCGAGAAGGCCGGCGCCCGGGTCACCGTCCTCGCCGTCGGAACCTGGCTGGACGAGCACCCGGACGTCGCCCGCCGCATCCTCGACGGCGGCCACGACCTCGGCAATCACACCCTTCGCCACCTCGACATCAACGCGATGCCGGCGACGGAGGCCGCCGCGGAGATCCGAGGCTGCGCGGACCGCCTCAAGCGGCTCACCGGCTCGATCGGCACCTGGTTCCGGCCGTCCCGCAGCCCCCGGGCCTCGCCCCTGGTCCAACGTCTCGCCCGCGACGCGGGCTACCCGCACACGCTCTCCTACGAGGTCGACTCCCTCGACTACACCTCGCCGGGAGCCACCGCGGTCACCCGCAAGGTCCTGGCCGAAGTCCGCCCCGGCTCCGTCGTGAGCCTGCACTTCGGATACGCCGACACGGTCGCCGCCCTCCCCGCCCTCCTGCACGAACTCGACCGGCGCGGCCTGCGCGCGGTCACCACCACGGAGCTGCTGAGCTGATGCTGACGCCACCCTCCTCCCCGTGCCGCGTCCTGATCGCCGGCGCCGCCCTCACCACGCTCGTCGCCCTCACGGGATGCAGCGGCCCCTCCCGGTCCCACGCCGACGAACCCCTCGGCACCAAGGCCGCCGCCATCCAGCCCGCCCAGCCGAAGCGGCGGACGGTCCAGGGCCTGCCCGGCATGCCCCCCTTGCTGGACCCCACGGACGTCTACGCCGCCGACCGCCCGAACCGGCTCTCCCCGGTGGTCAAGGACTTCCCGTCCCGCGTCTACGTGCCGAACACCAACTCCAACACGGTCTCGGTCATCGACCCGAAGACGTACAAGGTCATCGAGACGATCCCGGTCGGTGTCCAGCCCCAGCACGTCGTCCCCTCCTGGGACATGAAGACCCTGTGGGTCAACAACGACCGGGGCAACACCCTCACCCCCATCGACCCGAAGACCGGCGAGGCGGGCAAGCCGGTCGACGTGCACGACCCGTACAACCTCTACTTCACGCCCAACGGCAAGTACGCGATCGTCATGGCCTCCCTCGACCGCGAGCTGGTCTTCCGCGACGCGCACACCATGAAGACCGTCAAGACGGAGCCGGTCGGCTGCTACGGCGTCAACCACGCCGACTTCTCCCCGGACGGCCGCTACTTCATCGTGTCCTGCGAGTTCAGCGGCGAGCTCCTGAAGGTCGACACCGAGCGGATGAAGGTGATCGGCCAGGAGAAGCTGCCGTTCCACGGGGCGATGCCGCAGGACGTGAAGATCTCCCCGGACGGCAAGAAGTTCTACATCGCCGACATGATGGCCGACGGCGTGTGGGTACTGGACGGCGACAAGTTCACCGAGCCGACCCTGCTGCACACGGGCAAGGGGGCGCACGGCCTCTACGTCAGCCGGGACTCGCGCGAGATGTACATCTCCAACCGGGGTGAAGGCACCATCTCCATCTTCGACTTCACCCAGAACAAACTCACCAAGAAGTGGCACCTGCCCGACGGCGGCAGCCCCGACATGGGCGGTGTCTCGGCGGACGGCAAGGTCCTGTGGCTCTCCGGCCGCTACAACTCGGAGGTGTACGCCATCGACACCCGCACCGGTGTCCAGCTCGCCCGCATCCACGTCGGCAGCGGTCCGCACGGCCTCGCCGTCTATCCCCAGCCGGGCCGGTACTCGCTCGGCCACACCGGCATCTTCCGCTAGGGCGGCGCCCGTTGACCGGGCACGGCTGACACGCCGTCGTACGGGCGGCGATCCACGGCCCGTCGCCGCAGCACCGTGATCGTGCTGAGCGCGATCACAACTCACCTGCGGTGGCGGGCCGTTGCCGGCGCCCGGTCCCTGGCGGCCGTCGGCGCGACGACCACCGCGCCGGTTGGGTACGGGCCGGTTCGACAGGGCTGGTTCGGTACGGCCGGTTCGGTACGAGCGCCGGTTCAGCGGGCGCTGAGCAGCGCCTCCGCTCCGACGGGACGGTATCCGGCCGCCTGGAACGCCCGCAGACTGCGCGCGTTGCCCGCCGCCACCTGTGCCCAGACCGGCTCTCCGGCGAGGTGCCGCGCCGCCGACGCGAGCGCCCGGCCCAGCCCCCGGTGCCGTACGTCCTCGTCCACCTCGACCGCGGCCTCCAGGCGCCCGCCGACCCCGCGCCCGAGGACGAGCACGCCGCCGTCCGCGGCCCACGCCCGCACGTCGTCGCGCCGCTTACGGGACCCGGCGACCCGGGGGTGACCGAGGCCGTCGACGGCCGTGAGCGCGAGGGGCGCGGGGCCGGGGAGCGGGGTGGCGACGGACAGCAGGTCGATCGTGTCGTTCGACCGCCCCGTCCGCTCCATGAACGCGGCGAGGAACCGGGGGTTCATGGCCGCGGCGAGCGCGTCGCAGTCGAGGGCCCCCAGCGCCGCGCGCACCCAGCCCTCGTCCTCGTCGGTGAAGACGACGGAGTGCGCGGTGAAGGCGAGGACGCCGGCGTCGCGCGGGGAGTGCTGGCGTACGACCGTGGTGGCACCGTCGGGCGGCGGGAGGACTCCACGGGCGGCAGCGTCAAGAATACCGCGCAGAACACTGGGCATGATTGTCCCCCGACGCTTGAGTCTCCACCCACTGGAAGGCCCACACTCGCAGACATGATCGACGACGGCACCGGCCTTTTCACCATCGGCGAACTGACCCGCAGGACCGGTCTGACCGTCCGGACCGTCCGCTACTGGTCGGACGAGGGCGTGCTGCCCCCGGTGGCCCGGTCCGCGGGCGGCTACCGTCTGTACGACGCCGGTTCCGTGGCCCGTCTGGAGCTGATCCGCACCCTGCGCGGACTCGGTGTCGGCCTCGGGGACGTGCGCAGGGTGCTGGCGGGCGAGACGACGGTGGCGGAGGTGGCGGCCGCTCAGGTGGCCGAGCTGGACGCGCAGATCAGATCGCTTCAGGTGACCCGGGCGGTGCTGTCGACCGTGGCGCGACGCGGTTCGACCGCGGAGGAGCTGACGCTGATGAACAGGCTGGCGCGGCCGCCGGCCGCCGAACGCGGGCGCGTCGGGCGACTTCACGGAAGCGGGTTTCCGGGCGAGGACGCGCGAGACGATCGAGCGCGACGCGGCGGTCCGGGGGCCGGACACGCCACTGGGCGCGTTCCCGTGGTTCATGGGCCGGCCGGTGAGGCCGGCGGGCGAGGCGCTGGGGCGGAGGGCCGCCGGCCCCGGGTCGCCGGAGGTGTACGAGGTGTTCGGCGGACTGCCCGGCCACGCCGGCCGGGCCGTGGTCCTCGCGCGCACGAAATCCGCGGCGCATGCCCGGAGGGCCCGCTTCAGGAGGCTGACCGCACTGGTTCGCGGCCTGGGCCCGCTGTCGGCGCACCGCGGCGGGTTCGGCTGGGTGGTCGCCGTACAGCGCGCTCGCGCGGACCGTTAATCTGACCTCCGTACACAAGGCAGTAACGCACGCAGTGATGCACGACGAAGGGGCGGGTCGGTGGCCGACATCGAGGAAGCACGCAAGCAGTTCGAGCGGATCGATACGGACGGTGACGGGTTCATCACCGCGGCCGAGTTCAAGTCCGCTCTCGCCCAGGGCGGCGACTGGAACGTCACCGAGTCGGTGGCGGAGGCCGTCATCGCCAGCCGCGACCTCAACGGCGACAAGGTCCTCTCGTTCGACGAGTTCTGGACCCACCTGAGCAAGTGACGCCCGCCGAAGGGGCGCCCACCGGTCCTCCGGCGGGCGCCCCTTCGGCGTGACGGCACTCGTCGGTCCGGGTGCCACGGGCCCCGCCGTTCTCGGTACCGGTCACCCGGATGCCGTACGTCCCGGAATAGCGCGCGCGCCCCGGGAGTTGGCGATCGCATCAGGAGCGTCAACCCCGGAAGGGTCTGTCTCATGAAGATCGGCATCATCGGCGCGGGCAACATCGGCGGCAACCTCACCCGGCGGCTCACCGCCGTCGGCCACGACGTCTCCGTCGCCAACTCCCGCGGTCCCCAGACACTCGGCGCGCTCGCCGACGAGACCGGGGCGACCCCCGTCACGGTCGAGCAGGCGGCACAGGGCGCCGACGTCGTGATCGTCACGATCCCGCTCAAGGCCGTACCGAACCTGCCGGACGGTGTCCTGGACGGAGCCGCCGAGGACGTCGCCGTCATCGACACCGGCAACTACTACCCCCAGCAGCGCGACGGCCGGATCACCGGAATCGAGGACGACGGCCTCACCGAGAGCCGCTGGACCGCCCGGCAGATCGGCCACCCGGTCATCAAGGCGTTCAACGGCACCTTCGCGCAGGACATCCTGGACCGCGCCCGCCCGGCCGGCGCCCCCGACCGCATGGCCCTCCCGGTGGCCGGAGACGACGCGGCGGCGAAGCGGCGCGTGCGCGACCTGATCGACGAGATCGGCTTCGACACCGTCGACGCCGGCGGCCTGGACGACTCCTGGCGCCAGCAGCCCGGCACCCCCGTCTACGGCCTCCAGGAAGGCGTCGACGCCGTGACGAAGGCACTGGCGGAGGCGTCCCCGGAACGTCCGGCGGACTTCCGCGGGTAACCGGCGCCCGCGACGAACGATCTCTAGACCGCCGGGCTCAGCGCGGTCGCCGGGACCTTCGGAGCGTGCGGGTAGACGGCGGACCGGTGCTGGAAGGAGAGGATCTTCGGGTTCTGCACGACACCGTCGCGGATCTCGACGGCCTTCCTGACCGTGACGTCGGCGTCCCATGCCGTGGGGCCGCTCATGACCTTGCGCAGGTAGGGCAGGAGCGCCTCACTGATCTCCCAGGTGGCGGAGTTCCACAGGTGGGACGGGCTGTGATCCACCGCGTAGTAGTGGCAGCCCGCTCCCACGGTGGGCATGGGATCGCCGAAGGTGGTCGGGCGGGCCCAGGAGAAACCCATGCCCTCGTCGCAGGCGACGTCGACGAAGAAGGTCCCGGGCCGGAACCGGGCGAGTTCCTCGTCGGTGACGAACATGAGCGGCGCGTCGGTGTCCTGCAGGATGCAGTTGACGATGATGTCGAAACCGGCCAGGTACTCCGCCAGCGGCACGGGCCCGGCCGGAGTGGCGGCCTGCAGGCGGGACGGGTCGCCCTCCTGCTCCTCGAAGTGGCCCATCACGACCGAGGGCATCGGAGAGGCCACCGCCGCGGCGGCGCGCTGGGTGAGCACCGTGACGTCGGAAACCCCCATGGCGCCCAGGCCCGTGACCGCTCCGCGCGCCGTGGCGCCGAAGCTGATGACCACCGCGCGCAGGCGGCGCCCGTAGCTGCCGGTCAGCCCGCCGAGCTGCAGGGCGTGCAGCACCGAGCAGTAGCCCGCGAGCTCGTTGTTCTTGTGGAACACGTGGACGCTGAAGGCGCCCGTGGAGGTCCAGTGGTTCATGGCCTCCCAGGCGATCAGCGTCAGCCGCCGGTCGATGCCGATCTGGGTCATCTTCTCGTCCTGCACGCAGTGCGGCCATCCCCACAGCACCTGGCCCTCGCGCAGCTCCGCGATGTCGTCGTGCGTCGGCTTGGGCAGCAGCATGATGTCGCACTCGGCGACGAGTTCCTCGCGGGAGCGCAGGCCGGCCACGAGGGGCCGCAGCGCGTCGTCCGGCACGCCGAACCGCTCGCCGTAGCCCCGTTCGAGGAAGATCCTCTCGCGTACGTCCGGGGCGATCCGGTCGAGGTGGCTGGGGTGCAGCGGCAGGCGGAACTCGTTCTCCTTGCGGGAGGAGGCGAGTACTCCGAGACTCATCAGACTCATGTGGGGCGGCTCATTTCCGGCCGGACGCGATGTGCTCCGGCCTTGCCGTTCCCCGAGGGCGACGCCGCGATGGATGGCGGCGTGCGAGGTGCGCTCGGTAACGCCACCGTACTCCGGTCCCGGCCGCGGACCGCCCGCCGCTCGTTTGAGCCTAGGCGCTGCCGGCCCACGCGCGCAGGGCGGCCTCGCTCTCGAAGTCGGCGACATCCCTGTCCACCGGCTCGGCGGTGTACTGGTGGAAGCGCCACTTCGCCTGGACGCGGGGTTTGCCGGCGGACACGTAGTCGGCGATCCAGAGGCCGTCGCCGGCGTACGAGGTGGTGTCGATGTTCAGCCAGAAGTCGCGGTTGGTGTACAGCACCACGCGGTTGTCCGGGCGGAGTTGCTTCACCCTGCGGATGAAGCGGTCCTTCTCCGCGTTGCTCGCGTGGGTGCCGTCGCCGGTGGTCTCCCAGTCGACGGCGAGCAGGTCGCCCGCCTTCTCGGGGGCCTTGCTCACGAAGTACGCGGCCTGGGCGTTGATGTCGCCGGGCCACAGGAAGTGGTAGAAGCCCACGACGCAGTCGGCGTCGCGGGCGGTCTTCACCTGCGCGGTGAGTTCCGGATTGACGTACGAGTGGCCCTCCGTCGCCTTGACGAAGACGAAGGAGATGCCGGCGGTGCCGTATGCGGACGACTGGTAGGCGCTGACGTCGATGCCTCGCAGCATGGGTGGAGCCTCCGTGCATGGGGGGACGGGCCACGCGGGGCGACGCCCGGGGTCCGTGGGGAACGACTGCCGCTGTCCGTGGGGGACAGTCCGTGAGAACAACTGCCTTTGGAGTTCCCCAACTTCGCCCCTTCCACGCCCGCACGCCCGACCGGCGCCCCCGCATCGGCCCGCACGGGCCGCCGCGGCCCGCCGGGAGTGCGCCGGGCCGCGCCTCCGGGCCGGCCCCGTTCGTGGCCGACGTCCGGGAAAAGGGGGCCGAAGCAAGGTGCGGCACCCCGCTCGCGTGCCCGCTCACGTGCGGATAAAGGCGGAAGTACTAGCCGAGGAACAGAGGGCAGGGACCATCGTCCTATAGCCCGCGCACCCCCTGACCCGTCAAATTAGTGACCACGGCGAGAAAAGGTCAAAGGTCATGACGGGAGTGATCGTGTCCGCGCAGATAGCAATTGATCCCGGCCGCTTCAGCCAGTTCGGTGAAGCCACCGGAAGCACCTTCTGTCTGATCACGAATTCCGAGCTGGTGGACCGGTTCGAAGTCGTCGAAACGGCACCGTATCGGGAGTTCCTCACCATTACGCTGGACGCCGGGGACCGGTTCGAGGAAATCCTCGAAAAGAAGATACCGGAACCCGCGCACGTACTGGTGGTCTCGCCGCACAGGTTCTTCGAATCACCCGACCCCGATCTGGTGGGGCAGCGGAAGATCATGGGTATGGCGTGCAATTCGACGCCCACCGGTCTCGACGAGATCCGGCACTTCCTCGGTGTGATGGAACGGACCTCGGCCGCCGACCAGGCCGCGTTCTGCGACACCTTCTTCGAGCTCGCCGAGGACTCGGACCAGCTCGTGTACGTCGACCCGGTGCACGGCACCCGCGCCACCCTCGACCATCTGCGCGAGGGTCTGGTGTGGAACCAGCAGGCCGGCCCGCTGGACTGGGGCGACCAGCAGATCGTCCCGTCCGGTGAGATCAGCGTGCTGCCGGTCGAGATCAGGGAGTTCGACGAGGCACTGAAGCTGCCGCTGGAGGGTGAGATCACGCTGCGCGGCTACCCGATCCTGCACAACGGCACCCCCTCCTTCTCCCGGACCGACCAGGCCCGCATCCACTCCCAGCTGTGGGCGATGCACGACAACGCGATCAAGGCCACCGTCGAGGACGGCAGGATCACGCGCCTGGAGGCGCTGGACGCCGGAGCGGCGCCGGCCGTGGCGATGCTCGAGCAGATGTTCGCCGTGGACTCCCGCTACCGGATCGTGTGGGAGATCGGCCACGCCCTGAACACCTCGCACGACATCCTGCCCGGGAACCACGCCATGAACGAGGTGTACGGCGGCACGGAAGGCTGCCTGCACTTCGGCCTCGGCCTCACTCCGTACACCCAGTACCACCTGGACATCATTTCGCCCGACACCCGCGTGCTGACCAGTAATGGAGTCGCGGTGATCGGCCACCCGGACCACCCCACCGTGGAGAGGGTCGTGCCCGCCGTATAGCGGACCACGGCCACCCCGGCCGGGGTGAACGCAAGGCAATACACCCAACAGGAGGTGACTCCCCATGAAGAAGATCAAGGTGCAGAAGAACCGCAACTACCTGGGCACGCTCCTGGGCTGAGTACCGACCCGCGGCGGGGCATTCACAATCCCCCGCCGCGGGGTTCCCCTTTTGTCTTTCACCAGGGAGTGCATCCGTGCCACCGCTGGATCTCACGACAAGCGACTTCGATCAGTTTGGCCGGCCGGTCGAGACATTCTGTCTGATCACGAGTGATCAGCACGGCGAGTTCTTCTCCCTGGATTCCGGTGACGGGTATTCCCGCGTGCTCCACCTGACGCTCCCGCCCGGCACGCGCCTGGGTGAGCTGATCGCTCGGAGCGTCCCCCCGGACGCGCACGTGCTGGCGGTCTGCCCCGGGCGGTTCCTCGACTCGCCGACCCCGCAGGAGCTGGGCGGGCGCAAACTGGCCGTGCTGCCTGCCGGGTCCACTCCGTTGACCGACGAGCACGTCCGCTACTTCCTGCGCACCGCCGCCCGCACCGACGTCGCCGAACACGCCCGTGTGGCCGAGGAGTTCTTCGACCTGGTGGGCGACAGCGACCGGCTGACGATCGTCGACGACGCCTCCGGAACCGAGGCCGAGTTCGACCACACCGTCGGCGAGTGCGTCTGGAACATGCAGGCGGGCGTCCTGGAAGAGGGTGACCAGCAGATCTTCCCCTCGGGCAAACTGAGCGTCACCGCCGCCGAGATCACCACCTTCGAACCGAAGGCCCGGCTGCTCGGCCTCAACGGGGACCTGACCCTGCGCGGGTGGCCGATCGTCCACCGCCACCAGGACCCGGCCGACGGCGCGGACCAGCAGCGGCTGTTCGAAGCGCTCTCGCCGCTCGTCTCCAACGCCGTGACGCTGCGCGTCGCCGCCGGAAGCATCGAGGGCGTCACCCCGCAGACGCCGGGGGCGACATCGGCCGCCGTGGAGCTGGAGAAGCTCCTCACCGACGATCCGCGCTACCGCGTCATCTGGGAACTCGGCTTCGGGATCAACACCACCACGGAGATCATCCCGGCTAACTGCGGCCCGAACGAGGTGTACGGCGCCACCAGCGGTGTCGTGAACCTCGGGCTGGGGATCACGCCGGCCACGCGCTTCGCCCTGGCCTTCCTCTGCCCCCGCAGCTCACTGGTGACATCGGACGGAACCGCCGTCCTCGGCGCCCGCAAGGCGGTACGCCGTGGCCGGATGCAGCGCGTCTCCAGCGCGAACTGCGGCTGCCACTGACCCCAAGGGAGGAAACACGGCATGACGATCAACCCCGAACTGCGCAAGAAGGTCGACGCGGTCCTCGACACCTTCATCAAGGACTTCTACGAGACGGTCCCGTACGCCCAGCACCAGAAGAGCGCCTCCGAGCTGAACCTCGACTACTACAAGCGGCACAACATCGAGACGATCCTGCGGCTGCGCCGCAAGCGGACCGTCGACGCGCTGGCCATCAAGTACTTCACCAAGGTGGACCCGGTCCAGGCCAAGGCGTGGGCGCACTACACCGACGACGAGATGCTGCACGACCGGCTGTTCGCCGCCGACCTCGCCAAGGTCGGAGTCACCAAGGACCAGATCTACTCCACGGAGCCGCTGCTCTCCACCAAGCTGCTCACCGGATACCTGCAGTACGGCATGGAGTTCGAGGACAGCCCGATGGCGCTGATCACCAGCGTGTACTTCGTGGAGTACGTCACCACGCGCACCCAGCCCGACTGGCTGGACAACCTGGGTGACGTCCTCGGCGAGGAGAACGTCAAGGGCGCCCGAGCCCACGTCAACACCGACCTCGACGACGACCACGACGACTTCGTGTGGCGCGTGCTGTCCACGCTGGTCAACTCGGAGGCCGACGAACAGAAGATCATCGAGCACCTCAACAACGTCTACTGGCTGTGGAAGCTCTACTTCGTGGAGCTGCACCAGCTCACCGTGCTCGGCAGGAGCGACGGCCAGATTCCGCTGCCCACCGCGGCCGAGGTCTGAGCGGGGCAGCGGTGGCCGACGACGACCGGGCCACGCGGCCCGGCGGGCGGCAGGGGGTCGAGGTACTGACCCTGCCGCCCGGCCGGGAGCTGCCGACCGAGACCGAGAAGTGGATCGTGGACGGTCTGGTCCTCGCCATGCCGGGGCTCCACACACGGCAGCTGTTCACGCTCCGCCGCGAGATGCTGACCGAGGCCGACCACGTCGTCGTCGGGGTGGACCGGGAGCGCGACCGGGTCGTCTCGCTGCTCACCTCCCGGTGGGCGGAGATCCCGTCGGGGCGGCCCTGTCTGCACATCATGATCCAGTTCGTGGGGGACGCGTACCGCAACGGCGCGATCTTCAAGGAGAGCTGGGCGCTGCACTTCGCCCGGCTGCTCGCCGACGGCCGCCCGTTCCCCGAGGTGATCGCGCTCAAGACGTACAACCCCGTGGTGCACTGCGCGATGTCGGCGTTCAGCGGCCATCCGGACATCAGCATGTACCCGGACCTCGCGGGCAAGGACGACAGTCAGGAAGCCCTGGCGGCCGAGGTGGCCGGAGCGCTCGCCCCCCGGGCCGCGTTCGACGCGGCGCGCGGAGTCATCCCGGGCATCGGGCGTCCGCTCGACCTCTACCGGGAGCGTCCGCTGAGCCATGTGCCCGAGGCCAACCGGTACTTCGCCGAGCACACGGAGCCGGGCGACCGGGTGCTGTGCCTGCTGCACGTGCCCACACAGGCGGGGGCGCACGCGATCCTCACGGCCCTGGGGCTGCCGTTGCCCTCGGCGCAGAGCTGAGCCCGCTCGACCGGCCGGGTCCGGCGCCCGTTCGCGGCTCCGGGCCCGTCGCCGTGGCCCCCTCCGGGGGAAGTCCCTGCACTCCAGGCACTCCAGGCACTCCAGGAACGCGAGGCACCATGGCGGACAGCTTTCCCCTCGACTACTCCCGGGCCCGCGCCGCCTTCCTGGCCGCCGCCGAGGAGGCGGGCGCACGTCTGAGGACCTTCCCCCTGCCCGGACACCGCGGGCCCGACGGCGGCGAACTCTGCGTCGACACGGCGTACTTGGGACCGCCCGACCCGGCGAAGCTGCTGGTGACGGTGTCCGGGACGCATGGCATCGAGGGCTTCTGCGGCTCGGCCTGCCAGACCGGCATCCTGCTGCGCGAAGGCGTCGCGAAGGCGGCCGCCGGGCCCACGACGGGTGTGCTGCTCGTCCATTCCCTCAATCCGTACGGCTTCGCCTATCTGCGGCGCGTCAACGAGGACAACATCGACCTCAACCGGAACTTCGTCGACCACGACGCCCCGCCGCACAACGACGCCTACGACGCCGTGCATCCCACGCTGGTGCCGGTGGACGCCGCCGCTTTCGCGCCCGGCGAGCTGGTCGCGAGCCTCACCGCGCTCGGCGACCGGCTCGGCCCGCAGCGCCTCCAGGAGGCCGTGACCCGCGGCCAGTACCGCCACCCCGACGGACTGTTCTACGGCGGACACGCTCCGACCTGGTCCCGGCGGGTGTTCGAGACGGTGGTGGCCGAGCAGATCGCCGGCGCCGGCCACGTCGGCTACATCGACCTGCACACCGGGCTCGGCGAGCGCGGCGTCGGCGAACCCATCTTCCGCGGCGGCCGCGACGCCGACGCCCACCAGCGGGCCCGCCGCTGGTACGGCGACGCGCTCACCGCCTCGGAGCAGGGCACCTCCTCCTCCACGCCGATCGTGGGCAATACGGCGACCGCGGTGGCGGACGGCCTCGGCGCCGGGAGCCGGCTGACCGCGATCACCCTGGAGTTCGGCACCCAGCCGGGGCCCGAGGTGCTGCTCGCGCTGTGCGCCGACACCTGGCTGCACGGGCACCGTCCGCCGGCCGACGCGGTCCGCTCCGACCTCAAGCGGCTGATCCGCGACGCCTTCTGCCCCGCGGAGGACGCCCGTTGGCGCGAGCAGGTCCTCCAGCGGGCGCGTGAGGTCTTCGACCAGGCCCTCGCCGGCCTCGCCGACGCCAAGCCGTGGGAAGCAGGGTGACCCGGCCGGCACCGCGCCGGTAACCGCAGTCGGCGACCACCCCCGGGGTGGTCGCCGACTGCGTGTCGCGTGTTCCGTGCCGGAGAGCCCATCCGCCTCACGGCGGATGCCGGCGGGCGCCGATCAGACCGGGGTCCGGCCCCGGCCCGATCGGCGCCCGGTCTCAGGGGGCCTTCCGGCCGATCGCGAGCACCGCCGTTCTCGGCATCGTGCACGTCCAGGCCGGGGCGCAGGCGTCGTACGCGACGGAGGACGTCTCCAGGGACCCGTCCGCGCGCTCGTCGCGGAAGACCGTCTTGGCCAGCTCCACCGTGTGCCGGGGGGCGTCGGCCGGGTGCCTCCGCTCGATCCCGGTGAGGCCGTACATGTCCAACAGGTAGCGTCCCAGCTCCAGTTCGGCCTCCGGCGCGGTGGCCGCGGTCGCGACATAGGGATCGGCCATCTCGGTCACCTCACCCGACTCGAAGCCCGCCTTCGTCAGGTAGCCCCACAGCTCCTCCCGGGTGAAGTGGTCGAAGTCGTGGCCGGTGCGCGAGTACGGGTCGACCACGTCCCGGAACCAGGTGTCCATCGGGGACCCGACGAGGAAGTCGTGGAGCAGCAGTACTCCGCCGGGCCGCAGCACCCGGTACGCCTCGTGGACGAGTTCGGCGCGGTCCTCGGCGGCGATGTGGTGGGATCCGTAGGCGACGAGGACCGCGTCGACACTGCCGTCCCGCATGAGCAGCCGGTCGGCGCGCTGCACCAGAGCCGGGCAGTCGGCCGCCCAGGCGGCCCGCACCATGTACGGGGACGCGTCGCAGGTCAGCAGGGACAGGCCGGTGAGGTGCCGGGCCTTCGCGACCTTGCGGACCAGACCGTCGCCGCCGAGCACGTCCACGACGACGGCGGGCCGGCGGTCGGCCCGGGCGGGCACCAGGGAGAGCAGGTGCTGGATGCCCTGGGCGCGTGCGGTGAGGTTGCGGGCCTGCGCGCGGATGTAGGAGGCGCCCCTGCCTCCGTCCTCGTCCTCGCCGAAGTCGTCCTTGAGGTCGGTGGCCTGGGCCAGCCGGCGAGCCCAGGCCCGGGCCCGTGCCGGGTCGACGCAGGCGTGCAGGTCGGGTGCCGCCCGGCCCAGACGGTTCAGGTGGTCCGCCATGTCGGCCTCGCCGAACCGTACGTGACGTGCCGTCAGGTCGGTCACGGCCGCTCCTCCGTGGGCTCCAGGAAGAGTGCGAGGGCGAGTGCCATGCGTTCGATCTCCTCGGGGTCCACGCTCTCGTCGGGCGCGTGGATGAGGCACTGGGGCTCCTCGACGCCGATCAGGGCGATCTCGGCGTCCGGGAAGGTCTCCTGGAGCGCGTCGCAGGTGGGAATCGAGCCGCCCTGCCCCGCGGTCGTCAGCTCACGCCCGAACGCCTCCCGCATCGCCTCGGCCAGCGCCGCGTAGGCGGGGCCGTCGGTACGGGCACGGAACGGGCGGCTGGAGGAGATCCGGACGGTCTCCACGTCGACCTGCCAGGGGGCGGTCTCCGTCAGGTGCGCGCTGAGCGCCTGCCAGGCGGCGTCGGGCTCGGTTCCGTAGGGGATGCGCAGATTGAGCTTGGCGGTGACCTCGCCGAGCACGGCGGGGGCCGAACCGACCACCGGCGGGCAGTCGATGCCGACGACGGTCAGGGCGGGCCTGGCCCACAGCATGTCCGCCACGCTGCCGTCGCCCACCAGGCGGACGCCGTCGCGCACCCCGATGTCGTGGCGGTAGCGCTCGGCCGGATACTCCGCGCCCTGCCAACGCCCGTTGTTGTCCAGGCCGTTGACGGTGGTGTTGCCGTCGGCGTCGTGCAGGGTGGCGAGCATCGCGATCAGCGCGTTGAGCGGGTCGGGGGCGGGGCCGCCGAACGAGCCGGAGTGGACAGGACCGGCCAGCGAGCGAACGGTGACGGTGGCGTGCACCACCCCCCGCAGGTCGGTGGTCGCCGTGGGCACGCCCGCCTCGGAGTTGCCCGTGTCGCACACCAGCACCGTGTCGGCGTACAGGAGTTTGGGGTTCTCGCGGATCAGCGCGGAGAGGCCGCCGGTGCTCTGCTCCTCGGCGCCCTCCGAGATGACCTTGATGCCGACACCGAGCCGGGTCAGGTCGCCGAGCGCCCGCAGGGCGGTGAGCTGCATGACGATGTTGCCCTTGCAGTCGGCGGCCCCGCGTCCGTACCAGCGGCCGTCGGCACGCTCGGTGAGGGTCCAGACCGGGGTGGTCCAGGCGGGCTCGTCGAGCGGCGGCTGCACGTCGTAGTGGCTGTAGAGGAGGACGGTGGGGAAGCCGGGGGCGGCCGGCAGATGGCCGAACACGGCCTTGCTGCCGTCCGGCGTGTCCAGCAGGCGCATGTCGGGGATGCCGGCCTCGGTGAAGAGCTGTGCGACCAGTACGGCAGCACGCTCGCACTCTTCCACGGGGTACTGCCGGGGGTCGGCGACGGACCGGTGCGCGACGAGGTCCCGCAGGTCCTCCTGAGCCCGGCCCATCAGTTCGCGCACCCGTGCGCGCAACGCCTTGGGCGGCATGCGGCCTCCTTCTCGGTCGGTGGTTTCGGGTGTTCCGGGTCGTTGCGTATGAGCGCCGGAGGCGCGCGGACCTGGTCCGCGCGGCTGTCAGCCGGACGCTGACGGCGTGTCGGCGGGGGACGGCGTGCCGGCCGGCGCGGGCTCGGGGGTCCGGCGCCGTTCCACCTCGCCGGCGAGCGAGCGGCGCACCACGCGGGTGCCCGCCCCGTACCCGATCCCCACGAGGGCCAGCACCAGCCAGAACAGGGTCAGCGCGCCGTGGCCGGCGGCCAGGTCGAAGCCGCCGCCGACGAAGCCGCCCACCATGCCGCCGACGCCCCAGGCCATGGTGGAGTAGCCCAGATAGAGGCCTGTACGGCCCTCGGTCGCGAGGCCCGCGACGACCGCGTCGACCACGCCGCAGAACAGTGACTCGCCGATCGAGGTGACGATGACGGCGGCGACGATCGGGCTGATCCCGTCCACCGAGCACAGCAGCCAGCCGCCGCCGAGCAGCACCCCGGACGCGATGAACATGTCGAGGCGGCCGATCGTGGAGCGCTTCTCGATCCGCGAGCCGAGCAGCCACACGGTCAGCATCACCACGACGGCGTTGCCCGCGGTGAGCGGGCCGACCAGGTCGGAGGACAGCTTCTGGTGGACGACGGTCAGCGGCAGCGCGACCCGGTACTGGGTGATGAGGAACCAGCCGCCGACCGCGAGCGAGCAGAAGATCATCAGCGGGCGGTCACGCAGCGCCTCGGCCATGGCGGCGGCCTTGATGGGCGCCGCGTTGGTGGCGTGCAGGCCGCGCAGCAGCACGGCGGAGGTCACGGCGAACGCCAGGTGCAGCGCGGCGGCGATCAGGAACCCGGCCTTCATCGCGCCACCGGCCATCAGCGCGGTGCCGATCAGCGGGCCGATCAGGGCGGCCCCGTTGATGGACACGTAGTAGCGGCTGAGGTTGGCCGCGACCCCGCCGGACTTGCTGGAGGCGAGGACACTGCGGGCGCCGTTGTTGTTGAGGGAGCCGCCGATGCCGAGCAGCGCGACGGCCGCGCCCCAGACGACGACGCTGCCGCCCGCCACGGTGAACACGACGTACGCGCCCGCCTCGACGGCGAGACCCAGGGTCAGGATCCGGGCGGCACCGAAGCGGTCGCTGACCCAGCCGGACGGGATGCCGAGCCCGCGCCGGGTGAATTCCATGACGGCGAAGAGCAGACCGGTCTGGAAACTGCTCAGCCCCTCGTCCTTCGTCAGGTGCACCGCGAGGAACGGCACGACCATGAAGAAGCCGATGTTGGTGGTGAAGCGGCCGAGGATGACGACGTACGCAGGACCCCGGCCCGTGACGAAACGGCCGGTCCGCGCCTTCGGGGTCTGCTCCGCGTCCGCTCCGGAGTTCCCGGCGAGGGTCACCCCGTCTCCTTTCTCGGGGGTCACCGTGCCACCTCTGTGTCGGTGTGTATGACGATCCGGGCGGCGGCGGCCTCGGCCGCGTCGGCGGCGGCCTTGGGGTCGGGGCCCGCGGCGACGACATGCCCGGCCCGGTTCCAGGAGTCGCCGAGCGAGGACAACTCGTCCCCCACTCTGGGTAGTTCACCGATACGGATCACACCCTCCATGGCCAGGGCGTCGGGAAGGCCCGTCACCTCGGTGACCCGGCCCGGCCGGGGGGTGAGGTAGCGGATCGAGGCGCCGCCCGCTCGGCCCGCACCGGGCCCCGGCAGTACGCCGTGGGCGAGGGCGAGGACCGATCCCTGGAGCATGTCGATGCCGGTGACGTGGTGGACCAGCTCCCAGATCTGGTCGCCGCCCTGCCGGGCGTTGATCTCGACGACGGTGGCACGCTCGCCGTCCTCGGCGAGCATCACCTCGGTGTGGCAGGGGCCCCAGGCGTAGCCGACGGCGTTCAGGGCGTTCAGCGCCGCGTCGACGATCGTCCGGTACGGGGCGGCCGGCAGGATCGCGGGCAGGTCGTGGCCGGTCTCCACGAAGTGCGGGCCGCCCGAGGTGTGCTTGCGGGTGACCGCGAGGACCTGGTGGCGCCCGGCGGCCGACAGCGACTCGACGCTGAACTCCTGGCCGGTGAGGAACTCCTCGGCCAGCACGGTGGACGCGGACTCGCCCTGCGGCCAGGCGAAACCGGTTCTGGCACCGCTGGTCCAGGCCCACGCCTCGGCCAGCTCCTCTTCCGTACGCGCGAGATGCACGCCCGTTCCGCCGTTGCCGTCGACCGGCTTGAGGATCACGCCGGTCGGGCAGCGGCGGAGCAGCGCGCGGGCCTCGTCCACGGTGGCGCACACCTGGTGGGCGACCGTGCCGAGGCCGTGGTCCCGCAGATGCCCGCGCATGGCGGCCTTGTCCTGGGTCAGGGCGAGCGTGGTGGGCGAGTTGCCGCGCGCGCCCAGTGCCTCGGCCACCACGCTCGCCGGGCGCAGGGAGAGTTCGGTGAGCCCGAGCACCGCGTCCACGGGGCGCCGGGCGTGCACCTCGCGGGCGACGGTGAGCAGCGCGTGCGGGTCGGTGAAGTCGGCGTCGACCACCGCGAGGGCGAGCGACTCCTCCAACGCCCGGTCCCCGCCCGGGCGGTGGACCACGGTGAGGGCGACCGGCAGGCCGACGAACTTGCCGAGGATGTCGTGGCGCGGGCAGATGAGCAGAAGGTGGGGCACACGGGCCCCGTAGTGCCGGCCTTGCATGTCAGGCGGTCCCCCCGGTGCCGGCCGCGTCCTGCGCGGCCGCGTTCCACGCTCGTTCCAGCTCGCGGATGCGGGCCGAGTCCTTCTCGATGGCGTCCCAGTCGTCGGCGCCCTGGATGACCCAGCCCAGGCTGGTGGTCACGTCGTTGGTGAGCGGCATGTCCCGGCCCTCGGGCGGGATCGACATGGAGAACGTGGTGGGCAGGTCGGCGATCGCCTGAAGGATCTCCATGTTCCGCACGGGGCCGGCCTGGTCCGAGCAGAGCCAGAGCGTACGGACCTCTTTGACGAGCTCGAAGGACGGCGCGAACTCCCCGTCGAGGACGTGCCGTACGGTGCGCTCGATCTGGTTGTCGCCGGTGGCGAGGGAACCGGAGATCATCATGCAGCTGCCCGAGTAGCGGGCGGCCAGCTCCACCAGGCGGGGCCCGTCCGCCGTCATGATCGCTTCGGCGTGGGTGGAGCCGTTGCGGATGCCGACGGCGTCGGCGGCGCGCATCACGTAGGGGGCGAGGGCCGCCACGTCGGGGTGGTCGGGGGCCAGGAAGTCGGCGACGTCGTAGATGCCGATGCGGGGGCCCCGGTCGTGCTTGGCGTAGACACAGGTGTCGACCAGACCGTGCCGCCCGTCCACCGAGTACAGGTCGACGATGTATTCGGGCCCCTCCAGGAACTCCTGCACGATGACGGTGTCGTTGCGGAGTTCGAACCCGTTGACCTGGCCGAGGATGTGGGTGAAGTGGCCGAGCCACTCGCCGCCGGCCGGCACGAAGTGCACGTTGTCGGTCCCGGCGCTGTGCGGCGGCTTCAGGATGAGCGGCCGGCCGGTGAGCCCGTTGGCCTCGATCCAGGCGGCGGCCTCGGCGGGGTCGGCGGTCGACAGGGTGAGCGGCCCGGAAACTCCGGCACGCTCCAGGGCGAGTGCCATCTCGCCTTTGTGACGTTGGCACTTGGCGCTGCCGGGTACGTTCTGGAACTGTGGCATGAGACGTTCGACGAGTCGGGCGGCGAATTCCACGCCGCTCTCGTTGCCGGTGACGATGCCCACCGGGTCGTATGATTCGACGAGTTTCACCATGGCCTCGAAGTCGCCGTCGTAATAGTGCACGGCCTCGAAGTCTTCGGGGTACCAGATGTTCTTCTTGACGAATTTCGCCAGAGGCTGTGGGGTGCTCATGACGGTGACCGGCAGCACGTCCCGGGCCCGGAAGGCGCTGGCGAAGCCCCGGTCGTCGCCGTCCCTGATGTGGTAGCCGTCTACGACGATCACGTGCCGCCGCCCAGTGGACTTCATGACTCAACTCTGCTGGCCAAAGCACCCACGGCGACAGTGGCGGAACTGACACGCAACCACGATTTACTGCCAGTCGGCGCTCCGTGGCGGGTGGGACACCGGCCTGCTGCCGGGGCGCGCACCGGGGTGTTGGTCCACTCACTTCCGAAATGCGCCAGTAGTAGTGATTGAGCCGTTTCTGTCATAGGGCAAGGGACCTATGGCGGGACCCAGGACGACTGGCTACTGTGGCCCTCGCCCGGTCGAAAATATGAGTGAAGGCGGCGTCGATTCGCCGAGTCGGCCGAGACGTCTGGGTGCGCGTCGCCGTTCGCCATGGCATTTTCTCGGCCGGATTTCCAAAGTCAAGCCAATGAAGGCGGGGACGGACTGTGGAATCGCTCGGGTGGGGCGGAGAAGTGCCGGAGCATGAACGAATAGTCAGCTGGCAGGCTCCACCGCTGAAATTCGGAGTCGGCGCCACCCGGGAAATCGGCCATGAACTGCGCAGGGCCGGTATCGCGTCGGTGCTGCTGGTGACCGATCCCGTCCTGGCCGGTCTCGGCCTGCCGGCCCGCGTCGCCAAGCAGATCGAGCAGGAGGGGATCTCGGTCACGGTGTTCGACCGGGCCCGGGTGGAACCCACCGACGAGAGCTGCGCCGAGGCGGCCCGTGAACTGGAAGCCCTACAGGTGGACGGTTACGTCGGTCTCGGCGGCGGCAGCTCGATCGACACCGCCAAGATGCTGAACCTGCTGCTCAGTTACCCCGGCCGCCCGGTGCGTGACTACCTGAACGCGCCGATCGGCGCCGGAGCCCCGATTCCCGGCCCGCTCAAGCCCCTGGTGGCGGTGCCCACCACGGCCGGCAGCGGCAGCGAGTGCACCGCCATGGTCGCCCTCGGGGTCACGGGCCTGAACGTGAAGACGGGCATCAGTGACCTGCGGCTGATGCCCTCCCTGGCGCTCGTCGACCCGGCGAACACCCTGACGCTGCCCCCGGCGGTCACCGCCTCCTCGGGGTACGACGTCCTGACGCACGCCTGTGAGTCGTACACGGCCCGCGCCTACGACCGGCGCCCCCCGTACCCCACGCCCGGGGACCGGCCGTTGTACATCGGCGCCAATCCGATCAGCGACGTGTGGGCGCAGCAGGCTCTGGAGCTGGTCGGCCGCTACCTCAGGCGTGCCGTGCTCAACTCCGCCGATCTGGAGGCCCGTACCGGAATGAGCCGGGCGGCGAGCTTCGCGGGGATGGGGTTCGGCAATGCCGGAACCCACATTCCGCACGCCTGCGCCTATCCCATAGCCGGGATGGTGCGTGACTACCGGCCGGACGGGTACGAGGTCGACCACGCGATGGTGCCGCACGGGGCGGCGGTCGTCTCCACCGCGGCGGCGGCCTTCGAGTTCACGTACCCGACGTCCCCCGAACGTCATCTGCGTGCCGCCGAGTTGCTCGGCGCGAATCTCAACGGCGTGACCGAGGCGAACGGTTCGGACGTGCTTCCGGCCACGCTGCTGAGCATCGTGGCGGACACCGGGGGGCCCACCGGGCTGCGGGACTTCGGCTACTCCACGAAGGATCTGCCCGAACTCGTCGAAGGCGCGCTCAAACAGCGGCGGCTGCTGGTCTGCTGCCCGCGTGACGTCGCCTCCCGCGATCTCGGGAGAGTGATCGCCGGTTCGATGACCTCCTGACACCGAAGCAGCGCGCCCCCCACGCCAAGGAGCTGGATGCACCCGTGAGTGATGCGTCAATACCGGAGTACACGGCCGTCATCGCGGGGAAGCAGGTTCCCACGGCGCGGTGGATCGACGTCCTCGATCCCTCGGTCGCCCGCCCCGTCGCCCGTGTCGCCCGCTGTGGCCCGGCCGAGGTCCGGGCGGCCGTGGAGGCGGCCCGCCACACCTACGAGACGGTGTGGCGGTTCGCCACACCGGTGGAGCGCTCCCGTGTCTGCCATCGCGTCGCCGAGGTCCTGCGCGCCCGCCGCGAGGAGCTCGCCGCTCTGGAGACGCTCGACACCGGCAAGCCGATCGGCCAGTCGCTGGTCGACGCCGATGTCGCCGCCCGGTACTTCGACTTCTATGGCAACGCTGTCGAGGCGCTCGGCGGCGAAACGATCCAGCAGCAGCCGGGCCGGCTGGCCTTCACCCTGCGCGAGCCCTATGGCGTGTGCGGGCACATCATTCCCTGGAACTACCCGCTGCAGATCGCGGCCAGAACCCTGGCACCCGCCCTCGCGGCCGGAAACTGCTGTGTCCTCAAGCCGGCCGAGGACGCGCCGTTGACCTCGCTCCGGCTGGCGGACATCGTTGAGGAAGCGGGACTCCCGACGGGGGCCCTGAACATCGTGCCGGGCTACGGAGCGGAAGCGGGCGCCGCACTCGCCGCGCATCCCGACCTGGACCGCCTGGCCTTCACCGGTTCGCGGGAGGTCGGCGAAGCCGTGATGACAGCGGCGGCGCGCACCATCGTGCCGGTCACCCTGGAGCTCGGCGGGAAGTCGCCGCACCTCGTGCTCCCCGACTACGACGCCGCCCGCGCGGTGCCGCAGATCGTGGAGTCGATCACCGAGCACGCGGGGCAGAACTGCTCGGCCGGCAGCCGGCTGCTCGTCCACCGGTCCGTCCACGACGAACTGGTGGACGCGCTCGTCGAACGGTTCCGCGCCCTGACCATCGGGCCGGGGGCGAGCGATCCCGACATGGGACCGCTCATCTCCGCGAAACAGCGCGACAGGGTGCTCGGCTACCTGGCCGAGGGCCGGCGGGACGCCGTGGTCCGCGTGGGCGGCGGAGTCCCCGAAGGGGAGACGTACGGCGAGGGTTTCTATGTGGAGCCCACCATCCTCGATCAGGTCACCCCGGAACACCGGGTGTTCAACGAGGAGATATTCGGTCCTGTCCTGTGCGTATCGGTCTTCGACTCGCTGGAAGAAGCGGTCGGACTCGCGGAACACACCACGTACGGACTGGCGGCCGGAGTGTGGACGTCCGACGTGACCACCGCCCACTGGCTCGCCCAGCGGCTCCGGGTGGGGCAGGTGTTCGTGAACAACTACAGCGCGGCCGGGGGAGTCGAGCTGCCGTTCGGCGGCTACCGGCGCTCGGGAATCGGAGTGGAGAAGGGGCTGGAGGCGCTGCGCGAATACACGCGGTGCAAGACGGTGGCGATCCACGCGGAGCTTCCTTCCTGACCCGTTGCGTCGATTTTCCCGCAAGCCCTCGGCCCTACGGAGAAGTGCGGTTCGGTCAATTCACATCGGTGGAGGGAGTTCATCTGATGTCGCCTGTTGTGCGCGGGTCGGTCGAGGAGCTGAGGGGTCGCCAGTGCTGCGAAGTCTGCGGGGCGCCGACGCAGCCCGTGACGGCCTTGGCCGAAGGCGTCGCCAAGGTGCACAAGGCCTTGGGCGAGGCGCAGGACGCCCTGGAGGCACAGGAGCAGTTGATCGAGGACTTACGGGCCGACGGCCGCAGGACGGCCGTCGCCGACCCGCAGCCCTCCGAGGAGGCGCTCGCGACACGGGAGGCCCTCTCCCTGCTGACCGCCCGTGAACGGCAAATTCTGGTGCTCATCGCCCAGGGGAATTCGAATCGGCGCGTGGCCAAGGCACTTGGCATATCCGAGAAGACGGTGAAGAACCATTTGTCCGCGGTCTTCATGAAGGTCGGTGCGTCCGATCGAACGCAAGCCGTCGTAATGGGCATCCGCAGCGGGATCGTATCCATTGGCGGGCCCGTCAATGGTGTGTCTCCGCCCATGAGCGCGAGTGAGTGAATCACCACCGCTTCAGGGTCCATGCCGTGAGTATGAGGGCTGATTCGGCCATGGGACAGCGGAGGGACTGTCAGAACACCGTGTATTACTGCCACATTGGAACACATGCTGAAGAACGTAGCCGCGGTCCTGCTCGACAACGTCCATCCCTTCGAGCTGGGTGTCGTATGTGAGGTATTCGGGATCGACCGCCGGGAGGAGGGACTGCCCGCGTACGACTTCGCTCTCGTCGCCGCGGAATCCCCGTCGGTCCGGGCGGTGCCGGGGTTCACCATCAGCACGCCCTACGGACTCGACCGGCTGGAGGAGGCCGATCTCATCGCCATCCCGGTGGGGGACGACTTCCACACCCGGGACTTTCCGCCCGCTCTTCTGGAGGCCCTGCGCCAGGCGGTCGCCCGGGGGGCCAGGGTGGTCAGCGTCTGTGTCGGCGCCTTCGTCCTGGGTGCCGCGGGGCTGCTCGACGGACGGCGTTGCACCACCCACTGGCGGTACGCCGACGCACTCGCCGAGCGCTATCCCAAGGCCCAGGTCGAACCGGGCGTGCTCTACGTCGACGAGGACCCGATCCTCACCTCGGCCGGCACCTCCGCGGGGATCGACGCCTGCCTCCACCTGGTGCGCAAGCTCCAGGGCAGCGACGTCGCCAACGCCATCGCCCGGCGCATGGTGGTCCCCCCGCACCGGGAGGGCGGCCAGGCCCAGTACATCGAACGGCCGGTTGCGCAGTACGGGGAGGACGGTGTGCGCGAGGTGCTGACCTGGGCCGAGCGACACCTGGACCAGGAGATCAGCGTCGAGCAGCTGTCGGCGCGGGCCTGCATGTCGCCGCGCACCTTCGCCCGCCGTTTCCGGGCGGAGACGGGGACCACCCCCTACCGGTGGCTGCTGGCCCAGCGGGTGCTCAGTGCCCAGCGGCTGCTGGAGAACACCGACGAGACGATGGAGGCGGTGGCGGCCCGAACGGGATTCGCCAACGCGGCCGCCCTGCGGTACCAGTTCGTGCACTTCCTCAACACCACGCCCAACGCGTACCGGCGTGCCTTCCGCGGCCGGTTACCCGACACGACCACGCACTGAGCCCCCGCGCGGGGCGACAGGAGGACGGGAATGCTGCGCATCGCGGTAGTGGGCGCCACCGGAGCGGTGGGCCGGGAGTGCCTGGCCCTGCTCGACGGCGGGATCGTGCCCGTGGAACAGGTGGTGCCCGTGGGATCGGCGCGCAGCGTCGGCCGGGACCTGGGCACCGAACTGGCGCTGTCCCTCCCCATGGCGGACCTGGTCACCCTGGACGAACTGGACACCCGAGGTCTGGATGTCGCCATTTTCTCCGCGGGCGCGGAGGTGAGCGGCCGGGAGGCGGAGCGGCTGGCCTCGGCCGGGGTACTGGTCGTCGACAACAGTTCCGCCTTCCGGACGCGGCCGGACGTCCCGCTCGTGGTCCCCCAGGTCAACCCCGGCGCCCTCGACGGCCGGCCCGCGTCCAACCTGGTGGCCAACCCCAACTGCTCGACCATCCAGCTCGTGCGCGCCCTGCACCCGGTGCACGAACTCGCGGGCCTGGAGAGCGTCGTGGTGGCGACCTACCAGGCGGCGTCGGGCGGCGGAGTGCGCGGTCTGCGGGAACTGGCGGAGGGCTCGAGGGACATCCTGGACGACCCCCGTGCCGAGGGCGCCCCCGGCGGGCGCTTCGGGCAGCCGCTGTCCTTCAACCTGGTCCCCGAGATAGGGCTGCAGGACGAGACCGGGTTCACGCACGAGGAACGCAAACTCGTCCGCGAACCGCGCAGGATCCTCGGTCTGCCGGACCTGAAGGTGAGCGCCACCGCGGTACGGGTCCCGGTCTTCGACTGCCACTCCGAGGCGGCGCACCTGCGGCTGCGCGAGCCGGTCACGACCGCGTCCGTCGAGGAGGCCCTGGCCGCGACGCCCGGCCTGCGGGTCTACCGACGGCCGCAGAGCCCCTCGTACCCGATGCCCCGTACGGTCTTCGCCCGGCCCGAGGACCGGGCCCTGGTCCACGTCGGCCGCATCCGCGTCGAGCCGGAGGACGACCGGGCGGTGGCGCTCTGGGTGGTCGCCGACAACCTGTGGGTGGGGGCCGCGCTGAACGCGTTGCAGATCGTGGAACTCGCCGCGAAGAACGGGTGGCTGGGATGACGAGCCGTCCCGCGCCGGAGCGCCGTCCGCTGGTGCTGAAGTTCGGCGGCTCCGCCTTCGCCGACCTCGACGGCTACCACCGGGTGGCCCGGTACGCGGTGCGCCGCAGTACCGAGGACGGGCGCCCGCTGGTCGTCGTGGTGAGCGCGATGTCCGGTACGACGGGCAGACTCCAGCAGACCCTGGACGCGCTGGCCGCCGACCCGCCCGCGGACGCCGCCGCGATGCTCCTGACCGCCGGCGAGACGGTGAGCGTCGCCCTGCTCGCGGCCGCGCTCGACGCCGCGGGTGTGCCCGCGTGCCCGCTGTCGGCGGCGGCCACCGGGCTCCTGGCCGAGGGGCCCGGCGACCGGGCGGAACTGGTCTCGGCCGGACCAGAGGCGCTGTCCGAGGCCCTGGCCGACCGCCCGATCGCGGTCGTCCCCGGCGGGCAGGCCGTCGACGCGGCCGGGCGGACCGTCATGCTGGGCCGCAACAGCTCGGATCTCTCGGCGGTGGCGACGGCCGCGACGCTGGGCGCCGAGACGTGCGAGCTCTTCTCCGACGTGCCCGGTGTGTGCACCGCCGACCCCTACCTGGTGCCGGAGGCGCGCACCCTCCCCCGGATCAGCTACGAGGGAGTGCGCCGGATGTCCCGGCACGGCGCCAAGGTCGTCCACGAGGGCGCCGTGGACTGGGCGGAGCGCGCGGGGGTGCGGCTGCTGTGCCGTCCCTTTCCCTGGAGCGAGGGCCCGGACGGCGGGACCGCCGTCGGGACGGGACCGGAGGCGGCCGCGGTCGTCGTCCACAAGGACAGCGACATCTGGTGCTTGCGGTCCGGCCGGGAACGCCGGGCGGTGGGGGGACGGCTGAGGGCCGAGGGTCTGATGGTCACCGAGTTCGACACCGGGAGCGAGGCGTGTCTGGCGGTGCCGGCCGGAGCGCGGGGCGCGGCCCCGCACCTGCGGACCGCCCGCCGCCTCGGCGACCTGTGCCTGGTCACCACGCTGCGGGCGGACGGCCGGGCCGAACACACCCTGGTGCCGCGCTCCGACGCCGCGGCCGAGGCCCGCCGACTCCACGGACTGCTGTACCCCGCCCCCGCGGCCACCCCGGGACCGGCCGTCCCCCCGCCGGCCAAGGCCCGTTCCCCGCACAGCGACGTCCTGGTCGGCACGGGCCCGGCGCCCGCACCCGAGAACAAGCGGCCGGACTGACCGGGGTGGGGCGGGGCGAGGCGGGGCGGGGCCGACCGGGCGACCGGTCAGGCCCTCTTCCTCAGCACTCGATGATGTTGACCGCCAGCCCGCCCCGGGCCGTCTCCTTGTACTTGACGCTCATGTCGGCGCCGGTCTCCTTCATGGTCTTGATGACCTTGTCGAGGGAGACCATGTGGGAGCCGTCGCCGCGCATGGCCATCCGGGCCGCCGTCACGGCCTTCACCGCGGCCATGCCGTTGCGCTCGATGCAGGGGATCTGGACCAGGCCGCCGACCGGGTCGCAGGTCAGGCCGAGGTTGTGCTCCATGCCGATCTCGGCGGCGTTCTCGACCTGTTCGGGGCTGCCGCCGAGCACCTCGGCGAGCGCGCCGGCCGCCATCGAGCAGGCCGAGCCGACCTCGCCCTGGCAGCCGACCTCGGCGCCCGAGATGGAGGCGTTCTCCTTGAAGAGCATGCCGATCGCTCCGGCGGCGAGCAGGAACCGTACGACGCCCTCCTCGTCGGCGCCCGGCACGAAGTTGATGTAGTAGTGCAGCACCGCCGGGATGATGCCCGCCGCGCCGTTGGTGGGGGCGGTGACCACCCGGCCGCCCGCCGCGTTCTCCTCGTTGACCGCCATCGCGTAGAGGGTGATCCACTCCATGGCGTGGGCCAGCGGATCGCCCTCGGCGCGCAGCTGGCGGGCCGAGGGCGCGGCGCGGCGGCGGACCCTGAGGCCGCCCGGCAGGATGCCCTCGCGGGCCATGCCGCGCGAGACGCAGGCCTGCATGACGCGCCAGATGCCGATGAGTCCCTCGCGGATCTCCTCCTCGGTGCGCCAGGCCCGCTCGTTCTCCAGCATCAGGGCGGAGATCGACAGGCCGGTCTCCTTCGTGAGCCGCAGCAGCTCGTCGCCCGTGCGGAACGGGTACTTCAGGATCGTGTCGTCGAGCTTGATGCGGTCCTCGCCGACCGCGTCGTCGTCGACCACGAAGCCGCCGCCCACCGAGTAGTACGTCTTCTCCAGGACGAGCTCGCCCGAGGCGTCGTACGCGAAGATCGTCATGCCGTTCGCGTGGTACGGCAGGGCCTTGCGGCGGTGCAGGACCAGATCGTCGTCGAAGGAGAAGTCGATCTCGTGCTCGCCGAGCAGGTTGATCCGGCCCGAGGACTTGATCTGCTCGACCCGCTCGTCGGCGCCCTCCACGTCCACGGTCCGGGGCGAGGAGCCCTCCAGACCGAGCAGCACCGCCTTGGGGGTGCCGTGGCCGTGGCCGGTCGCGCCCAGGGAGCCGTACAGCTCGGCGCGTATCGCCGTGACGGGGGCGAGCAGCTCTTCGTTGCGCAGCCGCCGGGCGAACATGCGGGCGGCGCGCATCGGGCCCACCGTGTGGGAGCTGGACGGGCCGATGCCGATCGAGAACAGGTCGAAGACCGAGATGGCCACGGGAACTCCTTGGTGGTTTCGCCGGACGCCGTTGTCCGGCGGAGGTGGTGCGGGACCGCATGGAACGGGGCACCGCGCTCTTCCAGTGTGCGCGGTGCCCCGGATGTCCGTACGAAAGGAACCGTACGGGTGAATACAACGTATGACAGAAAGCCTACGGAACTACTTCAGGCCGGGGTACAACGGGTGCTTGTCGGCCAGAGCGGACACGCGGACCTTCAGGTCCTCCGCGTCGTAGGACGGCTTCAGCGCCTCGGCGATGATGTCCGCGACCTCGGTGAAGTCCTCGGCCGTGAAGCCGCGGGTGGCGAGGGCGGGCGTGCCGATGCGCAGGCCCGAGGTGACCATCGGCGGGCGGGGGTCGTTCGGGATGGCGTTGCGGTTGACCGTGATGCCGACCTCGTGGAGGCGGTCCTCGGCCTGCCGGCCGTCCAGCTCGGAGTCGCGCAGGTCGACCAGGACCAGGTGCACGTCCGTGCCCCCGGACAGGACGTCCACGCCGACGGCCTTCACGTCGGCCTGGACCAGACGCTCGGCCAGGATGCGCGCGCCGTCCAGCGTGCGCTGCTGGCGCTCCTTGAAGTCGTCCGAGGCGGCGACCTTGAAGGAGACGGCCTTGGCGGCGATCACATGCTCCAGCGGACCGCCCTGGAAGCCCGGGAAGACCGAGGAGTTCAGCTTCTTCGCGAAGCCCTGCTTCGCCAGGATGATCCCGCCGCGCGGGCCGCCGAGCGTCTTGTGGGTGGTGGAGGTGACCACGTCCGCGAACGGAACCGGGTTCGGGTGCAGACCCGCCGCGACCAGACCGGCGAAGTGCGCCATGTCGACCCACAGAAGGGCCTCGACCTCGTCCGCGATCCGGCGGAACGCGGCGAAGTCCAGCTGCCGCGGGTACGCCGACCAGCCCGCGATGATCACCTTCGGGCGGTGCTCCTTGGCGAGCCGCTCGACCTCGGCCATGTCGACCAGGCCGGCCTCGTCCACGTGGTACGCGACCACGTTGAACTGCTTGCCGGAGAAGTTCAGCCGCATTCCGTGGGTCAGGTGGCCGCCGTGGGCCAGGTCCAGGCCGAGGATGGTGTCGCCGGGCTGGGCCATCGCGAACAGCGCGGCCTGGTTGGCGGAGGCACCCGAGTGGGGCTGCACGTTGGCGTACTCGGCGCCGAAGAGCGCCTTCACCCGGTCGATGGCGATCTGCTCGGCCACGTCGACGTGCTCGCAGCCGCCGTAGTAGCGACGGCCCGGGTAACCCTCGGCGTACTTGTTGGTCAGGACCGAGCCCTGGGCCTCCATGACCGCGACCGGAGCGAAGTTCTCCGAGGCGATCATCTCCAGGGTGGACTGCTGGCGGTGCAGCTCGGCGTCGACGGCGGCCGCGACGTCCGGGTCCAGCTCGTGAAGGGGGGTGTTCAGAAGCGACATGCGGTGACTCCTCAGCCGGCGGTGAAGGCGGTGTACTCGTCGGCGGACATCAGGTCCTCGGGCTCGCCCGCGACGCGCACCTTGAACAGCCAGCCGCCCTCGAAGGGCGCGGAGTTCACGAGCGACGGGTCGTCCACGACGTCCTGGTTGGCCTCGACGACCTCGCCGTCGACGGGGGAGTACAGGTCGCTGACCGACTTGGTCGACTCCAGCTCGCCACAGGACTCGCCCGCGGTCACCGTGTCACCGACCGCCGGGAACTGGGCGTAGACGACATCGCCGAGCGCGTTGGCCGCGTACTCGGTGATGCCGACCGTCGCGACGCCGTCCTCGGCGACGGACAGCCACTCGTGCTCCTTGCTGTAGCGCAGCTTCTGGGGGTTGCTCATGACCTGAATTCTCCTGTACGCGTGGGAGTGCTGATGGAGGGAAGCGTGGGTGACCCGGGCGGATGTGCCCAGGGTCACGTCCGGAGCCCGACGGGATCGCCCGTCAGCGCCGGAGCCCGACGGGGATCCGTGTCATGTCCGGCCCGTGCGGACCGGTGTCACGTCCGGCCCGTGCGGACCAGTGTCACTTCCGGCGCTTGTAGAACGGCAGCGCCACGACCTCGTACGGTTCGTGGCTGCCCCGGATGTCCACACCGACACCGGCGGTGCCCGGCGCGGCGTGCGCGGCGTCGACGTACGCCATGGCGATCGGCTTGCCCAGCGTGGGGGACGGGGCGCCGGAGGTGATCTCGCCGATCACCTGGCCGCCGACGACGACCGAGTACCCGGCGCGCGGCACGCGACGCCCCTCGGCGATCAGGCCGACGAGGACCCGCGGCGGCTCGGAAGCGGCACGCTCGGCGGCTTCGGTCAGCGCCGCGCGCCCCACGAAGTCGCCGTCCTTCTCGAACTTCACGACCCGGCCGAGACCGGCGTCGAAGGGGGTCAGCGAGGTGGTCAGCTCGTGCCCGTACAGCGGCATGCCGGCCTCCAGGCGCAGCGTGTCGCGGCACGACAGACCGCAGGGGACAAGACCGGCGGGGGTGCCCGCGTCGGTCAGCGCCTGCCACACCTTCTCGGCGTCGGCGGGGGCGACGAACAGCTCGAAGCCGTCCTCGCCGGTGTAGCCGGTGCGGGCGATCAGGGCCGGAACGCCGGCCACCGTGCCCGGCAGGCCCGCGTAGTACTTCAGGCCGTCCAGGTCCGCGTCGGTGACCGCCTTGAGGATGCCGGAGGACTCGGGCCCCTGTACGGCGATCAACGCGTACGCGTCACGGTCGTCGCGCACCACGGCGTCGAAACCGGCGGCGCGCCCGGTCAGCGCGTCCAGCACCACCTGGGCGTTGGAGGCGTTCGCGACGACCATGTAGTGAGAGGAACCGGCTTCGTGCTCGGCCAGGCGGTAGACGATCAGGTCGTCCAGGATGCCGCCGTCCTCCTGGCAGATCATGGTGTAGCGGGCGCGGCCCACGCCGACGGTGGCGATGTTGCCGACCAGCGCGTGGTTCAGGAGAGCCGCGGCCTCGGGGCCGGTGACGGTGATCTCGCCCATGTGGGAGAGGTCGAAGAGGCCGGCCTTCGTGCGGACGGCGAGGTGCTCGTCGCGCTCGGAGCCGTAGCGCAGGGGCATGTCCCAGCCTGCGAAGTCGGTCATCGTCGCGCCCAGCGAGCGATGCAGGGCATCGAGCGCGGTGTGACGGGGTGCGGTGCTGCTCATCGGTCTGGCTCCCAAGGCATGACGGCGAGGTCGTTCCTCCCCATCTGTCATCGGAACCTGAGAGGTTCATCAGGACCCCGCGAAACGGTGGTCCTGATTTGCACCTTGGGTGGAGCCACCGGTGAGCGGCCCGCTTTTCAGATGTGCCTCGCCCGCGCGGTAACGGGGCCTGAGAGATTCAAGGGAGGGACTTGCTCCTTCGGCGCCCGGGTACACGTACCCAGGACTCTCCCGCGCGGATTCAAGCGGCCGGTATGCAGTTGGCGGGGCCATCATCGCACGTGCCGTCCGATCCCGGCAGACCGGCATCTGTAACCGGGCTGTGGCAGTCCGCGCATGAAAAGGGGAAGCGCCGGGCATTACCTTCTCTTTACAGTCGACGGGGATGGGACTCCACACCCAAGGGGAGGACGGTCACGGTGAACAGGACCACGGCGTACGCGACGACCTCGGGTCTCGCGCTGCCGGAGCAGCCCGGCGCACCGGCCCGGGAGGCGCGCGGCCCGCTGCCGGCGCCTGTCGTCCGGGACCTCCGCGACCGGGTCGGACACAGCCCGCACGGTCTCCGCTTCGGGGCGCGCGACCTCGTGGTGGTCACCGGACTGCCCGGCAGCGGAAAGTCGACGCTGATGCGGCGGGCCGTGCGGGGCGCGCGCGTCGACTCGCAGGACACCCGCGAGCGCTGGGACGGCCGGATGGCCCGCCTGGTGCCGTACGTCCTCTACCGCCCCCTCGTCCGCCTCGCGCACTACGCCGGCCTGCGCCGCGCGCTGCGGGGCGGCGGCGGACTCGTCGTGCACGACTGCGGTACGCAGGCCTGGGTGCGCCGCTGGCTCGCCCGCGAGGCCCGGCGCCGGGGCGGCGCGCTGCACCTGCTGCTGCTCGACGTCCCGCCGGGCACCGCGCGGGACGGGCAGCGCGAGCGCGGCCGGGGCGTCTCGCGCTACGCCTTCGCCCGCCATCGCGGCGCGGTCGCCCGGCTGCTGCGCTCCGCCGAGAGGGGAGACCTGCCCCCGGGGTGCGGCTCGGCGGTGCTGATCGACCGGGACGCGGCGGACGTCCTGCGCGGGATCGACTTCGGCCACTGACCGGTTGCGGTGGCCCACTAATCTTTCCAGCCGGAACAACGGTTCGAAGCGGGCGGTAGACAGATGGACTTTCCGGCACAGGCGCACCCCCATCCGCACGGCGGCTGGCCCGGCAACGAGCTGGAGGAGGTGTTGTCCTCCTCCCTCAGCATGCCCGCGGGGCCCTCGGCGGCCGCTCGTATCGTCGAGGCGCTCGGCCGCAGCTTCGTATGGGTGCCGCTGCCCAACGGCGGCGGCCCGCAGAGCGGTCCGCTCGATCTGCCCACGATGGACCTCGGGGGCCAGGTGTACGTCCCCGTCTTCAGCTCCGAGGAGCAGTTCCGCCAGGTCACCGGCGGCCACATGTCGTACACGATCGCGCCCGCCGTGGAGTTCGCCCGCGGCCTTCCGCCGCAGGTCGGCATCGCCGTCAACCCGGACGGTGTGGTCGGCGTACCGCTGCCGCCGATGGCCGTCGCCGAGCTGTGCCGGGCCGGGCGGACCCCGCTGGACGGGTCGGCCGGCGGTGGGCGGGTGCGGCTCTTCGAGCCCGACTGGCAGGACGATCCGATGGACTTCCTCGCCGCGGCCTCGGCCGAGTTCGCCGGGACCGGTGTGGTGTTGAGCGCCCGCCGCTGTCTGGCCAGCATCGAGGGCGACGATCCGGTCATGTTCATCGGCGTCGAACTCTCGCTCTGGGAGGGCGAGGCCCGCACCCTGCCCCTGGACGCCCTGGGCCGCGCCCTCGGCCGCGTCCCGATGAACATTCCGGTGAACCTGGTTCTCCTCGACGTGACGCAGGACCCGGTCGGCGACTGGATGCGAGCCCAGGTGCGCCCCTTCTACCAGTACGGTCACTGAACGGCGCCCGCCCCGAGGGCGCCCGGGAAACCGGGCGCCCGGCCCCGCGGGGCCCGCTGCTCCCCGCACGCGGCGGGCCACCGCTCTCGGCTGCTTCCCCCGGCGGAGCGCGAACGCCGCATAAGCTGGTTTCATGGCCTGGTCGAGGTGTTGACGCATGTTCGTAACCGGCGCCTCGGGCGTAAGGGATGAGTTCGTCGTGAATTGTTCGCGAAGGGGCGGTTGAGGGTGAGCGCGTCGGGCACGGCCGCGGCCGGGCAGGTCGAGCACATGCTGCGCCAGGTGACTCCCGGGCGTTACGACGCCTACGAGGCGCTCCTTCGCGCGCTCGCGACCCCGTCGTCCGGCCAGGTGTGGATGCTGCTCTGGCACGGCCAGGCCGGCTCCCCGGACGCCCAGTACGGGAACATGAGGGTGGACGGCTTCGGGTACGCGCCCTGCGTCACCTCGGCCCAGGAACTCTCGGCCAGTGGCTGGAACCGCTCGTACGAAGTCGTGGACGGGCTGGACGTCGCCCGCACCCTGTATCCCGACCAGTTCGGCCTCTGGCTCAATCCGCACGCCCCCGGCGGCGGTCTCGGCATCCCCTGGCTGGATCTGCGCCGGATCGCCACGGGCCTGGAGCGGCAGCCCGCAGGCCCGCTCCGGCTCTCCGAACCCGGCATCGAAATCCCGCAGTTCTACGCCCTGTTGACCCAGAACGCGCATCTGACCCCGGCCGTGCGCTCGCTGCGCCGGGCCTGGGTCCAGCCCGCGCTCGGGGCGCCGTATCTCGCCATCGGCCTTGACGTGTACGACACTTCACCGCCCGCGGTGGACTCGGTGCGGGCGATGATGCAGCAGTCCATCGGCGCGGTCCCGGACGGGCTGCCCGTCTCCACCGTCGCGATGTCGGACGAGTTCGACCCGGTGGCGATGTGGCTGCGCGCGAACGCCCGGCCGTTCTACGACCGAGAGGCGCACGCGGCTCCCGCGCAGGCGCCGATGGCGGGCGGCTACGGCTATCCGCCGGCCCGCGGCGGTTACTGAGGGCGTCCCGAATCCCGGACCTGTCGGATGCCAGTGCGAGTTCGGCTGGCATCATGACCCTGCACACGGCCTTCATATGTCGTGCGTCCCATGCTGCTGACCTGCGGGGAAGCGGACGTTTGTGCCTAATGTCCAATATTGGTGGCATTCAAGACCTAAAGAGCACTTCTGGGGTTCTTTAGTGTCAATTGGCAGTCGTCCGAATCCTGTTACCCACTGTTCGGATAACGGAATCCCTCAACAAGCATCACGGTTGCGCATAGTTTCTCCATGAGGCCTGGCACCCGATCGTGGCGGCACTGAAGACTCCCCCAACAGACACGGGGTCTTCGGTCCTGTGAGCGAGTGCAAGTCGAATCATCAGCCGGGCCATCGGGCCGCACCACCTGCGGTCAACCTCCCGGCGAGCAAGTGAACCAAGCCGCAGACAGCGGCAGGCGTAGGCCGGTCACCACCGGCGAGAGGGGTCGGGTCACTGTGACCGCACCGATCGAGACCACCGCGGCGGCAACGGAAGCGCAGCCGGAGGCTGTGCTTGCCGGAGCCGGCAAGGGGCAGATCGAGGGCCGTTCCCTGGGACAGATCGCCTGGACGCGCTTCAAGCGCGACAAGGTGGCGGTCGCCGGCGGTGTCATCGTCGTACTGCTCATCCTGATGGCGATCCTCGCCCGGCCCATCCAGTCGATGCTGGGCCTGGACCCGAACGCCTTCCACCAGGACCTGATCGACCCCAACACCTCGCTCCCCAAGGGCGGTTCGGGTGGCATGAGCGCGGACCACCCGCTCGGTGTCGACCCGAAGTTCGGGCGCGACATGGCCACCCGTGTCCTGGAGGGCTCCTGGGTGTCGCTGGTCGTCGCCTTCGGGGCCACCATCCTGTCGAACGTGATCGGCGCGATCCTGGGCGTCGTCGCGGGCTTCTACGGCGGGCGGGTCGACTCGATCATCAGCCGCCTGATGGACACCTTCCTCGCCTTCCCCCTCCTGCTCTTCGCGATCGCCATCTCCGCCACCCTGCAGGGCGGTGCGTTCGGCCTCGAAGGGCTCCCGCTCCACCTCAGCGTGCTGATCTTCGTGATCGGCTTCTTCAACTGGCCCTACCTGGGCCGGATCGTCCGAGGCCAGACGCTCGCCCTGCGTGAGCGGGAATTCGTGGACGCCTCCCGGGGCATGGGCGCCAGGGGCCCGTACATCGTCTTCCGGGAGCTGCTGCCCAACCTGGTCGGCCCGATCATCGTCTACTCGACGCTGCTCATCCCGACCAACATCCTCTTCGAGGCGTCCCTCAGCTTCCTCGGGGTCGGTATCCAGCCCCCGCAGGCGTCCTGGGGCGGCATGCTCAGGGAAGCGGTCACCTACTACCAGGTCGACCCGCAGTTCATGATCGTGCCCGGCCTCGCCATCTTCGTGACCGTCCTCGCCTTCAATCTGCTCGGCGACGGTCTCCGCGACGCTCTCGACCCGCGCAGCCGCTGATGCCTGACGGACACCGAGAGATCACCAAGTTTCCGACAATGGAGGGGAACCCGCCCATCATGCGAAGGTCAGCGCTGGCCGCTATAGCGGCCATCGGCTCCGCGAGTCTGCTCGTTGCAGGCTGCAGCAAGGCCGATGACAACAAGAACGACGGCACCGCCAAATCAGCTGGGGCCAACGCAGCCACACAGGGCGTCGTCAACGCCTCCGCGAAGAAGGGGGGCACGGTTACGTACGAGTACTCCGATGTCCCGGACTCCTTCGACCCGGGCAACACGTACTACGCGTACATGTACAACCTCAGCCGGCTGTACGCCCGCCCGCTGATGACGTTCCAGCCCGGCGCCGGTCAGAAGGGCAACACCCTTGTCCCGGACCTCGCGGCCGGCAAGGGCGTCCCGAGCGACGGCGGCAAGACCTGGACGTACAAGCTGCGTACGGGCCTGAAGTACCAGGACGGCACGCCGATCACGTCCAAGGACGTCAAGTACGCGGTCGAGCGCTCCAACTTCGCGCGTGACGTGCTCTCCCTCGGCCCGAACTACTTCCAGCAGTTCCTCGTGGGCGGCGACAAGTACAAGGGTCCCTACAAGGACAAGAGCGGCAAGGGCCTCGACTCGATCGCGACCCCTGACGACACGACGGTCGTCTTCCACCTGAAGACCGCCTTCCAGGAGTTCGACTACCTGGTCGCCTCGCCGCAGACGGCGCCGGTCCCGCAGGCCAAGGACAACGGCGTCGACTACGTCAAGAACATCGTGTCCTCGGGCTCGTACAAGTTCCAGAGCTACTCCGACGGCAAGCAGGCCGTCCTCGTGCGCAACGAGAACTGGGACGCGAAGACGGACCCGCTGCGCAAGCAGTACCCGGACAAGATCGTCGTCAACCTGAAGGTCAACGCCGAGACGATCGACAAGGACGTCCTCGCGGGCGACGCGATCGACCTCGGTGGTGCCGGTGTCCAGGCCGCGACCCAGGCACAGGTGCTCACCGACGCCGCGAAGAAGGCCAACACCGACAACACCTACGGTGGCCGTCTCGTCTACATGGCGATCAACAGCAAGGTGAAGCCGTTCGACAACGTCGCGTGCCGCAAGGCCGTGCAGTTCGCGATCGACAAGGTCTCGGTGCAGACCGCCGAGGGCGGCCCGATCCGTGGCGACATCGCCTCCACGGTTCTCCCGCCGGACATCCCGGGCTACGCCAAGTCGGACGTCTACGCCTCCGCCGGCAACAAGGGTGACGCGGCCAAGGCCAAGGACCAGCTCAAGGCCTGTGGCAAGTCGACCATCAGCACCAACATCACGGCGCGCAGCGACCGCCCGCAGGAGATCGACGCGGCCACCGCGATCATCGCCTCGCTGAAGAAGGCCGGCATCAACGCCACCCTGAAGCAGTACCCGTCGGGCAAGTACTTCACCGACTACGCGGGTGTCCCGAAGTTCACCGAGAAGCAGAACATCGGCCTGATCATGATGCAGTGGGGTGCCGACTGGCCCTCCGGCTACGGCTTCCTGCAGCAGATCCTGAACGGCTCCGCGATCGGCGCGTCGGGTAACACCAACCTGTCGCAGTACGACAACAAGGACGTCAACTCCCTTCTTGAGAAGGCCATCGGTACGCAGGACGACGCCGCGCGCAACGCCCTGTACACCGAGATCGACAAGAAGACCATGGACGACGCCGTCCTCGTGCCGCTGACCTACTTCAAGGTTCTGCTGGCCCGCCCGCAGTACGCGACCAACCTGGTCTCCACGGCGGCCTTCAGCGGTCAGTACGACTACCTCAACATCGGCACCACGAAGAAGTAGCAGCCCCGGAAGGCAGGTGAAGGCATTGGTGCCCGCGGGCTTAGCGGCCCGCGGGCACCAGCGCCGATCCCCGTGATCTCGTACATCCTCCGTCGGACGGCAGCGGCAGTGATCCTGCTCCTGGTCGTCTCCGCGGTCACCTTCGCCATCTTCTTCCTGCTGCCCAGACTGGTCGGCCAGACCGCCGACCAGCTCGCGCAGCAGTACATCGGGAAGAGCCCGACGAAGGCCGACATCCTCGCGGTCAAGCACAACCTCGGTCTGGACCAGCCCGTCTACGTCCAGTACTGGCACTTCATCAAGGGGATCGTCAGCGGCGCGACCTATGACCTGGGTCCCACCACGGCGCACTGCGACGCACCGTGCTTCGGGTACTCCTTCAAGACCCACCAGGCCGTCTGGCCGGAGCTCACCTCCCGCCTTCCGGTGACCCTTTCGCTCGCCGTGGGTGCCGCGGTGCTGTGGCTGGTGTCCGGTGTGGCCGTCGGCGTGATCTCCGCGCTCAAGCCGCGCTCGTTCTTCGACCGCACCTTCATGGGCGTCGCGCTCGCCGGTGTCTCGCTGCCCATGTTCTTCACGGGCAACCTGGCGCTGCTGCTCTTCACCTACAAGTGGCCGATCTTCGGCCGCACTTACGTCCCGTTCACCGAGAATCCCATCCAGTGGGCCAACACCCTCTTCCCCGCCTGGTGTTCTCTCGCGCTCCTGTACTCCGCCATCTACGCGCGGCTCACCCGCTCGGGCATGCTGGAGACGATGAACGAGGACTTCATCCGCACGGCCCGCGCCAAGGGCCTGCGCGAGAGCAAGGTCGTGGTCCGGCACGGACTGCGCGCCGCCCTCACCCCGATCATCACCGTCTTCGGCATGGACCTCGGTCTGCTGCTCGGCGGTGCCGTGATCACCGAGAGCGTGTTCTCTCTGCACGGTATCGGCGCTTACGCGGTGGACGGCATCACCGACAACGACCTGCCGCAGATCCTCGGCGTGACCCTTCTCGCCGCCTTCTTCGTCGTCATCGCAAATCTTCTGGTGGACATGTTGTACGCGGCCGCCGACCCGCGGGTGAGGCTCTCATGACCGAACTTTCCAAGACCGGCGCCGCGGTCGGCGAGCCCGTCTCCTCGCCCTCGAACGCTCCGCGGTCCTTCCTCGAAGTGCGCGACCTCAAGGTGCACTTCCCGACCGACGACGGTCTGGTCAAGTCCGTCGACGGGCTCACCTTCTCGGTGGAGAAGGGCAAGACCCTCTGCATCGTGGGCGAGTCGGGCTCCGGCAAGTCCGTCACCTCGCTGGCGGTCATGGGCCTGCACCGGCTCGGAGCGCGCGGCAAGAACGTCCGGATGTCGGGCGAGATCTGGCTCGACGGCAAGGAACTGGTCGGCGCCCACCCGGACGAGGTGCGCAAGCTCCGCGGCCGTGAGATGGCGATGATCTTCCAGGACCCGCTGTCCGCGATGCACCCGTACTACACGATCGGCAACCAGATCGTGGAGGCGTACCGCACGCACCACAAGGTCGACAAGAAGACCGCCCGCAAGCGGGCGATCGAGATGCTCGACCGCGTCGGCATCCCCGAGCCGGCCAAGCGCGCCGACAGCTACCCGCACGAGTTCTCGGGCGGCATGCGGCAGCGCGCGATGATCGCGATGGCGCTCGTCAACAACCCCGAGCTGCTCATCGCGGACGAGCCGACGACCGCCCTCGACGTCACCGTCCAGGCGCAGATCCTCGACCTCATCCGCGACCTGCAGAAGGAGTTCGGCTCCGCGGTCGTCCTCATCACCCACGACCTGGGTGTGGTGGCCGAGATCGCCGACGAGGTGCTGGTGATGTACGGCGGCCGGTGCGTCGAGCGCGGTTCCGTCGAGCGGGTCTTCGAGCAGCCGCAGCACCCCTACACCTGGGGTCTGCTCGGCTCGATGCCGCGCATCGACCGTGAGACGTCCGACCGGCTCATCCCGGTCAAGGGCCAGCCGCCGAGCCTCATCAACGTCCCCTCGGGCTGCGCCTTCCACCCGCGCTGCCCGTACGCGGACCTGCCCAAGGGCGATGTCACCCGCACCGTGCGTCCCGAACTGCAGCTGGTCGGCACCAGCCACTACACGGCCTGCCACCTCTCGCAGGAGGACCGCACGCGGATCTGGACCGAAGAGATTGCGCCGAAGCTGTGAGTGAGACGAACAAGACGGACGGCGGAGGCGCGGTGATCCCGCAGCAGGCTGCGGCTCCCGAGCACCGCGCGAAGTCCTCGGAGAACCGCGAGGTCCTGCTCCGGGTCCAGGGGCTGCAGAAGCACTTCCCCATCCGGAAGGGCGTTCTCCAGCGTCAGGTCGGCGCGGTCAAGGCGGTCGACGGCATCGACTTCGAGGTCCGCAAGGGCGAGACGCTCGGCGTCGTCGGCGAGTCCGGCTGCGGCAAGTCGACCATGGGCCGGGTCATCACCCGTCTCCAGGACCCGACCGGCGGCAGCATCGAGTTCGAGGGCCAGGACATCACCCGGCTCAGCGCCTCGAAGATGCGTCCGCTGCGCCGCGACATCCAGATGATCTTCCAGGACCCCTACGGGTCGCTGAACCCCCGTCACACCATCGGCTCGATCGTCTCGGCGCCGTTCCGGCTCCAGGGCGTGGAGCCCCAGGGCGGTGTGAAGAAGGAGGTCCAGCGGCTCCTGGAGCTGGTGGGTCTGAGCCCCGAGCACTACAACCGCTACCCGCACGAGTTCTCCGGCGGTCAGCGCCAGCGCATCGGCATCGCCCGCGCGCTCGCCCTGAAGCCGAAGCTGGTCGTGGCGGACGAGCCGGTCTCGGCGCTCGACGTGTCGATCCAGGCGCAGGTCGTGAACCTGATGGACGACCTGCAGTCCGAGCTCGGTCTGACGTACGTGATCATCGCCCACGACCTCTCCGTCGTGCGCCATGTCTCGGACCGCATCGCGGTGATGTACCTCGGCAAGATCGTCGAGCTCGCCGACCGCTCCTCGCTGTACGAGGCGCCGATGCACCCGTACACCAAGGCCCTGATGTCGGCCGTACCGGTGCCGGACCCCAAGCGCCGGGGCACCAAGAGCGAGCGCATCCTGCTCAAGGGTGACGTTCCCTCGCCGATCGCCCCGCCGAGCGGCTGCCGCTTCCACACCCGGTGCTGGAAGGCCACGCAGGTCTGCAAGACGACCGAGCCGCCGCTCATCGAGCTGAAGCCCGGCCAGCAGGTCGCCTGCCACCACCCGGAGAACGCCGCGGACCAGGCGCCGCAGGACGTCGTCCTGCTGTCGGCGGCGCGCGAAGCGGTGGAGCTTGTCTCCGGCGTGGACTCCGCCGAGGTGTCGGGCAAGGCTCCGGCCGAGGTCGCCGCCACCGCCGAGGAGGCCGGCTCCGCGTCGGACTCCGAGGTCGCGGAAGCCGATCGTCAGGAGTCAACCGGCAAGTAGGCCGTGACGACTTGGCAAAGTCATGAACATGCTCGAACGGGAGAGTGCAGAGTCCTGCGTGTCCGTCTGATCAGAAATGATCGGAACACGTACGAAAGGGACGCTGATGGCACTCTCCCGTTCGGCACGTTCAGGGGCTCTCGCGACCGCGATGGCCTCCTTATTCCTCATCGCCGCCTCCTCCGCCCCCACCCCGGGCGCCGACGGCATAGGTGACGCCTACTTCCCCCAACTGGGCAACGGCGGCTTCGACGCCCGCCACTACGCCCTCGACGTGGCGTACAACCCGGACACCGACCGCCTCGACGGCCGTACGACCCTCACCGCCCGCGCCACCCAGAACCTCTCCGCGTTCGACCTGGACCTCCAGAAGCTGGACGTCACGAGGATCGAGGTGAACGGCAGAGCGGCGCACTTCACGCGGGAGGGCGACGAGATCCACATCACCCCGCGCGGCCCGCTGGCCAAGGGCCGGACGTTCACGGTGACCGTGACCTACGGCGGGATCCCCGAGGCCCTCAACGGTCCGATCGTGTTCGGCTCCGACTACGGGTGGATGAAGACCGCCGACGGCGTCTTCGTCGCCTGCGAGCCCAACGCCGCCTCCACCTGGTTCCCCTCCAGCGACCACCCGTCCGACAAGGCGACCTACGACATCCGCATCACGGCGCCCAAGGGCCTGACGGGGGTCTCCAACGGACGCCTGATATCGACCCGCGACAAGGGCGCCGAGACGGTCACCCACTGGCGCGAGAGCCGGCCCATGGCCACCTACCTCGCGACGGCGACCATCGGGAAGTTCGACGTGCGGACCGGGAAGACCCCGGCCGGGACACCGATCTACGTCGCCATCGACCCGGTGCTCGCCAACAGCAACAGCGTCGACGTGTACGCCGTCACCGCGGAGGCGACCGACTACTGGTCGCAGGTCTTCGGCCCGTACCCGTTCGAGGAGACCGGCGCGATCGTCGACGACATGCCCGAGGCGGGCTTCTCGCTGGAGGTGCAGTCGAAGCCCGCGTACTCGGCCGTGCGCTCGGAGACCACGATCGTGCACGAGCTGGCCCACCAGTGGTTCGGCGACTCCGTCTCGGTGGCCCACTGGAAGGACGTCTGGCTGAACGAGGGCTTCGCGACCTACGCCCAGTGGCTGTGGGCCGAGCACAAGGGCATCCGCTCCGCGCACGACTCGTTCGTCGCCGGGTACGGCCAGCGGCCGGCCGACTCCTCCTTCTGGCAGACCGAGGTCGCCGATCCGCAGCGGGACACGATGTTCGCCTCGGCGGTCTACCAGCGGGGCGCCATGACGCTCCAGATGCTGCGCGAGCGCATCGGCGACACCGCCTTCTTCAAGCTGCTGCCCGCGTGGACGAAGCTGCACCGGTACGGCAACGCCAGTACCGCCGACTTCATCGCCCTCGCCGAGCGGATCTCCGGCCGGCAGCTCGACGACCTCTTCCAGACCTGGCTGTTCACCACAGGGAAACCTGCCGTCTGAGCCTTCCTTTGTAAGGTGCACTCCCCGCGACGGGTGAGAATGTGGGGGTGCTTCAGCAAATCTTCAGCCCCTCCGTCCAGCACACGCTCGACCTGATCGGCATTTTCGTCTTCGCGATCTCCGGTGCTCTGCTGGCCGTCCGCAAGAACTTCGACGTCTTCGGTATCGCCGTCCTCGCGGAGATCACCGCGCTGGGCGGAGGGCTGCTGCGTGATGTGATCATCGGTGCGGTACCTCCGGCGGCCTTCACCGACCTGGGGTACTTCACCACACCGCTCGTCGCCGCCCTGCTCGTGTTCTTCCTGCACCCTCAGGTGGAGCGCATCCAGGTCGGCGTGAACGTCTTCGACGCGGCCGGGCTCGGACTGTTCTGTGTCACCGGCACCGTGAAGGCGTACGACTACGGGCTCGGCCTGACGGCCTCCGCCGCCCTCGGCCTCGCGACGGCCGTGGGCGGCGGTGTGCTGCGGGACGTCCTCGCCAACGAGGTCCCCTCCCTGCTGCGCTGGGACCGTGACCTCTACGCGGTCCCGGCGATCGTCGGCGCCACGATGGTGGTGCTCTGCATCCGGTACGACGCGCTCACCCCGTTCACCAGCGGCCTCGCCATCGTCACGGCCTTCGTGCTGCGCCTTTTCGCGATGCGGTTCCACTGGCGAGCTCCGCGCGCGTGGAACCGCCGTTCGACGGTGCGTGAGGAAGGGACGTCCTGACCCGGTCGGCGCCGACCGCGCCGCCGGCGCCCCGGGGGCTGCCCGTGCCACCGGTTCCGGGAGTGCGGCCGGAGCCGGGCGTGCCCGCCGCGCCTCCCGCCCCGGTGTCGAACTGCTCGGTGAGCCAGCGGAACACCTCGGGGAGCTGCGGCCGCCACAGGCCCATGTCGTGGCCGCCCGCGCTGCGCGGCAGCAGCACCACGTCGACGCTCGTCGGCGGCTTCGCGACCGCCTGGATCGCCGCGCCCGCCTGGTAGCCGTCACCGGACTCGCCGGAGAAGTAGAGGGCGACACGGGGGTGGATCCGGTCGGCGCGCAGCAGCAGGTAGGGATTGTTCCGGCGGCGCAGTTCCAGGCTCCGTCCGGCGAGCGAACCGCGTTCGCCCTTGGGGTCGTTGTAGCCGGACATGCTCACCGCGGCGCGGTAGCGGTCGGGGTGGGCGACGGCCAGCTTGGTGGCGCAGTGCGCCCCGGCCGAGTAGCCGGCCGTGGCCCAGCCGTTCGGGGCGGACTCGGCGCGGAAGTTGTCCATGACCATCCTCGGCACGTCGATGCTGAGCCAGCTCTCCGCGTTCACGGTGCCCGGGATGTTCGCGCAGCCGGTGTCCGCGCGGGCCAGCAGGTTGGTGCGCGGCGCGACCAGGATGAACGGGGCGACCCGCCCGTCGAGCATCATCGGCAGCAGTTGCTGGTGCACCCTGAGCGATCCGAACCACGCCTTCGCGGAGCCCGGATAGCCCGGCAGCAGTTCCACGACGGGGAACCTCCGGTGCCGGTAGGCGGGTTTGTCGTACTGCGGCGGCAGCCAGACGTAGACCTCCGCGTTCACCCCCGACACCCGTCCCTTCAGGTCGGTGACGCGCACGCCGCCGGCCTGCCGCATGCGCGGCCCGTCGGCCGGCCGGAAGGTCTGCCGCATCCTGGGCAGGCTCTTCAGCGAGATCCCTCCGGTGCCGTCCACGCCGAGGTCGGCGGCCTGCTGGACATGGTTGCCGGTGCCGAGGAGGTCGGCCCAGTTGTCGTACAGGTTGTTGGCGTTGTTCACGAGGACGAACACCAGGCTGATCGCCGTCCCCTGGGCGAACAGCAGCATCAGGAGCCTGGCCGCGCCGCGCACCGGCGCCGGTCCGGGCATCCGGGACCACAGGGCCAGGGGCAGCAGGAGGGCGACGGCGCACAGCGCGAACGAGGTCAGGAGGAAAGGTGTCCCGGTGAGGCTCATGTCCCTTCAGAGGAGAACGCGGTCCGATTGGTCACGGGTGATTGCGGACACTTGACAAGAAAATGCCGAATCCTCACCTGAATGGTGGGACGGCGTGGGGTTCATACGCCCGAGACAGTGAAAGCTACCGCTTAGTAATTTCCTGTTGTACCGTTCACGTATGCCAGAAGCAGCTTCGGTACAGGCCGTACGGGCCATGATCGGCGACAGTGAGTTCGACCGGGACACCGCCGTCACCCCGCGCGAGGCCGGCGTCTACGACGTCGACCTCTCCGCCGGGTGGACGATCATCAACGCCGTCAACGGCGGCTATCTGCTGGCCGTCCTCGGCCGCGCGCTCGCCGACGCCCTCCCGCACTCCGACCCGTTCACGGTCTCCGCGCACTATCTGACCGCGTCCCAGCCGGGCCCCGCGGTCATCCGCACGGACGTCGTACGCACCGGCCGGACGCTGTCGACCGGACAGGCGTCCCTCTTCCAGTACGACGCCGAGGGCCACGAGACCGAGCGGATCCGCGTGCTCGCCTCGTACGGCGATCTCGACGCGCTGCCCGACGACGTCCGGACGACCGCGCGGCCGCCCGAGATCCCGCCCATGGACCAGTGCTTCGGCCCGCAGGACGCGCCCGCCCCCATCCCCGGCAGCTCGGCGATCACCGACCGGCTGTTCCTCAAGCTCGACCCCGCGACCCTGGGCTGGGCGCTCGGCGCGCCGTCCGGGAAGGGCGAGATGCGGGCGTGGTTCGGGCTCGCCGACGGCCGTGACGCGGACCCGCTCTCGCTGCTCCTCGCGGTGGACGCGCTGCCGCCGACGGCTTTCGAGATCGGCCTGTCCGGCTGGGTGCCGACCGTCGAGCTGACCGTGCACGTACGGTCCCGCCCGGCGCCCGGCCCGCTGCGGGTCTCGATCACCACCCGCAACCTCGCCGGGGGCTTCCTGGAGGAGGACGCGGAGGTCTGGGACAGCGCGGACCGCCTGGTCGCCCAGTCCCGGCAACTCGCCCGCGCCCGACTGCGCTGATCGCCGCAGGCTCCCTGGGCCCGCCCCGGGCGACAGCCCGCGCCCTGTTCCGGACCACGGCGCCACCGGCCGTCTGAGCCGCCCCGGGCGTTCCGGCCTCGGCTGAGCACCCCGGGCGTTCCGGCCTCGGCTGAGCCGCCCCGGGCGTTCCGGCCTCGGCTGAGCCGCCCCGGGCGTTCCCGCCTTGGCTGTGCCGGTCGGCGTTCCCGCCTCGGCTTTGGCGGCCCGCGTTCCGGCCCCTGACCGGGGCTGCCCCCTCGGCGGCGCGCGGGGCCCGTGTCCCCGAGCGCGGTCTCGGGGGCACCCTCCGTCGGTGTCACCGTCCCGTCCCCGGTGACGACGTCTCGGGCCGTCAGGCGGTCACCAGCGGCCGGCGGCCCGTCCAGGCCGCCAGCCGCTCGTAGGCGTCGGCGTCCGCGGGGACCGGCACCACCGGGCCGAAGGGCAGCTCGGGGTCCTCGCGCCCCTCGTCGGGCAGCACGCGCCCGGCGATGGCGAGCGCGAACTCGGCCAGTTCCGGATCGAGTTCGAGCGGCCGGCCGAGCGCCTCGGAGAGGTCCCAGGTGTGCGTGACGGCCTCCATGACGTACCCGGCGAGGGCGACGCGCCCGGGGGCCTCGCCCCAGGGCACCCGCACCAGCGCGTCCAGCCGGGCGTCGTCCGACCATCCCGCGCGGACCTCCGCCCGTACCTCGCCGTACGCGGCGCTCCAGCCGTCGTCCGGCACACCGTCGGCGAACGGCCGCACCGCGAGCCCGTCACCGCCCGCCCCGATCACGGCGATCCGCCGGGTGCCGCCGACCATGTGCGACAGCAGCAGACGTACGTCGAACCCGCCGCACGGTGTGGCACCGTCCAGCTGCTCCGGCCGGACGGCCGCGATCAGCGAGGCGATCTGCCCGGCGGCGCGGGTGTACAGGGGGCGGGGGTCCATGGCGTTCATGACTACCTCTTCCGTGGGTCGGTGTGCCCTCACTGTCACCGCATAACCTGACAGTTTCCGTCAGCATTTGCGGACGGCCCGCGGCGGGCGCGATCCTGGGCGCGTGAAGTCCGACCGCCTGCTCTCGATCCTGCTGCTGCTCCAGACCCGCGGCCGCGTCCCGGCGCGCGAACTCGCCGACCGGCTGGAGGTGTCGGTGCGCACCGTCTACCGGGACATCGAGGCGCTGTCGGCCTCGGGCGTCCCGGTCTACGCCGAACGCGGGCGGCACGGCGGCATCGAACTGCTCGCCGGATTCCGTACGGACGTCACGGGACTGACCGCGGACGAGTCCCGCTCGCTGTTCATCCTGGCCGCGCAGGGAGCGCACGCCGCCCTCGGTCTCGACGCGGCGCTCGGCTCGGCGCTGCGCAAGGTGATGGCCGCGCTGCCCGCACCCTTCCGGCCGGCCGCCGAGGTCACCAGCCGGCGGATCCTGGTCGACGCCACACGCTGGAAGGGCGGGCCCCAACGGGCCGTCGATCTGGACGTGTTGCAGGACGCCGTCTTCACCGACCGCCGGCTGCGGCTGCGCTACCGGCACGGCGGGGACGCCGAACCGCGTACCTACACCGTCGACCCGTACGGGCTCGTCTCCAAGGCCGGTGTCTGGTACCTGGTCGCCGACCGGCGCGGCAGCCCACGGCTGTTCCGCGCCGACCGCGTCCGCGCGGCCACCCTCCTTCCGGACCCGGTGCGGCGCCGTCCGGGCGTCGAACTCGCCGACGCCTGGGAGGTGCTGCGTCGCCAGGTCGAGGAGAGGCCGGGGGGTCTCGATGTCACGGTTCGGGTACGGCGCTCCCGCCTCGACATGTTCGTACGCCTTCACGCCGCCTCCCTCGCCGAACTGCCCGAGGACGACGGCGCCGGCGAGTGGGCGACCGCGCGCCTCACCCTCGGCTCGGTGCGGGAGACCCGCACGCTGCTGGCCTTCGGAGACGCCCTGGAGGTCCTCGCGCCGGCCGAGGCGCGGGCGGAACTGGCCGCGACGGCCGCCGCCATCAGCGCGGTGTACGAAGGGGGTTGAGCCCCGTTGCCGGGGCCGCGCCGCACAGCAAGGCACAGCTGCGGCACAGCGCGGCCCTACGTGGATCTGGTGCTCTGGCTCCCGCTCGTCCGGCTTTCGTCAACCGGCCCACGTGACTTGACTGGGAGTTACCCCATGAACCGTCGTGCACGACTCGTTCCCTTCGTCGCCCTCCTCGCGCTCTCGCCCCTGCTGGCGGCCTGCGGCTCCGGCGACTCGTCGTCCTCGAACAGCAAGACCTCCGGCGGGCAGAACTGCGCGCGCCCCTCCGGGATGCCTGGCGGCGCCTCCGGACGCCCCAGCGGCGCCCCCTCGGGCATGCCCTCGCGGTCCGGCGCACCTTCGGGCATGCCCACCGGGAAGGCCCCCTCCGGCAACCCCTCGGGCATGCCGGGCGGCGCTCCCGGCGGCGGTACGGGCGGCGGCCAGGGCGGCTGTGGAGGCGGCCCCGGCGGCGGGCAGGGTCAGGGGCAGGGCCAGGGGCAGTCGGCCGCCGCTCAGGGCTGACGGACCGGAAGGCCCGCCTTCCCACGGTGTACGACGTACGGCGGTGCCGCGCGCGGGGTGCTGCGCGCGGCTGTCCGCCGGCCTGCCGGGGCCGTCAGCCGAGCCAGTGGTGGCGGCCGATGCTGATCAGCCGCAACTGACGGCTCGCCACCCGGGCCACCCGCTCGCGCTCCGCCTCGGAGCCGTCCAGCGCCTCCAGGAACGCCGAGGCCGCCATCAGCATGTGGTCGACATACAGGCCCGCGAGCATTAGCAGATCGTCGTCGCTCCACCCCGCCGACTCGGGGTGCTCGGCCAGCGCGTCCTTGACCTCCTCGGCGAACCGGGCCAGTTGCTCGCGGATCGCGTCCCGCACCGGCTGGACCCCGCCGTGCCGCTCGCGCGCGATGAAGCGGACGTGCGCCGGGTGCGTACCGACATGGTGGGCGATCAGTTCCACGGCACGGGCGATGCGTTCGTCGGTGTCACCCGCCGCGGACACCGTGTGCTCGATCATCGGGTGCAGGCTGCCGAGCGCCTCCTCGACCAGCGCCACGCCGAGATCCGCCGTCGAGCGGAAGTGCCGGTAGAAGGCGGTCGGGGCGACTCCGACGGCGCGGGTGACCTCGCGCAGCCCCAGGCTGCTCAGGCTCTGGTCCTCAAGAAGCCCCAACGCCGCCTCCAGCAGCGCCTGTCGGGTCTTCTGCTTCTGCGCCTGGCGGATGCCGAGAGTGTGACTCATACCATGCAGTTAACAACTGTTCTCTGGAATTTTAAAGCCGTGGGGCGCGCTAGACTCAAGAGTCAGTGAACAAGTGTTACTACAACCGTTTACTGAGTCGTCAAGTCCCGGAAACATCGGGGCCTCACCGTTGAGGTCCCGGACGGTCCGGGACAGGACTCCGAGACTTCTTCGAGAGGCATCTCATGCTGTTCCTCGTCGCCGCACTCCTGCTGCTCGGCGTCGTCATGGGCTCCGTGGCGCACGCGCCGCTGCCCGTGACCCTCGTCGCCGCGGCCGTCATCGGCGTCTGGCTGGTCGTCTTCGCGCTGCGTGAGCGCGGCGCCCGCCGACGCCACCCCTCCGCCAACTGACCGTTGGTCCCGCACCATTGCCGACCGGCCGTTGGTCCCACACCTGCACCGACTGACCGTTGGGAGCTGACCCGCATCATGGAACTCACCACGCGCACCACCGGCACGAACCGCATCGCCGGTACCACCGCCGCTACCCGTAAGCCCGCCGCTACCGGCAAGCCCGGCGCGACCCCCGCGTCCGGCGCCGATCGCACCGCCGAGGCCGCCCGCACCGCCGGCACGACCGAGGCCGCCCGTGCCCCGCGCCGGACCGCCGTCCAGGACGCGGACGGCATGGCCGTGGCCTCCTTCATCCTCGGCCTCGTCGGGCTCCTGGTGCTGAACGTCTTCCTGGGCCCCATCGCCATCGTCCTCGCCTCCGTCGCCCTCTGGCGCGGCACGGCCCGCCGGGGCCGCGCCTTCCTCGGTCTCGGCCTGGGAATCGCCGACCTGGTCGTCCTGGTCGCCTTCATGCAGTTCGACAACACGGTGTCCTGGAGCTTCTGAGGCGGCCGCGACGGCCGGGGCTCCACCGCGGCCCGCGGCCCGCGGCGGCGCCGGGCGCGCCGCGCGAGAGCCCGGGCGCGATGCCGCTGAGTGCGTCACGTGAGCGCGTCACGACCCCGTGCGTGAGCAGGGGCGGGCAGTCACACCGGTGGGGGCCGAGGCGAGAAGAGAGCGGGCCCGTAGAATCGAGCCCACCATGGCTTACCTCGACCACGCCGCGACCACCCCCATGCTTCCCGAGGCAGTAGAGGCCCTGACCGAGCGTCTGAGCGTCACGGGCAACGCCTCCTCCCTCCACGCCGCCGGCCGCCGTGCCCGCAGGACGGTCGAGGAGGCCCGCGAAACCCTGGCGGACGCCCTCGGCGCCCGCCCCAGCGAGGTGGTCTTCACCTCCGGCGGCACCGAGGCCGACAACCTCGCGGTGAAGGGCCTGTACTGGTCCCGCAGAGACGCCGATCCGGCCCGTACCCGCGTTCTCGCGAGCCCGGTCGAGCACCACGCCGTCCTCGACGCGGTCCACTGGCTCGGCGAGCACGAGGGCGCCACGGTCGAGTACCTGCCCGTCGACGCGTACGGCCGCGTCCACCCCGACGCCCTGCGCGAGGCCATCGTCCGCAACCCCGGCGATGTCGCCCTCGCCACGGTCATGTGGGCCAACAACGAGATCGGCACCGTCATGCCGGTCCGTGAACTGGCGGATGTCGCGGCCGAGTTCGGGATCCCGCTGCACGCCGACGCCGTCCAGGCCTTCGGCCAGATCCCCGTCGACTTCGCCGCCTCGGGCCTCGCCGCGATGACGGTGTCCGGCCACAAGATCGGCGGTCCCTACGGGATCGGCGCGCTGCTTCTCGGTCGCGAGTACACCCCCGTACCCGTGCTGCACGGCGGCGGTCAGGAGCGTCATGTCCGCTCCGGCACGCTCGACGTGCCCGCCGTCGCCTCCTTCGCGGTCGCCGGACGGCTGGCCGCCGAGCGGCGCGAGTGGTTCGCCCGCGAGATCGGCGCCCTGCGCGACGACCTGGCCGGCGCGGTCGTCAAGGCCGTGCCCGACGCGATCCTCGGCGGCGACCCGGCCCCCGGCGGCCGGCTGCCCGCCAACGCGCACTTCACCTTCCCGGGCTGCGAGGGCGACTCACTGCTCCTGCTGCTCGACGCGCAGGGCATCGAGTGCTCCACCGGCTCGGCGTGCACGGCGGGCGTGGCCCAGCCGAGCCATGTCCTCCTCGCCACCGGCACCGACCCGGACCTCGCCCGCGGCACCCTGCGCTTCTCGCTCGGCCACACCTCCACGGAGGCGGACGTCGCGGCGGTGACGCGGGCGATCGGCCCGGCGGTGGAGCGGGCCCGCATGGCCGGCCTCACCTGACACCGCCGCGCCGCCCTCTCGCCGTAGCGGTGGGGGTCCGGCCCTGTCTAGCTCTCCGTCACCATGAGGCCGGCCATCATGCCCTCGTCCTCGTGCTGGAGCAGATGGCAATGGAGCATGTACATATAGCTGTCGTCCGTGAAGTCGGTGAACTTCATCGCGATCTTGATCGTGCCGCCGCCGACCACCTCGAACGTGTCGTACCAGCCCAGCTGGACGCCCGTCGGATCCGCCCCGTTGACGGAGATGAGCTGGAACGGCACATCGTGCAGATGGAACGAGTGTTCGAGCTGCGTGCCGTTCTTGACGGTCCAGACCTCCTCGGCGCCCAGAGTGGTGCTGATCATCGCCATCGAGGACATGCTCGTCCCCGCGGAGCCGTTGATCGTCATCGAGGTGCCGCTCTGGCCGAGCGTGATCGTCCGGGCGGTGAAGCCGGTGGTGTCGTACCGGGTGATCGTGTTGAGGGCCGGCAGGTCCTCCGGGGTGTCCGAGGTGTCCGGGGTGACGGTCAGGAACGCGTAGGTGCCGCTGCCGCCGCGTACCCAGCCCGTCGTCACCACGGCCTCCAGGGTGACCGCGTCGCTGAGCTCCATCACGAACTCGGCGCGCGCGCCCGCCACGAGCCGGATCGACTTCACCTCGGTGGCCTCGGTCAGATACCCCTGGTCGGTGGCTATCTGGGTGAGCGTCCCGCCGTCGCCGCGCTGGACGGTGATGATGTCCGACGGTGAGGCGTTGAGCAGCCGGAAGCGGGTGCGCTTCTTGGTGGCGGTGAAGGCGAGCGTGGTGGCGTCGACGTTCGTGCCGTTGCACAGAAGGGGGAAGCTCAGGCCGTTGGCGAGGTAGCCGGTCAGGTTGTACTTGATCTCTCCGGCGCTGTCTGCGGCCAGACACTGGAGGATGATCGGGATGTCGTCGGTGCCGTAGGTGCTGGGCAGGGCCGCGGACGCGGCGGAGTCGTCCTCGACGATGATCATGCCCGCCAGCCCGTGGGTGGCCTGCTCGGCCGTGGTGCCCAGGGCGTGCGGGTGGTACCAGAGCGTCTTGGCCTCGTCCTTGACCGTGAAGGTGGGGGACCAGGTCTTCCCGGCGGCGAAGGCGTTCTGCGGGCCGCCGTCCATGCTCGGCGGAACGTGCGCGCCGTGGAAGTGGACCGTGGTGTCCTCGGTGAGGCTGTTGGTGATGTCCAGCAGGACGGTGTCGCCGGAGGTCCACTTCATCGTGGGGCCGAGGAACGACTGGTTGTAGCCCGCGGTCGTGCTGGTCACGCCGCTGAGCACCTCGCTGGTGCCCGTCTTCGCCTCCAGGGTGTACGTCGTGGTGCCGCCCGAGGTGGTCCCCTCCAGGAGGTCGGGGATGGTCAGCGTGGTGCCCGCCGCGTGCGCCTTGTTCTGGGTCGCGTTCGTCAGCACGGCGATGGCGGTGCCGCCGGCGGTCGCCGCCGCGAGGCCGGCCCCCGCCATCCGGCCGAGGAACGTGCGGCGGTGCATGCCCTTGGTCCTGGACCGGCCCTTGTCGTTGCCCGCGCCGGAAGCGGGCTGCGTGGAGTGCGTCATGGCCGTGGACTCTCGACCCGAGGGCTGTGCGACGGATGAGGCCGACTTAGGAGTACGCCTTCTGCGCTGTGAAAACCGGTGACTTAAATTCAGGATCAACTCCCCTGAGGGAAGGGGGAGTTGGTGTCTCGCTGGTCAGGGCGGCGGCGCGGGACGCAACGGACACGCGCCTCCCGGACGTGCCTCACAGCATCACGTTTCGGTGCCCTGAGCCCTCGGTGTCGCCGCCTGTGACCCCGCTCCGAATTCGCTCTCCCCCACCTACGCGCCGGTTGTGCGCGCCCGCCGTACGAGCCGTATGTAGCGGTTCCAGTCCCAGTACCGTCCGGGATCCGTGTGGTCCGTGCCCGGGACCTCGGCGTGCCCGATGATGTGCTCGCGGTCCACGGGGATGCCGTACCGCCCGCATATCCCGGCCGTCAGCCGTGCCGAGGCCTCGTACATCGCGTCCGTGAACGACGAGGCGCGATCGACGAAACCCTCGTGCTCGATGCCGACACTGCGTTCGTTGTACGCGCGGTTGCCCGCGTGGAACGCCACGTCCAGCTCGCGGATCATCTGGGTGACATGACCGTCCTGGCGGACGATGTAGTGCGCGGCCGCTCCGTGCCCCGGGTCCTGGAAGGCCCTCACCGCGCTCGCGAAGCCGCCCTGCGTGACATGGACGACCACCCGGTCTATCGGGTAGTCGTCGGGACGGTCGGCCCGCCGCCAGTTCGCCGCCGAGGCAGCCACCCACCGCGCGCCCCGGAAGTCCACCGCCCCCGCGACCCGCGCCTTCTCCACACCCGGCATCCGCCACCACAGGTGCGACAGCTTCTCGCGCGCGATCCCCGCCGCGCTCACGGCGGCCAGCGCGCCGCCGATGAGCAGCACCCGGCGCCCGACCGGCTGGTCCGCGTCCTTGGCTCCCGCCCCGGCACCACGGCTCCGCGGCTTCCCCGGCTTCCCCTTTTTCGCCCCCATGCGATCTTCAACGGATACTCGCGGGCTCCGGTTCCCGCGGCCCCGTACCCTGGAGGGGTTATGACTGACACCTCGCAGCGCCCCCTCCGCGTCCTCGCCGCCATGTCGGGCGGCGTGGACTCCGCCGTAGCCGCCGCCCGTGCCGCCGAGGCCGGGCACGACGTGACGGGCGTACACCTCGCCCTCTCGGCGAACCCGCAATCGTTCCGGACCGGCGCGCGCGGCTGCTGCACCATCGAGGACTCGCGCGACGCCCGCCGGGCCGCCGACGTCATCGGCATCCCCTTCTACGTCTGGGACCTCGCCGAGCGCTTCCGCGAGGACGTGGTCGAGGACTTCATCGCCGAGTACGAGGCCGGCCGCACCCCGAACCCGTGCCTGCGCTGCAACGAGAAGATCAAGTTCGCCGCCCTGCTCGACAAGGCGCTCGCGCTCGGTTTCGACGCGGTCGCCACCGGGCACTACGCGCAGGTGATCGTCCGCGAGGACGGCACGCGCGAGCTGCACCGCGCCTCCGACATGGCCAAGGACCAGTCGTACGTCCTCGGTGTCCTCGACGACCGCCAGCTCGCCCACGCGCTGTTCCCGCTCGGCGACACGGTCACCACGAAGGACGAGATCCGCGCCGAGGCCGAGCGCCGCGGTCTGGCCGTCGCCAAGAAGCCGGACTCGCACGACATCTGCTTCATCGCCGACGGCGACACCCAGGGCTTCCTCGCGGACCGGCTCGGCAAGGCCGAGGGCGACATCGTGGACGAGTCCGGCGCCAGGCTCGGCACCCACGAAGGCGCGTTCGGCTTCACGATCGGTCAGCGCAAGGGGCTGCGCATCGGCACCCCGGCCGCCGACGGCAAGCCGCGCTACGTCCTCGACATCTCGCCGGTGAACAACACGGTGACGGTCGGCCCGGCCGCCTCCCTGGACGTGTCCGCGCTGACCGCCGTCAAGCCCCGCTGGTGCGGCGCGGCCCCGACGGGCCCCGGCACCTACACCGCCCAGCTCCGCGCCCACGGCGGCGAGACCGAGGTGAGCGCCGAACTGGTCGACGGCTCCCTGGAGGTCCGCTTCACCGAGCCCGTCCGCGGCGTGGCACCCGGCCAGGCGATCGTGCTGTACGAGGGCACCCGCGTGGTGGGGTCGGCGACGATCGCGACGACCACGCGCGCGACGGCGGACGTCTAGGACCACCGATCTAGGCGCTCGTCCCGAAGAACTCCGCCAGCACCGGCGCGAGCACCTGCGCATCCACCATGTGGGTCTGCCCCTCCAGCGTGCGGTACGACCCGTTCGGCGCGGCCTCCGCGACGGTCCGCGCCGCCTCGCGCATCCAGGCCGGGCTCGCGTCGCCCGCGATCGACAGCAACGGCAGGGACAGGGCGGCCAGCCGCTCGCGGGGCACCCCGCTGTCGCCCATCGCGGCGTTGTCGTACGCCAGGGTCGGCGCGATGGCCTCCATGCCCGGCCAGGCGTGGGACATGCGCACTCCGGCGATCATCTCCGGCGGTGTGCCGACCAGGGACAGGAACAGTTCGACCGCGTCCCCGCGCCGGTCCTGGCCGAGCAGCTCCGTCAGCCGCTCGGTGTATTCGGCGCGCTGCTTGCCGGCCGCCTCGTCGACGGCGAACGGCGTCTCGTAGACGGCGACTTCGCGCACGGGCAGCCCCCTCGCCGCCGCCTCCAGGGCCAGCGCGCCGCCCGACGAGATGCCGTAGAGCGCCGCGCCGCCCCCGGAGGCGTCGATCAGCGCCGCGATGTCCTCGACCTCCCGGGCCACCGCGAAGGGCGCGGTGTCGCCGCTGTCGCCGCGCCCCCGCCGGTCGTACGTGATGGCACCGAAGCGGTCCGAGAGGGCCTCGGCCAGGGGTGCCAGCGTGGCACCCGTGCACATGGCGCCGCCGACCAGGACGACCGTCGGGCCGTCACCGTGGCGTTCGTAAGCGATGGGGGTCCCGTCGCGCGAGATCGTCTTCTTGTCCATGCTGGTAGAGACTGCCCCGCGACCGGGAACTCATCGCGTCACCACGCCCGCGTGCGCCCGGAACTCAGGACACCTCCGCCTCGTAGAAGCAGAGGTGGTCCTTGATCCCGGAGACATCGGGCTTGGGGTCGGGATAGGCCCATACGAGATCGGCCGCGTCGGGGCGCGACCAGTAGGACGCGGTGCCCTTGAAGGGGCAGTACGTGTGGGTGTCGGAGGGCGTCAGCAGGTCCAGGCGGACGTCCTCGGGCGGGAGGTAGTAGCGCGGCGGACAGCCGGTCTCGCGCAGCACCAGGGGGCGGTCGCTCTCCGCCAGGACCTGGTCGCCGTGCACGACGCGGACGTGCTGTGCGCTCTGTTCGATGGTGATCGTGTGTCCTTCGGCCATACCGGGAAAGCGCTCGCGAGCCCCGAATCGTTCCCGCGTACGGTGAAGGAATGAACATCTGCGTCTTCCTCTCCGCCGCCGACCTCGACGACCGCTACACGCGGCCCGCGCGGGAGTTCGCCGAACTCCTCGGCAAGGGCGGCCACACCCTGGTGTGGGGCGGCTCCGACGTCGGCCTGATGAAGGTGGTCGCCGACGGGGTGCAGCAGGCCGGCGGGCGGCTGGTGGGCGTCTCCGTGGACTTCCTGGCCGCCAAGGCCCGCGCGGGCGCCGACGAGATGGTCATCGCCCGTGATCTGGCCGAGCGCAAGGCACTGCTCCTTGCGAAGGCCGACGCGGTGGTCGTCATGGTCGGCGGCACGGGGACCCTCGACGAGGCGACCGAGATCCTGGAGCTGAAGAAGCACGGGAAGACCGCGAAGCCGGTGGTCGTGCTCAACACGGCCGGCTTCTACGACGGCCTCAAGGAGCAGTTCCGCCGGATGGATACCGAGGGCTTCCTGCCGCGCCCGCTCACCGACCTGGTGTTCTTCGCCGAGGAGCCGGTGGGGGCGCTGGCCTACCTGGAGGAGAGTTCCGGCACCCTGTGAGGCGTCGGCGCCCGTCGAGCGCCGGCGTCCGGTGACGTGTCGGCACCTGGTCCGAGGCCGGTCCCCGGTGATGCGAGCATGGCGTCCATGGCTACACATGTGATCACCGGGGCCGGTTCCGGCATCGGCGCGGCCGTCGCCCGCCGTCTTCACGCGCGCGGGGACGAACTCGTGCTCCACGCGCGCGACGCCGGCCGCGCGAAGGAACTGGCCGCCGCGTTCCCCGGCGCGAAGACCCTGGTCGGCGATCTGGCGGACCCCGACAAGCTGTCCTGGGCGTTCTCGCATCAGACCCTCCCCGGCAACGTCGACTCCCTGCTGCACATCGCGGGCGTGGTCGACCTCGGTCCGGTCGGCGAACTCACCCCCAAGTCCTGGCGCCATCAGCTCAACGTCAACCTGATCGCCCCCGCCGAGCTGACCCGCCACTTCCTGCCCCAGCTCCGCCTCGCCCAGGGGCACGTGATCTTCGTGAACTCCGGCGCCGGACTGAACGCCCACGCCGACTGGTCCGCCTACGCCGCCTCCAAGCACGGACTGAAGGCCCTCGCCGACTCCCTGCGCCACGAGGAGCACGCGGCCGGGGTCCGGGTGACCTCCGTCTACCCCGGCCGTACCGCGAGCCCCATGCAGGCCAAGGTGCATCAGCAGGAGGGCAAGGAGTACGACGCGGCGAAGTGGATCGACCCCGAGTCGGTGGCGACGACGATCCTGATGGCGCTCGACCTGCCCCGGGACGCCGAGGTCAACGACCTGACGGTACGGCCGGGCGGCTGAACTCCCGCTGGGATTACGTACGCTTCCGGGGTGAGCGAAAACAGCGAGTTCAGGTTCGGTCCCGCCACCGGGGTCGGGTCCATGCCGGGCGGTGACGCGCGGGAGGCCGCGAAGACCGTCATCGGTTCCCTCGACGACTTCCCGTTCCTCGCCGAACTGCCCGCACGGGGGCCCGGGGCGGACATGATCGGCCGGACCGCCGGGATGCTCGTCGAGCTGTACGCGCGCGTGGAGCCCAGCGGCTGGCGGTTCGGGGACCGGCCGGGCCGGGACACCAAGCGGGCCAGGTCCTGGCTGGGGGAGGACCTCGACGCGCTGGAGGAGTTCACCCAGGGATACGAGGGCCCGCTGAAGGTGCAGGCCGTCGGTCCCTGGACCCTGGCCGCCGCGCTGGAACTGAGGAACGGCGAGTCCGCCCTCTCCGACCCGGGCGCCTGCCGCGACCTCGCGGGATCGCTCGCCGAGGGACTGCGCGTCCACCTCGAAGAGGTACGGCGGCGGATCCCCGGAGCCCAGATCGTTCTCCAGCTCGACGAGCCCTCCCTCGTCGCCGTGCTCCGCGGCCAGGTGCCGACCGCCAGCGGTTACCGCACCAACCGCGCCGTGGACCGCCAGGTCGCCGAGGCCACGCTCCGGGACGTCGTCGGCGTGAACGGGGGCGGTCCCGTCGTGGTCCACTCCTGCGCGCCCGACGTCCCCTTCGCCCTGTTGCGCCGGGCGGGCGTTTCGGCGATCTCGTTCGACTTCTCGCTCCTCACCGAGCGTGACGACGACGCGATCGGGGAAGCGGTCGAAGGCGGTACCCGGCTCTTCGCCGGTGTCATCCCCGGCGCGGACGTCCCGTTGTCGGACCCTGCCGGTAGCGTCATGGGTGTCAGGACGCTGTGGCGCAGGCTGGGACTGCGGCCGGGTCTTCTCGCGGAGGCGGTCACGCTCACTCCGTCGTGCGGACTCGCGGGGGCCTCCCCCGACTTCGCGCGCAAGGCGCTGGCCCACTGCGTCCGGGCGGCGAGATCCCTCGCGGACAACCCAGAGTAACGGGAGGACACAACGGTGGCCGGCGAAAAGCACGCAGAGCCCACATCGGTACCCGCCGAGGCACGGGAGAAGCACGCGCGGCTCGCCGAGCAGATCGAGGAGCACCGCTTCCGGTACTACGTGAAGGACGCCCCCGTCGTCAGCGACGCGGAGTTCGACACGCTTCTGCGCTCCCTGGAGGCGCTGGAGGAGGAGTACCCCGAGCTGCGGACGCCGGACTCGCCGACCCAGAAGGTCGCGGGGGCGTACGCCACCGAGTTCACCTCGGTCCAGCACCGCCAGCGCATGCTGTCGCTCGACAACGCGTTCTCCGACCTGGAGCTGGCCGCCTGGGCCGAGCGCGTCGCCAAGGACGTGGGCGCCTCCGAACACCACTTCCTGTGCGAGCTGAAGGTCGACGGCCTCGCCGTCAACCTCACGTACGAACACGGCCGCCTCACGCGCGCGGCGACCCGCGGCGACGGCCGTACGGGCGAGGACATCACGCCCAACGTCCGTACGATCACGGAGATCCCGGACCGTCTGACCGGCGACCACGTCCCGGACCTCGTGGAGATCCGCGGCGAGGTCTACTTCCCGATGGAGAAGTTCGAGGAGCTCAACGCCCGGCTGGTGGAGGCGGGCGACAAGCCCTTCGCCAACCCGCGCAACGCGGCGGCCGGTTCGCTGCGCCAGAAGGACCCGCGCGTCACCGCGTCCCGGCCGCTGCACATGGTCGTCCACGGCATCGGCGCCCTGGAGGGCTTCGAGGGCCTCGGCCGGCTCTCCGAGGCCTACGGCCTGCTGCACACCTGGGGACTGCCGACCACGCGGTACGCCAAGGTGGTCGAAGACCTCGACGGCGTACGGGAGTTCATCGCGTACTACGGCGAGAACCGCCACTCCGTGGAGCACGAGATCGACGGAGTGGTCGTCAAGCTCGACGAGATCCCCCTCCAGGGCCGGCTCGGCTCCACCGCGCGCGCACCGCGCTGGGCGATCGCCTGGAAGTACGCGCCCGAGGAGGTCAACACCAAGCTCGTCAACATCCGTGTCGGCGTGGGCCGTACGGGCCGCGTCACGCCGTACGCCCAGGTCGAGCCGGTCACGGTCGCGGGCTCCGAGGTCGAGTTCGCCACCCTGCACAACCAGGACGTGGTGAAGGCCAAGGGGGTCCTCATCGGGGACACGGTGGTGCTGCGCAAGGCCGGTGACGTCATCCCGGAGATCCTCGGCCCGGTCGCCGACCTGCGCGACGGCAGCGAGCGGGAGTTCGTGATGCCGGCCGAGTGCCCCGAGTGCGGCACGGCACTGCGGCCCATGAAGGAGGCCGACGTCGACCTGCGCTGCCCGAACGCGCGGGGCTGTCCTGCCCAGTTGCGTGAGCGGCTGTTCTACCTCGCGGGCCGCAAGGCGCTGGACATCGAGCACTTCGGGTACGTCTCAGCGGCGGCCCTCACCAAACCGCTGGAGCCGTCCGAGCCGCCGCTGAAGGACGAGAGCGACCTCTTCGACCTCACCATCGAGCGGCTGCTGCCCATCAAGGCGTACGTCCTCGACCAGGACAGCGGTCTGCCCAAGCGCGACCCGAAGACCGGCGAGGAGAAGATCGCCACGGTCTTCGCCAACCAGCAGGGCGAGCCCAAGAAGAACGCGCTTGCCATGCTGGAGAACATCGCGGCAGCCAAGGACCGCCCGCTCGCGCGCGTCCTCACCGGCCTGTCGATCCGTCACGTCGGGCCGGTCGCGGCCGAGGCGTTGGCCCGGGAGTTCCGCTCCGTGGACCGGATCGAGGAGGCGACCGAGGAGGAGCTCGCCACCACCGAGGGCGTCGGGTCGATCATCGCCGCCTCGCTCAAGGAGTGGTTCGCCGAGGACTGGCACCGCGAGATCATCCGCAAGTGGAAGGCCGCCGGCGTCCGGATGGAGGACGAGGGCGCGGGGGAGGACGAAGGACCCCGCCCGCTCGAAGGGCTCACCGTCGTGGTCACGGGCACGCTCGAACACCACACGCGGGACGGGGCGAAGGAGGAACTCCAGAGCCGTGGAGCAAAAGTGACCGGTTCTGTTTCGAAGAAGACATCCTTTGTTGTGGTGGGCGACAATCCTGGCTCGAAGTACGACAAGGCGATGCAGTTGAAGGTTCCGGTCCTGAACGAGGAGGGCTTCGCCGTCCTGCTCGGACAAGGACCGGACGCGGCGGCGGAAGCCGCGCTTCCGATCGAGGAATAGCGGTTGAAGAGCACCCGTTCGGCGCATATCAGTTGCATACGGGTGGCTGGGTCGCATTCGGGCAACCGTCGACGACCGCTGCCCGTGGAAGCCTTCTGCGGCCTACTGTTGAGGTGTGCGCCTCCCGTGCCCGGCCGCGGTTGGCGCATCCCCTGCTCCGCACGAGCCAGGGGAAGGGTTTTCCGACGCGGCACCGCTGGCAGTCGTCGCCGGCGACGGACCGCGTGGCGTGGGCACCGCCGGCAGTGAGAGGGACGGGAATGGAACCGACCGAGAGCGCCGCTCCCGACTCACGGCTGCGCCTGCGCCGGATGACCGGCGCGTGGCTGGCAGGCCTGCGGACGGGACGGTCTTCGGAGCGCCCCGCCCCGACCGGGCTGGGCGCCGCACCGCTCGCCCCTCCCCTCGTCCCCGGCGTCGGCCGTCTCACCGCCGAGCGCGGCACCGGCCTCCCCGGTCACGATCCCGAACGCCGTACGTCCTGGCCCGCGCTGCCGTCGGCGGTCGTGGCCACCGCCGCGTTCGTCCTGGGCGCGGGCTTCTACCGGGCGTTCACCGGTCACCACGCGCTCTTCCCGTGCGGCGCCGTCGGCTGGTCGCTGGCCTTGCTGACCGGCATCATCGTCGGCCACCTGGTCGCCCTCGGCCGTGCCCGCTGGTGGGGCGGCACCGGCTCCGGCGCGGCGCTCACCCTCGCGGTCCTGCTGCTGTACGGCTGGGTCCCCGCCGGCATGGTCAGCCTGACCGTCGTCGTCCTGGTCGGCACGGCCCGCCGCAACCGCTGGCGTCAAGGAGTCCTGCACGGCGCGGTCGACATCCTCGGCATCGGCGCCGGGGCCCTGGTCCTCGCGTCGTTCGGGCGGTTCCCGAGCGTCGAGACGGCCTGGGACCCCGGGACCTGGACGTTCTACGCCGCCCCCCAGGTGGTGCTGGTCGCCGGCGCCTACCTCGCCGTCACCCGCGCCCTGCTCTGGTACCTGAACACGCCACGTGTCGGCGGCCTGCCCACCGTCGCCCGTACGGCGCTGGTCAGACAGGGACTCGTCGCCGTGGCGCTGCTCGGCATCGCCCCGCTGATCTGCGTCGTCGCGACGGCCCAGCCGATGCTGCTGCCACTGTTCTCGATCCCGCTGATCGCCCTCGACTCCACCCTCTGGATAGCCCGCGCCCGCGCCGAGGAACAACTGCGCGACCCGCTCACCGGGCTGCCCAACCGTCAGTGGCTGCTGGAGCGCACCTGGACGGCGCTGGACGACGCCGAGCGCATCGGCGCCCGCTCCGCCCTGATGCTGATCGACCTGGACCGCTTCCGTTCGGTGAACGACACACTCGGGCACCTCGCCGGCGACCGGCTGCTCCTCCAGATAGCCGACAGGCTGCGGCTCGCACTGCCGCGCGGGGCGGAGGCCGCGCGGCTCGGCGGTGACGAGTTCGCCGTCTTACTGCCGGTCGCGGACTCCACCACGTCGGCCACGCGGGTCGCCCGCGGTCTGGTCGCCGCCCTCGGCTCGCCGCTCGACCTCGACGGACTCACCCTCGTCCTGGAGGCCAGCGCCGGGCTCGCCGTCTTCCCCGACCACGCGCTCGACGCGGAGGGGCTGCTGCGCCGGGCGGACATCGCGATGTACCAGGCGAAGCGGGACCGCACGGGCGTGGAGGTGTACGAGTCCAAGCGGGACTCCAACACCCCCGACCGGCTGGGCCTGCTGGGCGACCTGCGCCGCGCCCTGGACACCGGTGACGTCGAACTGCACTACCAGCCCAAGGTCCGTTTCGACGGACAGGTGGCCGGACTGGAGGCGCTGGTCCGCTGGGTGCATCCCGAGCGCGGAAAGGTACCGCCGGACGAGTTCATCGCCATCGCGGAGTCGTCCGGGCTGATGCCCCACCTCACCGAGTACGTCCTGGAGACGGCCCTCGGACAGGTCGCGCGCTGGCGGGCCCAGGGCCTGTACGTGCCGGTCGCGGTGAACGTGTCGCCGCGCGACGTCCACACACCGGGGTTCGCCGGAGCCGTCGCCGCGCGTCTCGCCCGGCACGGAGTTCCCGCGGGAGCGCTCCAACTGGAGATAACGGAGCATGTGCTCCTGGAGGATCCGCAGCGTGCCGCCGACACCCTGGCGGCTCTCACCGGGCACGGCGTGAAGATGTCGCTGGACGACTTCGGCACCGGTTACTCCTCCCTGGTCCATCTGCGCCGGCTCCCGGTCAGCGAGTTGAAGATCGACCGTTCGTTCGTCGCACGGCTCGCCGTGGACACCGAGGACGCGGAGATCGTGCGCTGCACCGTCGACCTCGCGCATTCGCTGGGTCTCCTCGTCGTGGCGGAGGGCGTCGAGGACGACGAGACGTGGGAGCGGCTGCGGGACCTCGGCTGCGACGCCGTCCAGGGGTGGCTGGTCGCCGCGGCGATGCCTCCGGAGGAGGCCACGGCGTGGCTGCTGGCCCGCGGTTCCCGCGGCTGGCAGCGGCCGCGAGCCGCGCTTCCGGCCGCCGAGTAGGCCTCGACGGTTGCTCCAGTGGCGCCGCGTCGTCGGCTCCGGCCGGACCGCCACACCGGGCCTCCGGCCGGAAGCCTCCCGTACCGGCCTGCGGCCGGATGTCTCCCACCCACGCACCACCCGTGACGGTTTTCCGACAGGCTCGGCCCCCTCGTGGTGCCTTCCCGCCGTAGGCGTCACGCGGTTGGGAGGGGTATGGCCGCGGATACTCCCCCCGGCGCGGCGGACGCCGACGGCCGGAAGCCCCGGGGGAGAGTTCACCCGTCCAGAGACAGCCACGGGTGGTGCGTGGGTGGGAGACGACCGGCCGGAGGCCGGGGAGCCGGTCGGCGCCGACGGTGGGACGGTCGAACGGGAGGGCTCGGGTTGTCGGGGGACGGTGAACGGGTGGTGCGGGGGTGGGAGACGACCGGCCGGAGGCCGGGCCGCGGGCGTGCCGCGGCAAACCCGGGCGCGGGCATCGGCCCGAGCCCCATAGGATTGGGCCAAACCACACTCACTCACCCCCAGAGGATCGCTGCATGCCTGGCATCACGCGCGAGGAGGTCGCCCACCTCGCACGGCTGGCGCGTCTGGAGCTGAAGGGCGAAGAGCTCGACCACTTCGCAGGCCAGCTCGACGACATCATCGGCGCGGTCGCCCGCGTCAGCGAGGTCGCCGACCAAGACGTACCGCCGACCTCTCATCCGCTGCCGCTGACGAACGTCATGCGCGCGGACGAGGTCCGTCCGTCGCTCACCCCCGAGCAGGCGCTCTCCGGCGCCCCGGCCCAGGAGCAGCGGCGTTTCAAGGTGCCGCAGATCCTGGGGGAGGACTAATCACCATGACGGACACCAACGTCAACATCATCAAGCTCACCGCGGCCGAGATCGCCGGGAGGATCGCGGCGGGCGAACTGACCGCCGTCGAGGTCACCGAGGCCCACCTCGCCCGGATCGAGGCCGTCGACGAGAAGGTGCACGCCTTCCTGCACGTCGACCGCGAGGGCGCCCTCGCCCAGGCGCGTGCCGTGGACGCCAAGCGCGCGGCCGGCGAGAAGCTCGGCCCGCTCGCCGGTGTGCCGCTCGCTCTGAAGGACATCTTCACCACCGAGGGCATCCCGACCACGGTCGGCTCGAAGATCCTCGAAGGCTGGATCCCGCCGTACGACGCGACCCTCACCAAGCGGCTGAAGGCCGCCGACGTCGTCATCCTCGGCAAGACCAACATGGACGAGTTCGCCATGGGGTCCTCCACCGAGAACAGCGCGTACGGTCCGACCGGCAACCCCTGGGACCTCACCCGGATCCCCGGCGGCTCCGGCGGCGGCTCCTCCGCGGCCCTCGCCTCCTACCAGGCGCCCCTCGCGATCGGCACCGACACGGGCGGTTCCATCCGCCAGCCGGCCGCCGTCACCGGCACGGTGGGCGTCAAGCCGACGTACGGCGCGGTCTCCCGCTACGGCATGGTGGCGTTCTCCAGCTCCCTCGACCAGGGCGGCCCCTGCGCCCGTACGGTCCTCGACGCGGCCCTCCTGCACGAGGTCATCGCCGGGCACGACCCGCTCGACTCGACCTCCATCGACGCCCCGGTCCCCCCGGTCGTCGAGGCCGCCCGTAACGGCAGCGTGACCGGCATGCGCGTCGGTGTCGTCAAGCAGTTCCGCGGCGAGGGCTACCAGGCCGGTGTCGTGCAGCGCTTCGACGAGGCCGTCGCGATGCTCAAGGAGCTCGGTGCCGAGATCGTCGAGCTGGACTGCCCGTCCTTCGACCTGGCGCTCTCCGCGTACTACCTGATCGCCCCGTCCGAGTGTTCGAGCAACCTCGCCCGCTTCGACGGCCTGCGCTACGGCCTCCGTACGGGCGACGACGGTACGCACTCCGCCGAGGAGGTCACCGCCCTCACCCGTGAGGCCGGCTTCGGCCCCGAGGTCAAGCGCCGCATCATGCTCGGCACGTACGCGCTCAGCTCCGGCTACTACGACGCGTACTACGGCAGCGCCCAGAAGGTCCGTACGCTCATCACCCGCGACTTCGAGAAGGCGTTCGAGCAGGTCGACGTGATCGTCTCCCCGACCACGCCCACCACCGCCTTCCCGATCGGCGAGCGCGCCGACGACCCGATGGCGATGTACCTCGCGGACCTGTGCACCATCCCGACCAACCTGGCCGGCAACTCCGCCATGTCGCTGCCCTGCGGTCTCGCGCCGGAGGACAACCTCCCGGTCGGTCTGCAGATCATCGCCCCGGCGCTGAAGGACGACCGACTTTACAAGGTCGGCGCCGCCGTCGAGGCCGCCTTCGTGGAAAAGTGGGGGCACCCGCTGCTTGAGGAGGCTCCGTCGCTGTGAGCAAGGCAATGTCCAAGGCCAAGGGTTTCAAGAAGTCCAAGTCCGGCACGTATCTGTCCATCGCCGGCACGGCGTTCGGTGCCTTCGGTGTCGCGAAGCAGGTCAAGAAGGCCCGCAACGAACACGACACGCTGCGCCTCATCGACGCGGCCGTGTCCGCCGCCGCCATCGTCACAGGCCTCGCCATCCTCTACCGGGAGCTCAAGCGCCTGGGCGACGACGACGTCCTGCTGGGCTGAGAGGGAAGTTTTCACCGTGACCACCACGACCGACCTGGTGTCGTACGAGGACGCACTCGCTGCGTACGACCCCGTCATGGGCCTCGAAGTCCATGTCGAACTCGGCACCAAGACGAAGATGTTCTGCGGCTGTTCGACCGAGCTGGGCGCCGAGCCCAACTCGCAGACCTGCCCGACCTGCCTCGGCATGCCCGGCGCCCTCCCGGTCGTCAACGCGACCGGTGTCGAGTCCGCCATCAAGATCGGCCTCGCGCTGCACTGCGAGATCGCCGAGTGGTGCCGCTTCGCCCGGAAGAACTACTTCTATCCGGACATGCCGAAGAACTTCCAGACCTCCCAGTACGACGAGCCGATCGCCTTCAACGGCTATCTGGACGTCCAGCTGGAGGACGGCGAGGTCTTCCGCGTGCAGATCGAGCGCGCCCACATGGAGGAGGACACCGGCAAGTCGCTGCACGTCGGCGGCGCCACCGGCCGTATCCACGGCGCCTCGCACTCGCTGCTCGACTACAACCGCGCGGGCATCCCCCTCATCGAGATCGTCACCAAGCCGATCGAGGGCGCGGGCGAGCGGGCCCCCGAGGTCGCCAAGGCGTACGTCGCCGAGCTGCGCGAGCTCATCAAGGCGCTCGGTGTCTCCGAGGCCCGTATGGAGCAGGGCCAGATGCGCTGCGACGTGAACCTGTCGCTGCGCCCGCACGGCCGGGAGAAGTTCGGCACGCGCTCCGAGACGAAGAACGTCAACTCCCTGCGTTCCGTCGAGCGTGCCGCCCGCTTCGAGATCCAGCGCCACGCCGCGGTGCTGAACTCCGGCGGCACGATCATCCAGGAGACCCGCCACTTCCACGAGGACACCGGGTCCACGACCTCGGGCCGCGTGAAGGAGGAGGCGGAGGACTACCGGTACTTCCCGGAGCCCGACCTCGTCCCCGTCGCCCCGTCCCGTGACTGGGTCGAGGAGCTGCGCGGCGGACTGCCCGAGCAGCCGCTGGCCCGCCGCAACCGGCTGCGCGAGGAGTGGGGCGTCAACGCCCACGACATGCAGTCGATGCTCAACGCCGGTGCCATCGACTCGATCGTCGCGACGATCGAGGCCGGTGCCGACTCCGCCTCCGCCCGCAAGTGGTGGATGGGCGAGCTGGCGCGCAGCGCCAACGAGTCGGGCAAGGCCCTGGAGGACCTGCCGATCACCCCGGCGCAGGTCGCCCGGGTGGCCGAACTGGTCACCTCCGGCGATCTGAACGACAAGCTCGCCCGTCAGGTCATCGAAGGCGTCCTCGCCGGCGAGGGCACCCCGGACGAGGTCGTCGACAAGCGCGGCCTGAAGGTCGTCTCGGACGAGGGCGCGCTGACCGCCGCCGTCGACGAGGCCATCGCCGGGAACCCGGGCATCGCCGACAAGATCCGCGGCGGCAAGGTCCAGGCCGTCGGCGCGCTCGTCGGCGCGGTCATGAAGGCCACCCGCGGGCAGGCCGACGCGGCGCGCGTCAAGGAGCTCATCCTGGAGAAGCTGGGCGTCAGCGAAGGCTGAGATCCGGGTTTTCCCACATCCCAGGGGGTGCGTCGCTGCCGACGCACCCCCTGGGGTCTGTGTCGGCGTGCTCAGGTCAACGCGCTACGCTCCCGCGCCATGAGTGGAAGCACCGACTCCGAGACGTACGACCGCACAGCGCACGACCGCGAGACGCGTGACAGCGGGGTCCAGGCCCCAGAGACGCAGGCCCCGCAGGCCAAGGCCCCGCAGGCCAAGGTCCCGCAGGCCCAGGTCCAGCAGGTTCAGGACCAGGAGGAGCGGGACCGCGAGACGCCCGACCGCGAAGACCAGGAGCGCGAGACGCCCGACGGCGGGGATCGGGACCACCCGGAGGATCCGGACCGCGAGGATCACGGCCTGAAGGATCCGGACGGCGAGGGCCATGGCGACGAGGACCGGGACGACGAGGTGCGTCGGGCCCGTTGGACCGCGGTCGGGACGGGTGCCCTGCTGACCGTCGCCGGGCTCGCCGCGTCGGCGATGCGCTCCACCACCTCCACGACCGCCCTCATACCCCTCTCCTATGCCTCGGGGGCCGTCCTGTGTGCCGGCGCGTCGGCACTGGGGGCCAGGGGCCGCACCCGGCGGGCGCTGTGGCTGATGATCGTCGGTGTGATGGTCATGGCCGTGGGTGACCAGCTCGACTGAGCGATGACGGACGGGGCGACAGAGCCGGCAGGACTGTCCTGTGACATGAGTCGCAGTCCTGTGAGTAAGCCCACGAATGCGACAAAGAATCATTTCCGGCTGTAAGAGTGATGGCGCATTAGTCATGCGTTCTTTGCGGGCAGTTCCCGGTAAAGATCCACAAATACCCCCATGGGAGCTCGTTCGTGGCAGCCCTCGCACGTTGGTGTGTCCAGCATCGCCTCGTCGCCGTTCTGCTCTGGCTTCTGGCCTTCGGCGGTGTGACCGCCGCCGCTGCCGTGACGGGTTCCGCGTACTCGAACGACTACGAGGTCCCCGGCACCGAATCGGGCCACGCGACGCAGCTCCTGAACAGCGGCTTCCCCGGCCTCGGCGGCGACAGCGACACCGTCGTCTGGCACACCGGCTCGGGCACCGTGCGCTCCACCGGCGTGGAACAGTCGATGACCCGCGCCCTGGACAAGATCGAGAAGCTCCCCGGAGTGGCCTCCGTCGACAGCCCGTACGCGCACCAGGGATCCGGACGGAGCAACTCCGACAGCCGGATCAGCCCGGACGGCCGGACGGCGTACGCGACCGTCACCTTCGCCGACCCGGCCGAGAAGCTCGACAAGGGCGAGGTCCAGGCCGTCGTCGGCGCCGCGAAGGCCGCCGAGACCAAGGGGCTCGACGTCGAGCTGGGCGGCACCGCCATCGCCCTCACCAAACCGTCCGGCGGGCACCTCGCCGAGATCGTCGGCGTGGCCGTCGCCGCCGTGGTCCTCTTCCTCGCCTTCGGCTCGCTCGCCGCCTCCATGCTCCCCATCGCCACCGCCCTGGTCGGCGTGGGCACGGCGTACTTCGGCATCGTGCTCCTCGGACACGCCATGACCGTCGCCGACTTCGCCCCCATGCTCGGCATGCTGGTGGGCCTCGGCGTCGGTATCGACTACGCGCTGTTCATCGTGACCAGACACCGGCGCGGCCTCAAACGCGGACTGCCGGTGGCCGAGGCGGCGCAGAACGCCGTCGCCACCACCGGACGCGCGGTCGTCTTCGCCGGCGCCACCGTCTGCATCGCGCTGCTCGGCATGCTCATCCTGAGGCTCAGCTTCCTCAACGGCGTCGCGATCGCCGCCTCCCTGACCGTCGTCCTCACCGTCGCGGCCTCCGTGACCCTGCTGCCCGCGCTGCTCTCCCTCATCGGCCCGCGCGCGCTCAGCCGCCGTGAGCGACGGCGACTGGAGGAGCACGGGCCCGAGCCGGAAATGGCCACCGGGTTCGCCGCCCGCTGGTCGGCCTTCGTGGAGCGCCACCCCAAGCTGCTCGGTGCCGTGGCCGTCGTCGTGATGGCCCTGCTCGCCCTCCCCACGTTCTCCCTCCACCTGGGCACCTCCGACCAGGGCAACGACCCGCGGACGACGACCACCCGGCAGGCGTACGACCTCATCGGGCACGGCTTCGGCCCCGGTGTGAACGGGCCCCTGACCCTCGTCACCAAGGTCGGCGGCGCCGAGGACAGGCTCGCCCTGGACAACCTGGACGCCACGCTGCGAGCCACCCAGGGTGTCGCCTCGGCGACCCCGGTGACGTACGACAGCGCCGGTGACACCGCCTTCCTCACCGTCGTCCCGACCTCCGCGCCGCAGTCCCAGAAGACCAGCGACCTCGTCGACCGGCTGCGCACCGACGTCCTGCCGCGCGCCGAGTCCGGCACCGCCCTCGATGTGCAGGTCGGCGGTGTGACGGCCAGCTACGACGACTTCGCGGACGTCATCGTCGGCAAGCTCCCGCTCTTCGTCGGCGTCGTGATCAGCCTCGGCTGTGTCCTGCTCCTGCTCGCGTTCCGTTCGATCGGCATTCCCCTCAAGGCCGCGGTGATGAACATCGCCGCCGTCGCCGCCGCCTTCGGAGTCGTCGTCACGATCTTCCAGTGGGGCTGGGGGAGCGAACTGCTCGGCCTCGGCGCCGCCGGTCCCATCGAGCCGTTCCTGCCCGTGATCATGGTGTCGGTGCTCTTCGGGCTCTCCATGGACTACCAGGTCTTCCTGGTCAGCCGGATGTACGAGGAGTGGCTGGAGACCGGTGACAACCGGCGCGCCGTCCGGGTCGGCCTCGCCGAGACCAGCCGGGTGATCAACTCCGCCGCGGTCATCATGATCTCGGTCTTCCTCGCCTTCGTGCTCAGCGGCGACCGCGTCATCGCGATGTTCGGCATCGCCCTCGCCGCCGCCGTCGCCCTGGACGCCTTCATCCTGCGCACGCTCCTCGTCCCCGCCCTCATGCACCTGCTCGGCGACGCCAACTGGTGGCTGCCCCGCTGGCTCGACGGGCGGCTGCCGCGGATCAGCATCGAGCCGCCCGAGTGCCGTGCCGCGCATGAGAGGCTGGCCGAGGCCACGGACGCCGAGGCGGCGGACGTACTGGGCCGCGCGGTGGCGGACGCCGAGGCGACGGACGCACTGACGAAGGAGCGGTCGCGGGATGTACGCGATATCCCTGGGTGACGACGGAGCGGAACTGCGGCCCCTGGAGCCGTGGCACGCCGAGGAGTTCCTCGAGCACCTGGACCGGGGACGCGAGTTCATCGGGCGGTTCATCCCCTTCGGGTCCCAGTCCACGGACGTGCCGTCCGCGCGGGCGGAGCTCCAGAGGTACGCCGACAAGCGCGCCGCCGGTACCGGTTCCCTGCACGGCCTGTGGCTGGAGGGGAAGCTCGTGGGCGGGGTCCTCTTCCTGAACTTCGACGCGGAACAGGGCAACTGCGAGGTCGGCTGCTGGCTGGAACCCGCCGCCTCCGGGCGCGGTCTGGTCACCCGGGCGATGCGGATCCTCGTCGACTGGGCGGTCGAGGAGCGCGGCATCCACCGTGTGGAGTGGGTCGCCGCGGCGGGCAACGATCCGAGCCTGAACGTGGCCCGGCGGCTCGGCATGAGCCGGGACGGCGTGCTCCGGGAGAAGCGCCCCCATCGCGGGGTCCGGCACGACCTCGAGGTGTGGTCCGTGCTCGCGCCCGAATGGCGTGCCGCACGCGCGGACGCCGCTCACCGAGACCGTTAAGGAACTTCTCATACAGCGTCCGTACGGTGCGCTTCATGGGAACCAAGACAGTTGACGAGGCCGGGGCCGAGACCGGCACCGAGGCGAAGCGCGACGAGCAGACGGTGGACGTCACCAAGACGGACCAGACCGAGGTGGCCGAGGTGGCCGAGGCCAACGGGACCGAGGCCGAGGCCGAGGAGCAGGACGAGGCCGACGAGACGGACGAGGACCTCGTGGTCGGTGACGACTCCGCCGACGCGGGACAGGACGCCGGTGTCGGCCAGGGTGCCGCCGCCGTGGTGTCCGCCGGACTCGGCGTGGTCTCGCTGACCGGCAGCTGGGTCGCGACCGTGGCCGCCGCCCGCGAGACCCTGATCGGCCAGCTCGGGACCTCGTCGACCGCGAGCGTCGCCACGCAGGTCAAGGAGGTCTACGGCGATGCCTGGGCGACCACCGCGCTGATCGGCGGCCTCTTCGCGCTGGCCGCCCTGATCGTCGGCGTCGTCGTGCTGGTCAGGCCCGCGTTCGGCGCCCCCGGCAAGCCGCAGGCCGCCTGGATCAAGTCCGTCGCCTGGGCGGGCGTCTCGCTCGGCGTCGTCGGACTGGTGCTCGCGGTCGCCAAGTACTCCGACATCCTCCTCGGACTGCCCTCCACCAGCTGAGTCCCGACAACTCTGAGGGGCCTTAGGGCCGGCGCGGGAAACCGGCCGCCGCCCTAAGGCCCTTCGCGTTCCCAAGATGCGGAACTCTCCCGATGTGGCGGACCCCCCTGGGAGACGAAGGTTGAGGCATCGCTGACAAGCGAGGCCGAAACCGACTCTTCACCAGGGGTACGAGATGTTCGAGTACGAGCTCCAGCAGATCCGGTCCGCGGAACTGATCCGCAGGGCCCAGACCTACCGGCTCGCCAAGGAGGCCGTGAGCGGCCGCCGGGCCGCCCGCCGCGCGGCCGCCCACCGGCCCGCACAGGGCGACACGGAGGAGCGCTCCCATAGTGACCGTCCCCGCCGGCACCGGTTCGTCCGCACGGTATGAGCGCCGGGGCGCCCGCGGACAGACCCGGGGCACCCGGCCGTCCACAGGGTGTGCGGGAAGGCGGCCGCCCGGCGGCCCGCCGTCCACCGCCGGGGGACGGCCGGCCGCCGGGCGGGGCGCTGCTCGCCGTCCCGATAACCGCTGCCGTCCTGTCGGACCCCTGTGCCATGCTCGGGCCCGTGGAGACCAGGTCCGTCAGCCCGGTGTTCGTCGGACGCGCCGACGAACTGGGGGTGTTGAACGACGCGCTCGCCCGCGCCGCCGCGGGCGAGCCGCAGGCGTTGCTGCTCGGCGGCGAGGCCGGCGTCGGCAAGACCCGTTTCCTGGAGGAGTTCGCCACCATCGCCGCCTGCGAGGGTGCCGTGGTCGCCTGCGGCGGCTGCGTCGAGATCGGCGCCGACGGCCTCCCGTTCGCACCGTTCTCCACCGCCCTGCGCGCCCTGCGCCGCACCCTGCCCGACGAGCTCGCCGCAGCGGCCGCCGGACAGGAGGAGGAACTCGCCCGCCTGCTCCCCGAACTCGCGCAGACGACCAGGGGACGGCAGTACGAGGAGGACGGCATGGCCCGCCTCTTCGAGCTCACCGCCCGGCTCCTGGAGCGGGTCGCCGCGGACCGCACGGTCGTCGTCGTCCTCGAAGACCTGCACTGGGCCGACGCCTCCACCCGCCATCTGCTCGCCTACCTCTTCCGCACGCTGCGCAGCGGCCGCCTCGTCGTGATCGCCACCTACCGCGCCGACGACATCCACCGCCGCCACCCGCTGCGCCCCCTGCTCGCCGAGCTCGACCGCCTCCGCACGGTCCGCCGCGTCGAGCTGGCCCGCTTCAGCCGGGCCGAGGTCGGCCGCCAGATCGCCGGAATCCTCGCCCGGGAACCCGACACCGCCCAGGCCGACGAGATCTTCGCCCGCTCCGACGGCAACGCGTTCTTCGTCGAGGAACTCGCCGTCGCCGCCAACGAGGGCTGTCGTACGGGGCTCACGGACACCCTGCGCGACCTGCTCCTCGTCCGCGTCGAAGGACTGCCGGAGAGCGCCCAGCGGGTCGCCCGGATCGTCGCCGAGGGCGGCAGCACCGTCGAGTACCCGCTGCTCGCCGCCGTGGCACAGCTCGCCGAGGACGACCTCATCGAGGCCCTGCGCGCCGGTGTCGGCGCCAACATCCTGATCGCGGCGCCGGGCGGCGAGGGCTACCGCTTCCGCCACTCGCTGGTCCGCGAGGCCGTCAGCGACGACCTGCTGCCCGGCGAGCGTTCCCGTTTCAACCGCCGCTACGCCGAGGCCCTGGAGGCCGACCCGGCACTCGTACCGGCCGATGAGCGCGTCACCCGCCTGGCCAGCTACTGGTACCACGCCCACGACGCCGCCAAGGCCCTGCCCGCCGTCCTCGACGCCTCGGTCGAAGCCCGCCGCCGGCACGCCCACGCCGAGCAACTGCGGCTCCTGGAGCGGGCGATGGAGCTGTGGGAGGCGGTCCCCGACGCCGTACGGGCCGAACTGCGCCCCATCGACTACGTGGAGGCCTATCCGCGCCCGCTGCCCGAAGGGCGTGGGGGGACCCCCGGCGGCTGCGACTCCGCGACCACACCCCTGCGCTACCTCGACCTGATGGCCGAGGCCGCCGTCGCCGGACGGCTGTGCGGGGAGCGGGAGCGCGCCCTGAAGACGACCAAGAGGGCGCTGCGCCTCCTGGAGGACGAGGGCGACCCGCTGCGCGCCGCGTGGTTCTGGATCCAGCGCTCCCGGCTCGTCCAGGCACAGGTCCGCGGCGACGGCTGGAAGGAACTCGCCACCGCCCAGGACCTGGTGCGCGGCCTCCCGCCCTCCGAGGTGCACGCCGAGGTCCTGTCCATGGTCGCCGCCTGGTGCATGGTCCACCAGCCGGGCCACGGCGCCCTCTCCGCGGCCGAACGCGCCGTGGAGTACGCGCACATGGTGGGTGCCCAGGACACGGAGCTGAACGCCCGGCTCACCCTCGGCGGCCTGATGGTCGACGCGGGGCAGGTCGAGGCCGGACTCGCGGAGATGTACCGCGTCAGGGAGCGGGCGAACCGGCAGGGCGCCGCCTACGTCGTGGGCCGGCTGCACATCAACCTGCCCTCCCACCTGGAATCGGTCGGCCGCTCCCGCGAGGCCGTCGCGATCCTGGGCGAGGGCATCGAGCTCGCCTGCGGGAACGGCCTGTTGGACACCCAGGCCTGGGTCTGGGGCAACCTCTCCGAATCCCTGTACGCGCTCGGCCGCTGGGACGAGGCCGCCGAAGCCGCGCGCAACGCCCTGGCCATCGGACTCGGCGGCAAGGCCTCCGGCGTGGGCGCGTCCCGCCTCGCGCCCGTCGCCCTGGCCCGCGGTGACCTCATCGAGGCGGGACGTCAACTGGCCGCCGCTCGCGGCCACTTCGGCACCTACGACCCGATGCCCCAGCACTCCCTGCCGCTGCTGTGCACCAGCATCGGCATCGCCGCAGGCGAGGGCCGCTTCCTCGACGCCCGCGTCACCCTGGAGCAGGCCCTGGACGCGGGCTTCCCGCCCGGCACCCAGCGCTACGCCTGGCCGCTGCTGCTGGCCGCCATCGGCGCGGAGGCCGACGCCCGCGGTCTGCCCGTCGCCGAACCCGGCCGCGCCCCGACCCTGGAACGCATCCGCACGGCCGCGAGAACCCTGGCCACCGGAGCGCCCGTCTGGCTCGCCCACGCCGAATGGGTCCGCGCCGAACTCCAGCGGGCCGACGGCGTGAGCACCCCGGACCAGTGGTCCGGGGTGGTCGAGGCCCTCGAACCCCTGGAGCGCCCCTACGACCTCGCCCGCGTCCGCCTCCGCCTCGCCGAGGCCCTGCTCACCGGGGCGGACGACGACGAGCGCGCCCGGGCCACGGAACTCCTCAGGCTGGCCCGTGCCGCCGCCGACCACCTCGGCGCCCGCCCGCTCGCCGACGCCGTCGCCCTGCTCGCCCAGCGCGCCCGCCTCACCCTGGAGCACGCCCCCGAACGGTCCCGGACCGCTCCCGCCGACCCCGCGGCCGCACTCGGCCTCACCAGCCGCGAGTGCGACGTCCTGCGCCTTGTCGCCGTCGGTCGCAGCAACCGCCAGATCGCCGAGGAACTCTTCATCTCCCCGAAGACGGCCAGCGTCCACGTCTCGAACATTCTGGCCAAGCTGGACGTCTCGGGACGGGGAGAGGCCGCGGCACTGGCCCACAGGCTGCGGCTGTTCCCGCCGGAGACCCCGGCCGCCCGAGCGGTGGGCTGAGGACTACGAGTCCACGCGGGCCCGGCCCCGTAGCCCTCCCTTCCCGGCCTACCTCACCCGCAGCTCCAGGATCCGGTCGTCGCCCTTCACGGGGGTGCCGCGGCCGTCGGTCTCGCTCGTGGTCAGCCAGAGTCTGTCGCCGCCCGCGGAGACCACCGTGCGGAGGCGGCCGTACGTGCCCTTCAGGAAGGCCTCGGGTGCCGCGGACGCCTTGGTGCCGTTCAACGGGATGCGCCACAGGCGCTGGCCCTTCAGAGCCGCCATCCATATGGACCCCCCGGCGTAGGCGATCCCGCTCGGGGAGGCCTCGTCGGTGTGCCACTGGACGACCGGGTTCTGGTACTCGCTGTTGTCGCCGATGCCTTCGACCACCGGCCAGCCGTCGTTGTCGCCCGGCTTGATCTGGTTCAGCTCGTCCCAGGTGTCCTGGCCGAACTCCGAGGCCCACAGCCGCTGTTTGTCGTCCCAGGCGAGGCCCTGCACATTGCGGTGCCCGTACGAGTACACGACCGAGTCGGGGAACGGATTGCCCGGCGCGGGCTCGCCCTCCGGCGTCATGCGCAGGATCTTCCCGCCGAGCGACTTCTTGTCCTGGGCCAGGCCCCGGTCACCGGTCTCGCCCGTGCCCGCGTACAGCATCCTGTCCGGACCGAACGCGATCCGGCCGCCGTTGTGGATCACGCCCTTGGGGATGCCCTTGAAGATCGTGTCCGGTGCGCCCAGCTGCTCGTCGGACGGCTTCTTCTCGTCGTACAGCATGCGCACGATGCGGTTGTCCGAGGCCGTGGTCAGGTAGGCGTAGATCATGTGGTCGGAGGCGTAGTCGGGGGAGAGCGCGATCCCCAGGAGGCCGCCCTCGCCGGCCGGGGCCACTCCGGGCACCTCGCCCAGCAGTGTCTTCTTGCCGGTCTTCTCGTCGATCCGGGTGATCGTCCCCTTGTCCCGCGAGGACACCAGCAGACCGCCCCCGGGCAGTGGCGCGAGGCCCCAGGGAGTGTCGAGATCCTCGGTGACGGTGCGCAGGACCTTCACCGAGCCCTTCGCGGGCGGTGTCTCCTCGGGGGTGGCGCTCCGTGCGGACGACGACGTCGGCGCCGTACTCCCGATGCCCGGAAGCGTGCTCGGACCGGCCGGGCCCCCTCCGCCGCCGGAGGAACAGCCGGCCGTCACCAGAAGCGCGGTCGTGGCCAACACGACTGTCACTGCTCGAACTTGCACCATCAGGGTCCCTTCGACGCGGCGGTCCTCCTGTTCATACACCGCTCGCGTTCCACGGGTTCCCGATCACGGACGGGCAATCCGCCCGGGGATACGGAAGCGCCGCTCAGTCCCAGGATCCCAGCGCCCCCGGCAGCCCCGCCACCTCGGCGAGATCCTCCGCCGTCAGCCGCAGCCCGGCCGCCCCCGCGTTCTCGGTGACCCAGCGCTCCCGCTTGGCCCCAGGCACCGGGACCACCTGCGGCCCCTGCGCCAGGACCCACGCCAGCGCCACCTGGGCGGGCGTGACGGGAGGGCCGCCGCCCCCGTGCCGTCGCGCGACGCGCCTCAGGCCGACGACGACGGGCTGGTTCGCGGCCATCATCTCCGCGGTGAAGCGGGGATGGCGGGCCCGCAGGTCGTCCGGCTCGAAGCCCTCGCCGGGCGTCAGCGTGCCGGTCAGGAAGCCGTTGCCGAGCGGCATCGCGGCGAGGAACCCGACCCCGCGCGCCGCACACCACGGCAGCAGCGCGTCCAGCGCCTCCGTCGACCACACCGACAGCTCGGCCTGCACGGCACTCACCGGGAAGACCTGCTGCACCCGCTCCAGCTGCCGGATCGTTCCGTCGTGCAGCCGCGCCCCCGCCCGGCGGGCGGACCTGGCACCCACCGCGCACAGCCCGAGCGAGCGCACCTTTCCGGCCGAGACGAGCTCGGCCATCGCGCCCCAGGTCTCCTCGACCGGCACTTCCGGGTCCGCGCGGTGCAGCTGATAGAGATCGATCACGTCCGTCTGGAGCCGGCGCAGCGACGCGTCGCACGCCCGCTTCACGTAGCCGGGGCGGCCGTTGGCCACGAGGTGCTGATCGCCCACCAGCAGACCGACCTTGGTCGACACGAAGGCCTCGGAGCGCCGCTCCCTGAGCACCCGCCCGACGAGCAGTTCATTGGTGAAGGGGCCGTACATGTCGGCCGTGTCGAGCAGCGTCGAACCCCGGTCGAGCGCCGCGTTCACCGCGCGCAGTGACTCCTCGCCGCGCTGTCGCGACCCGGTGTAGGCCCAGCTCATCGGCATGCATCCGAGCCCTACCGCCCCCACGTCGAGCGCCGCGGCCCCGATCGTTCTGCGCTCCACCTGGCCGTGATCCTCCCTCAATTGGCCCCCCAACCTAACCTCTTCGCGCATGGGCGCCTGGCATAACCTCCTGACCATGACTTCCGATGTCTGGCTTCCCTTTCGCGCCGACGAGATCGACGGACTCCCCGAGGGCCCCGACTACCGCTTCTGGGACGGCGGCCAGGAGTTTCCCGCGGATCCGGCCGACTGCGCGTTCTACGTCGTGCCCTACATGAAGCCGCCCGCCGTCTCGCGGCGGCCGATGTCCGAAATGACGTCGGTCCGGGTCGTGCAGACACTCTCCGCCGGAGTCGACCACGTCCTGCCGAACCTCAAGTCCCTTCCTCCCGGCGTGGTGTTGTGCAACGCCCGCGGGGTGCACGAGGCGAGCACGGCGGAGCTCACCCTCACCCTGATCCTCGCCTCGCTGCGCGGCATCCCCGACTTCGTGCGGGGCCAGGACAAACAGGAGTGGCGCTCGGGCTTCCGTCCCTCGCTGGCCGACAAGTCCGTCCTCATCGTGGGGTACGGGTCGATCGGTGCCGCCATCGAGGACAGGCTCACGCCGTTCGAGCTCGCGCGGGTCGCGCGCGTCGCACGCTCCGCCCGTGCCACGGCGCGCGGTCCCGTGCGCCCCCTCGCCGAACTGCCCTCCCTGCTCCCCGAATTCGACATCGTCGTGCTGTCCACGCCCCTCACGGACGCCACCCGCGGCCTGGTGAACGCCGACTTCCTGTCCCGGATGAAGGACGGCGCGCTCCTGGTGAACATGGCCCGCGGCCCCGTCGTCGACACCTCGGCGCTGGTCACCGAGCTGGAGAGCGGGCGCATCACCGCGGCCCTCGACGTCACCGAACCCGAACCGCTGCCGCCGGGGCACCCGTTGTGGCATGCGCCCGGCGTTCTCATCAGCCCCCATGTCGGCGGCCCCACCTCGGCGTTCTGGCCGCGCGCCAAGCGGCTGCTGGCGGATCAGCTGACCCGCTTCGTGAACCGGGAGCCGCTGCGCAACGTGGTCCTTACGACCGGTACCTGAGCAACTCCCCGTTCGCTCGCCGTCCGCTTCGGGCACCCTCCGCAGTTCCCCGAACGCGGGCAGTGCCGGCATAGTCCCTGGTCGTTACGGAGCGTAGAGGAACTATGTCCCTGAGTGACGAGACTGGTGTATCGTCCCGACAGGGGCGGCGCCGCGCACCGTTCGGCGCCGGGGACGGACATGAGACTGCGAGGGGGGCGACGGGCGATGCACGGCCTATGGACCAACGATCCGACGCGGCGGGGCCGCCGCCGACGACCCTGGCGCGCGGCCACGCACAGCCGCGGTCACGGCGGCCATCACCACCGCAGGCACGGAGGCCGCCGGAGGCATGCGCACCCGGCGCACCGGGGCCAGGTGGACCCCGGGGCACGGACCGGGTGGGCCCGGTGAGCTCCCCAGGAGCGCTGCTGACCCGTCGGACGGTCTTCGACGGCGGGACGGGCCTGTTCTCGCAACTCGTGCTGGCCCTGGTGTGCGCGGGATACGCCGTCGGTTCCGCGCTCGGCTGGGGCTCCACGAGTCTCGCGCTGGTCATGGGCGACTTCGGGCTGAGCGTCGCGGCGGGCACCGCGGCGGTCTCCTGCTTCCTCTACGCCCGCAGCCGCCGCAGCCGCTTTCGACCCGCGTGGCTGCTGTTCGCGCTCTCCTCGGCGATGGCCTCGCTCGGGAACCTGGTCTGGGGGTGGTACGAGGTCGTCCTCGACCGCCCCGTTCCCACCCCGAGCTACGCCGATCTCTTCTTCCTCTGCTTCGCGCCGCCCGCCATCGTCGGACTGCTGGTGCTCGCCAAGCGTCCCGTCACCAAGGCGGGCTGGGTGTGCCTCGCGCTGGACGCCTGGCTGATCGGCGGATCACTGCTCACCCTGTCCTGGAGTCTGGCGCTCGCGCAGGCCGCGAAGTTCGACGGGCCGAGCGTCGCGCACACCGCGCTGTCGCTCGCCTACCCGCTGCTGGACATCGCGCTGGTCAGCATGGTTCTCGCGCTGCACTTCAGGCGCTCGTCGGTGAACAGGTCGGCGGTGAACACGGCGATCGGCGCGCTCGCGCTGACCGTGATGTGCGACGCCCTGTTCACCTCGCCCCTCCTGCACAACAGCTACCACTCGGGCCAGCTCCTCGACGCGGGCTGGTTCGCCGGTTCACTGCTCCTCGCGTACGCCCCCTGGGTCGTCACCCGGCACGGGAACGACGCCGACGAGCACGACACCGACGAGCACGGACCGGGCCGGCGCGGTCCGACCGACCGGCGCGGCCCGGACGAACGGGGCTCCGAGGACCACGCGCGCGTGGTGCACGAGCGCATCCCGGGACAGCGCAGGGAAGGCCAGCACGGGCCCCCGGGAAGCCACGCTCCGAGCGGATCCCAGGGGACCCGCCCGCCGTACGGATCACCGACGGCCTCGCAGGAGGGCCCCGGGTCCCGCGAACACCGGGGGCGGCACGGGGAGCCGGACCATCCGTACGAGCGGCAGCAGGGCGGACCCGCGCACCCGAACCCCGAGGGCCCGGGACAGGGCCGCTACCCGGCGACGCGTCCGATCACCGGATCGCTGGCCGCGCTGACGCCCTATCTGGCCGCCGCCGTCTGCACGCTGGGGATCCTCTACAACATCCTGAACGGACGCAGTGTGGACCGCGTGGTGCTCGTCACCGCCGGCCTCGTCGTGCTCGCGCTCGTGGTGCGCCAGGGCATCATGCTGCTCGACAACATCACTCTCACCCAGGAGCTGGCCCAGAAGGAGAACCACTTCCGCTCCCTGGTGCAGGGCTCCAGCGACGTCATCATGATCGCCGCACCGAACGGCATCCTGAGATACGTCAGCCCGGCCGCCGCCGGTGTCTACGGCCGCGACGCCGAGGAACTCGTCGGCTCCGAGCTCGCCTCCCTCATCCACCCCGAGGACCTCGGCTGCGTGGTCCACGAAGTGCGGCGCTTCCTCGCGGCCAGCCATGCCGAGGAGCCCACCACCCGTATCGAGTGCCGGTTCCGGTCCGGCGACGGCGGCTGGCTCAACGTGGAGTCCACCGTCAACCGGCACCACGGCGGCCTCATCTTCAACAGCCGTGACGTGACCGAACGCGTGCGGCTCCAGGCGCAGTTGCAGCACAACGCCGAGCACGACCCGCTCACCGACCTGCCCAACCGCGCGCTGTTCACCCGGCGCGTCCAGCAGGCCCTGTCCGGGCGCCGGTCCTCCGACCGGGGCACCGCCGTCCTCTTCATCGACCTCGACGGCTTCAAGGCCGTCAACGACACGATCGGACACCAGGCCGGCGACGAGCTGCTCGTCCAGGCCGCCCGCAGACTCCAGGACTCCGTCCGGCACGGCGACACCGCCGCGCGGCTGGGCGGAGACGAGTTCGCGGCCCTCATCGTCGGTGACGGAGGCCGCGACCGCACCGCCCGTGAGCAGCAGATACTGGAGCTCGCCGACCGTCTGCGGATCAGGCTCTCCCAGCCCTACCGTATCGACGGCAACGATGTCCGGGTCGCCGCGTCCATCGGCGTCGGCTTCGCCGAACCCGGCCTGGGCGCCGGGGAGCTGCTGCGCAACGCCGACCTCGCGATGTACCGCGCGAAGGCGGCCGGAAAGGGCCGCGTCGAGCTGTACGCGCCCCAGATGCAGCAGGACGTGGTCCGCAAGGCGGAGCTGGCGACCCGGCTGCGCTCCGCACTCCAGGACGGCGAGTTCGCCCTGCTGCACCAGCCCGTGGTGTCGCTGGAGAACGGCCGGATCGCGTCGGTCACCGCACAGGCGCGCTGGCGTTCCTCCCAAGGGGTGCTTTTCACGCCCGCCGAGTTCCTGCGGGTCGCCGAGGACAGCGAAAGGACCGCCGAACTCGGCCGCTGGATGCTCGACGAGGCCGTCGAGCAGGCCGCCGAGCGCACCGCCGCGGGCGTCGCGGTGCCGGTCGCGGTCCGGATGACCGCCAAGCGCCTGCTGGACCGCTCGATGCCGCTGGGGTCCGTGGAGTCCCTGCTCACCCGGCACGGGCTCGCCTCGGGCGGACTGATCGTCGAGCTGTCCGACACCGATCCCCGGGTCCCCCTGGACGAGCTGGAGCGCCGGCTGAACGCGCTCAGGCGTCTTGGCGTGCGGATCGCCCTGGACGGCTTCGGCAGCGGCTACGCGGCGATCACGGCGCTGAGGCGGCTCCCCGTCGACGTACTGCGACTCGACAGGAGTCTGGTCGAGGGAGTCGTCGAGTCCGCCCGGCTGCACAAGATCACCAGTGGGCTGCTGCGGATCGCCACCGATCTGGGGCTCCAGTCCGTGGCCGACGGGGTGGATCTTCCGGAACAGGTCGTCGCCCTGCGCGCGATGGGCTGCACCCATGGACAGGGCATGGCGTTCTCCGGTCCGCTGGACGAGTACCGGCTGCGCAGAGCGCTCTCCTCCGGCCACTATCCGGTGCCCAACGGACCGGCCGAGCCGGTGTTCGCGGGCGGCGGCGCCGGGGTGTATACGAGTGGAGTGCCCGTTGTTCTGGGGGGTGGAACGGCCCTCCGCTCACATAATGAGACTCCCGTCCCACCCACTTGACAGTCGGTGCGTGCCGGGGGGAGGGTCAATGCCATGCGCACCCGAATTCTCGTACTTGGAAAGCGCGTCGGCTGAAGCTAGGTGATCACCGGAAAGGTCCGGGACACCCAGCGACCGCACCCGGCGCGCTCCCCTCGCTTGCCTCACGGCACGAGGGGTTTTTTGTTGCACAGGCATCAGTCGTACACCGCACAAAAGACGCAAAAACCCTCAGCATCGAGAAGAGAATGCCGATGACCGAGCAGGCCACCGGGGCCCACCATCCGCAGCCGCGGCCCCGTTCCGGAGGACACCAGTCCGCCCCCGAGCACGTCACGGGTGCGCAGTCCCTCATCCGCTCGCTCGAGGAGGTCGGGGCCGAGACCGTATTCGGCATCCCCGGCGGTGCGATCCTCCCGGCCTACGACCCGCTGATGGACTCCCGCCGGGTGCGGCACGTGCTCGTGCGCCATGAGCAGGGCGCGGGCCACGCGGCCACCGGATACGCGCAGGCCACCGGCAAGGTCGGCGTCTGCATGGCGACCAGCGGCCCCGGCGCGACCAACCTGGTCACGCCGATCGCCGACGCGCACATGGACTCGGTGCCGCTCGTGGCGATCACCGGGCAGGTCGCGTCCAAGGCGATCGGCACGGACGCCTTCCAGGAGGCGGACATCGTCGGCATCACCATGCCGGTCACCAAGCACAACTTCCTGGTCACCAAGGCCGAGGACATCCCGCGGACGATCGCGGAGGCCTTCCACATCGCCTCCACCGGCCGGCCGGGACCGGTCCTCGTCGACATCGCCAAGGACGCCCTCCAGGCGCGCACCACCTTCCAGTGGCCGCCCGCCATGGACCTCCCCGGCTACCGCCCGGTGACCAAGCCGCACGCCAAGCAGATCCGCGAGGCCGCCAAGCTGCTCATCCAGGCCAAGCGGCCCGTGCTGTACGTCGGCGGCGGCGTCCTCAAGGCGAACGCCACCGCCGAGCTGAAGGTCCTCGCGGAACTCACCGGAGCGCCCGTCACCACCACCCTGATGGCGCTCGGCGCATTCCCCGACAGCCACCCGCTGCACGTGGGAATGCCGGGCATGCACGGTTCGGTCACCGCCGTCACCGCGCTGCAGAAGGCCGACCTGATCGTCGCCCTCGGAGCCCGCTTCGACGACCGCGTCACCGGCAAGCTGGACAGCTTCGCCCCCTTCGCCAAGATCGTCCACGCCGACATCGACCCGGCGGAGATCGGCAAGAACCGCGCCGCCGACGTGCCGATCGTCGGAGACGCCCGCGAGGTCATCGCCGACCTGGTCCAGGCGGTGCAGAAGGAGCACAGCGAGGGCACCACCGGCGACTACACCGCCTGGTGGAAGGATCTCAACCGCTGGCGCGAGACCTACCCGCTCGGCTACGAGCAGCCCGACAACGGCTCACTGTCGCCGCAGCAGGTCATCGAGCGCATCGGACAGCTCGCCCCGGAGGGCACGATCTTCGCGGCGGGCGTCGGCCAGCACCAGATGTGGGCCGCGCACTACATCCAGTACGAGCAGCCCTCGACCTGGCTGAACTCCGGCGGCGCCGGAACGATGGGCTACGCGGTCCCGGCCGCGATGGGTGCCAAGGCGGGCCGGCCGGACCGCACGGTCTGGGCGGTCGACGGCGACGGCTGCTTCCAGATGACCAATCAGGAACTCACCACCTGCTCCCTGAACAACATCCCGATCAAGGTCGCCATCATCAACAACGGCGCCCTCGGGATGGTCCGCCAGTGGCAGACCCTCTTCTACAACCAGCGCTACTCCAACACCGTGCTGCACAGCGGTCCGGACGCGGACGGCAAGCAGCCGAGCGCCGGCACCCGCGTCCCCGACTTCGTCAAGCTGTCGGAGGCGATGGGCTGCCACGCCATCCGCTGCGAGTCCCCGGACGACCTCGACAAGGTGATCGAGGAGGCGAACTCGATCAACGACCGGCCGGTCGTGGTCGACTTCATCGTCCACGAGGACGCGATGGTGTGGCCGATGGTCGCCGCCGGCACCTCCAACGACGAGGTCATGTTCGCCCGGGACGTCCGCCCCGACTTCGGCGACAACGAAGACGACTGAGAGAGAGCCGAGTCAGACCCATGAGCAAGCACACCCTCTCCGTCCTCGTCGAGAACAAGCCCGGTGTCCTCGCCCGGATCACCGCCCTGTTCTCCCGGCGCGGCTTCAACATCGACTCGCTCGCGGTCGGTGTCACCGAGCACCCCGAGATCTCCCGCATCACCATCGTGGTGAACGTGATCGAGGCACTTCCGCTCGAACAGGTCACCAAGCAGCTCAACAAGCTCGTCAACGTCCTGAAGATCGTGGAGCTGGAGCCCGGTTCCGCCGTTCAGCGGGAACTCGTTCTGGTGAAGGTGCGCGCCGACAACGAGACGCGCTCCCAGATCGTCGAGATCGTGTCGCTGTTCCGTGCCAAGACCGTCGACGTCTCCCCGGAGGCCGTCACCATCGAGGCCACGGGCGGCGCCGACAAGCTGGAGGCCATGCTCAAGATGCTGGAGCCGTACGGCATCAAGGAGCTGGTCCAGTCCGGCACGATCGCGATCGGACGCGGGGCGCGTTCGATCACCGACCGGTCGCTGCGCGCACTGGACCGGTCGGCCTAAGTCAGGAAAACGCCGGTGCACGGGCGGGCCGCACACCCGGTCCGCCCGTATACCGAGACCAGAGAACTTCACTTCCCCCGCCCGCCGTACGGTGGGACGCAACACCGGAAATACCGGAAAACAAGGAGAACCCCAGTGGCCGAGCTGTTCTACGACGACGACGCCGACCTGTCCATCATCCAGGGCCGCAAGGTCGCGGTCATCGGCTACGGCAGCCAGGGCCACGCCCACGCGCTGTCGCTGCGCGACTCGGGTGTCGACGTCCGCGTCGGTCTGCACGAGGGCTCCAAGTCCAAGGCGAAGGCCGAGGAGCAGGGCCTGCGCGTGGTGACGCCGTCGGAGGCCGCGGCCGAGGCCGACGTCATCATGATCCTGGTGCCGGACCCGATCCAGGCCCAGGTCTACGAGGAGTCCATCAAGGACAACCTCGACGACGGCGACGCGCTGTTCTTCGGCCACGGCCTGAACATCCGCTTCGACTTCATCAAGCCCCCGGCCGGCATCGACGTCTGCATGGTCGCCCCCAAGGGCCCGGGTCACCTCGTCCGCCGCCAGTACGAGGAGGGCCGCGGCGTTCCCTGTATCGCGGCCGTCGAGCAGGACGCGACCGGCAACGCCTTCGCGCTCACCCTCTCGTACGCCAAGGCCATCGGCGGCACCCGCGCCGGCGTCATCAAGACGACCTTCACCGAGGAGACCGAGACCGACCTGTTCGGTGAGCAGGCCGTCCTCTGCGGTGGCACCGCCGCGCTGGTGAAGGCCGGTTTCGAGACGCTGACCGAGGCCGGCTACCAGCCGGAGATCGCGTACTTCGAGTGCCTGCACGAGCTGAAGCTCATCGTCGACCTCATGTACGAGGGCGGCCTGGAGAAGATGCGCTGGTCGGTCTCCGAGACCGCCGAGTGGGGCGACTACATCACCGGCCCGCGCATCATCACGGACGCCACCAAGGCCGAGATGAAGCAGATCCTCGCCGAGATCCAGGACGGCACCTTCGCCCGTAACTGGATGGACGAGTACCACTCGGGCCTGAAGAAGTACAACGAGTACAAGACCCAGGACGAGAACCACCTCCTGGAGACCACCGGCAAGGAGCTGCGCAAGCTCATGTCGTGGGTCAACGACGACGAGGCGTAAGCCTCGCGACGGGGGCCGGGGCGGCATGCTCCGGCCCCTTCGTCGAACCCCGGGTAACACCCGTCGACACGGTGTTGGACATCCCGTCCAGCCACGGACGGGTGATCCTTCCGGGGAGGCGCAGGACGACGTGTTCGGCGCCACTACACTGCTGCACATCACCAACGCGTCAGGCCCACAGCGTCGTGCGTCTTCCACGCGGCTCAAGCGACCCCGTCCAGAAGTACAGGCACACCCCGGGGCCGCTACAACCCTCCACCGCCTGCGGCCGTCGGGACGGCCGTCCGCATGGGACTTGTGAGGACTCACGTGAGCTCGAAACCTGTCGTACTCATCGCTGAAGAGCTGTCGCCCGCGACCGTAGACGCACTGGGCCCGGACTTCGAGATCCGGCATGTGAACGGCGCGGACCGCGCCGAGCTGCTGCCGGCCATCGCCGACGTCGACGCCATCCTGATCCGCTCGGCCACCAAGGTCGACGCGGAGGCCGTCGCCGCCGCCAAGAAGCTGAAGGTCGTCGCACGAGCCGGCGTCGGTCTGGACAACGTCGACGTCTCCGCCGCCACCAAGGCCGGCGTGATGGTCGTCAACGCCCCCACCTCGAACATCGTGACCGCGGCCGAGCTGGCCTGCGGCCTCCTCCTCGCCACCGCGCGCCACATCCCGCAGGCCAACACGGCCCTGAAGAACGGCGAGTGGAAGCGCAGCAAGTACACCGGTGTCGAACTCGCCGAGAAGACCCTCGGTGTCGTCGGCCTCGGCCGTATCGGCGCGCTCGTCGCGCAGCGCATGTCCGCGTTCGGCATGAAGGTCGTCGCCTACGACCCCTACATCCAGCCCGCGCGGGCCGCGCAGATGGGCGTGAAGATCCTCACCCTCGACGAGCTGCTCGAGGTCTCGGACTTCATCACCGTGCACCTGCCCAAGACCCCCGAGACCCTCGGTCTCATCGGTGACGAGGCGCTGCACAAGGTCAAGCCGACGGTGCGCATCGTCAACGCCGCGCGCGGCGGGATCGTCGACGAGGAGGCGCTGTACTCGGCGCTCAAGGAGGGCCGCGTCGCCGGCGCCGGCCTCGACGTGTACGCGAAGGAGCCCTGCACGGACTCCCCGCTGTTCGAGCTCGACGAGGTCGTCTGCACCCCGCACCTCGGCGCCTCCACGGACGAGGCCCAGGAGAAGGCCGGTATCTCCGTCGCCCGCTCGGTGCGCCTCGCCCTCGCCGGTGAACTCGTCCCGGACGCGGTCAACGTCCAGGGCGGCGTCATCGCCGAGGACGTCAAGCCCGGTCTGCCGCTCGCCGAGAAGCTCGGCCGCATCTTCACCGCCCTCGCGGGCGAGGTCGCGGTCCGCCTCGACGTCGAGGTGTACGGCGAGATCACCCAGCACGACGTCAAGGTGCTCGAACTCTCCGCGCTCAAGGGCGTGTTCGAGGACGTCGTCGACGAGACCGTGTCGTACGTCAACGCCCCGCTGTTCGCGCAGGAGCGCGGCGTCGAGGTCCGGCTGACCACGAGCTCGGAGTCCCCCGACCACCGCAACGTCGTCACCGTGCGCGGCACGCTCAGCGACGGCCAGGAGGTCGCGGTCTCCGGCACGCTGGCCGGCCCGAAGCACCTCCAGAAGATCGTCGCCGTCGGCGAGTACGACGTGGACCTCGCGCTCGCCGACCACATGGTCGTGCTGAGCTACGAGGACCGTCCCGGTGTCGTCGGCACCGTCGGCCGCATCCTCGGCGAGTCCGGCATCAACATCGCCGGCATGCAGGTCGCCCGCGCGGCCGTCGGTGGCGAGGCCCTCGCGGTCCTCACCGTCGACGACACGGTGCCGCAGAGCGTCCTCACCGAGCTCTCCGAGGAGATCGGCGCGACGTCGGCGCGGTCGGTCAACCTCGTCTGAGGTCCGTTCGCGACGCTTCCGTCACCTGAGCACAGGGCCGGGACACCCGAGGGTGTCCCGGCCCTCGCGCGTCCTGCTGCGGGGCCTTCATACGGACGGTGTCGTCTCCGGCTCGATCAGGCCCTCGCGGTAGGCGATGGCCACGGCCTCGGTGCGGCTCGCGGCGCCCAGCTTGGCGAGGATGTTCGAGACATGGACGCTCGCCGTCTTGCCGCTGATGAACAGCTCCTCGCCGATCTGGCGGTTGGTGCGCCCCCGGCCGAGCAGCTGCAGCACATCGCCCTCCCTGGCGGTCAGCGCGGCGATCCGCTCCGCGGCTGCCGGGGACTCGGCGAGGCCGCCCCGCCGGACGAGCGCGTCCAGGGCCTCGCTCAGCGGCGCCGCGCCGAGACGCAGGGCGGTGTCATGGGCCGCGCGGGCCTGTTCGGCGGCCTCCTCGCGGCGGCCGGCCGCGAGGAGCGCTTCCGCGAGCCGCCGTCTGCTCCGGGCCAGCTCGTACGGATCGCCGTAGCCGAACGCCGTCACGGCCCGCTCCCAGGCCGCCACGTCCGGACCGGTGCGGGCGCGCAGCCACTCCGCCTCGGCCCGGGCGAGCCAGGCCAGGCCCTCGGGCCCCTGCTCGGCGCCCTTTCCGCCCGGGGCCGCCGCGCTCCTGGCCAGCTCCACCAGCTCGGTCGCGGTGTCCGCCCAGCGGTCGCCGCCCGCCGGGCCGCCGGACCGGCGTGACTCCTCGGCCGCGTCCGCGACCGCCGACAGCGCGAGCGCGGCGAGCCGCACCACGACGGGAGGCAGGTCGGCGCCGGAGACGTCCGTGAGGGCCTTCGCCGCGGTGCGCAGCCGCCGCACGGACTCCTCGGCGTCGCCGCGCCGCGCGGCCGCGTCGGTCAGTACGATGCTCGCGACGAGCGTCGCCATCCAGTCGAACGGCCGGTCGAGCAGCACGCGGGCCCCGCTGACGGCCGCCTCGTGCTCGCCGCGGGCGAGGGCGACGTACAGGGCGGGACCCGTCGCGAACCCGCCCGCCACCGGCAGCAGTTCGGCGTCCTCGGCGGCCGCTCGCACGCACTCGTCCCAGCGGCCCAGGGTGTAGAGCACCAGGGACTGGAGGTAACGCAGCTCCAGCGCGTACGGCGAGGAGAGGAGACCGGCGCGGCGGGCGCGGTCCACGCCGTCGCCGAGCCAGGTCAGGCACTCGTCCAGGTCGCCGGATTCGTAGGCCCCGATGGCGAGGTTGAACAGCGCCCGCATCTCCACCGGGAAGTTCCCGGCGCCGTGGGCCAGTTCACGGGCGTGACGCAGCCGTTCGCGGCCCTTCGGGGTGCGCCGGTTGTCCGCTTCCATGCCGACCAGGGAGATCGTCAAGTCGGCCTGGGCGTCGGCCAGTCGGAGCCGCTCGGCGGTGGCCAGCGCCTGCCGGGCGACCCGCTCGGCATCCTGGTCGCGCCCCACATAGCGGGCGGCCATGACATGGGTCGCCGCCGCCCACACCCAGGTGTACGAGGGCGGCTCGGCGGGGATCATCGCGAGCGCCTCGCTGCTGTACGTGAACGCGTCCTTCAGGCTGTCGATCCGCATCAGGTTGCCCGCGAGGGTGTACCGCACCCGGGCCGCGAGTTCGGAGTCGGCGTCCGAACCGGCCCGGGCGAGCGCGTCGCGGGTGAGATGGACCGCGCGATGGGTCTCACCGGCGCGGGCGGCGGCCGCCGAGGCGCGCAGGGTGAGGGCGACCGTGCCGCCGCCCTCGGGCCGGGCGGCGGCGTCCACCGCGGGCCACAGTTCGAGCGCGGCCTCCAGCTGGCGCAGTTCCTCGGCGGGCGCGCCGACGCGCTGGGCGTGGTCGGCGGCTTCGAGGGAGGCGGTGAGCGCGTCGGCCAGGTCGTGGCTCTCGCGCGAGTGATGGGCGCGCTCCGCCGCGTTCCGCGCCGAACGGGCGGGCCCCGCCAGGAGTCCGGCGAACCGCCTGTGCAGTCGCACCCGTTCGCCGGGCAGCAGGTCCGCGTACACGGCCTCGCGGGTGAGCGCGTGCCGGAACGAGTACGTCGCGTCGTCCCCGGGCACCAGGAGCTGGTGGCCGACGGCCTCGCGCAGTGCCGACTCCAGCTCGTCCTCCGGCAGTTGTACGGCGGCACGCAGCAGGTCGTGCTCGACGCGGCGTCCCGCGACGGCGGCTGTGCGCAACACCTGCTGGGCGGTGTCGGAGAGTTGCTCGATGCGGATGAGGAGGACGTCGGCCAGTCCGCTGGGCATGGCGGAGGAGGCGGGGTCCTCGTCACCGGGCAGCGCGGCGAGCAACTCCTCGGCGTAGAAGGCGTTTCCCTCGGCGCGCTCGACGATGCGGCGGACCGTGGTGTCGGAGACCGGGCCGGTGCGCTGCGCGCGCACGAGCCGGGCCACGTCCGCGTCGGCCATCGGCCGCAGCTCCAGCCGGTCGACGGCGGGCAGCCGGATCAGCTCGGCGAGCAGCGGGCGCAGCGGGTGGCGGCGGTGCAGGTCGTCCGCGCGGTACGAGGCGAACACCGCGAGGCGGCGGGCGGGGCCGCCGGGCGCGGGCCGCTGGAGCACGCCCCGGCTGAGCAGGAAGCGGAGCAGGTCGCGGGAGGACTGGTCCGCCCAGTGGAGGTCTTCGAGGATCAGCAGGAGCGGGGCGATGTCGGCCAGGTCGGCGAGCAGGCCGGCGATGCCTTCGAAGAGCTGGAGCCGGCCGCCGGGGTCCGGTGCGGTGCCGGTCCCCGAACCGGAGCCGGTCAGCCGGTCCACCGCCGGGTGGGCCGCGAGGGCCGGGGCGAAGCGGTCGTCGGCCGCCGCCGCGCCGAGGATCTCGGTGAACGGGAGATACGGCAGGCCCACGTCACCGAGGTCCACGCAGTGACCGGTCAGGACCGTCGTCCCGGCGGCGGCCGCGTGCGCCGCGGCCTCCGTGAGCGTGCGGGTCTTGCCGACGCCGGCGTCCCCGGCCACCAGGACCGCGCGCGGGTCACCGCCCCTGGCGCGCTCCAGCACGCCGGTGAGCCGGGCGAGTTCGTCCCCCCGGCCGATGAACGGCGCCCCGAATGTCTGTGCCACAAACCCATCCTGGCACGCCCCACCGACAACTCCCCGGCACCGGGCCTCCCGGGGGTTCCGCTCCGCTCCGGGCCCGTTCCCGGCCCGGAGCCGGTCACCGGGCAGGTCCGGGAGCCGCGGCGGCCCCACGCGCGCGGGGATGCCGGGCGGGGGCGCCGGGCGAGCGCGTTCGGGCAGCGCAGGTCGACGTCGGCCTCCTTCATGGGCCGCAGCGCCGTGCCGGGATCCCTCCGAGCCCATGCCGGTGCCGGGCGGGCCGGAGTGGTCCGGCCCGCCCGGCGGACGGGAGTTCAGGTCGTCGCGCTCCCGGAGGGCGGGTGTCAGGCGGGTGTCAGGCCGTTGTCCTGCTCGGACGGCGCTGCCTCAAGGGGCCGGTCGGCCGTGGCCCCAAGGGCTCCGTCGGCCTCGCGCACCGACACCTTGCGCAGGGTCGCCGTGGCGAGGGCCGCGGCGCCCAGCAGCAGGATCGTGCCCGCGACGGCCGCGGCCCGCATGCCGTCGGTGAACGCGTCCCGTGCGGCGGTGGCCAACGCCTGGCCGGTGTCGCCCGGGAGCTGCCCGGCCACGGCCAGCGCGCCGCCCAGCGTCTCGTGGGCCGCGGCCGGGGCGCCGGCCGGGACGCCGTGGCGGTAGACCGCCGTGCCGATGGAGCCGAGGACGGCCATGCCGAGGGCGCCGCCGAACTCCGCCCCGGTCTCCAGCAGGGAGGAGGCCGAGCCCGCGTTGCCGACGGGGGCGGTGCCGAGGGCCAGGTCCATCATCTGCGACATCACGATGACCATTCCTGACGCGAGGACACCCGCGCCGGCCAGGACGAGCCAGAGGGAGCCGGTGCCGGCGAAGGCCAGCAGGCCGTAGCCGCAGGCGGCGATGACGAAGCCGCCGGAGACGACATGGGCGCGGTGGACGCCCTTCCGCACGAGTTGCGCGGAGACCGGCGCGGCCACACCGACCAGGACCGTGGGGAGCAGGGCCCACAGGGCGGCCTCCATGGAGCTCTTGCCGAGCACCGACTGGAGGTACTGGGTGGTGAAGTACGCGGAGCCCAGCATGCCGAAGGAGGCGATCAGGTTGAGCGCGACGGCGGGGGCGAAGCCGCGGCCGCGGAACAGGGCGGGAGAGACCAGCGGGGACTTCGCGGTGCGCTGACGGTGGACGAACAGGGCGGCGAAGACCAGGCCGACGAGGACCGAGGCGACGTACTGGGTCTTCCAGCCCTCGGAGGGGATCTCCTTGACGCCGTAGATCACCGGCAGTACGGCGGCCATCGACAGCGGCACGCTGAGCAGGTCGAAGCGGCCGGGCTCCGGGTTCCTGGACTCGGGCAGCAGGAACGGGCCGAGGACCAGCAGCAGTGCCATCGCGGGCAGGTTGACCAGGAAGACCGAGCCCCACCAGAAGTACGTGACGAGGACACCGCTCATCACCGAACCGAGGGCGATGCCGCCGGTCATGACGCCGGACCACAGGCCGATCGCCTTCGCGCGCTGCCCGGGGTCCGTGAACATCGTGCGGATGATCGCCATCGTCGACGGCATCAGGGTCGCGCCGCCCAGGCCGAGGACCGCGCGGGCCGCGATCAGCGTCTCGGCGCTGTTCGCGTAGGCGGCCAGCACCGAGGCGGTACCGAACGCGGCGGCGCCGAACAGGAGCAGTCTGCGGCGCCCGATGCGGTCGCCGAGCGAGCCCATCGTCATCAGCAGGCCGGCGAGCACGAACGCGTAGATGTCGAAGATCCACAGCTGCTGGGTGCCGCTCGGCTCCAGGTCGGCGCTGATCGAGGGGATCGCGAAGTAGAGGACCGACACGTCCATCGAGACCAGGAGCAGCGGAAGCATCAGGACGCCGAGGGCGGTCCATTCGCGGCGGCCGGCCAGGGCGCCGGAGGCGGTGGTCGTGCTCGTCGGGTTCGTCATGACGGGGACTGTACGTACGTCTTAAACACTTGTCTAGTACGTTCGTATAGGACGAGCGTCCTATACGACAGTCTTTGACGTCCGTATGGGACGGTTGTCTGAATCGCGGTAGGCTGGCCGGCATGGGACACCGTGAGGATCTGCTCGAAGGCGCCAAGCGCTGCCTGCTGGAGAAGGGCTTCGCGCGCACCACGGCGCGCGACATCGTCAAGGAATCGGGGACGAATCTCGCGTCGATCGGCTACCACTACGGGTCGAAGGACGCGCTCCTCGCGCAGGCGTACATCTCGCTGGTGGAAGCGATGCCCTTCGAGGGGGACGGGGGAGCCGGGATCGAAGGCGCGCCCGGCTCGCTGGAACGGTTCCGGGAGGTGTGGTCGAACATCGCCGAGACCATGCGGGAGCCCGGCTCGCTCTGGCGGCTCAGCATGGAGGTCATGACCATCGAGCTGCCCGAGGTGCGCGACCATCTGGCCCGCGCCCAGCTGGAGGGCGGGCGGGGCCTGGTCGCGCTCCTCATGGGCGTGCCGGAGGAGGAGGTGTCCGACGAGACCGCGGACACGCTGGGCCGCTTCTACATGACCCTGATGTCGGGCCTCATCGCGCAGTGGACCTTCGACCCGAAGACCGCCCCCGACGGGGACGTACTGACGGAGGGCCTGCGGCAGATCATCGAGGCCGCCACCAGGACCTGACGCGCCCGCCGTCCCTCGGGGGCGGCGGTCGTCACAGCCGCGCCCCCTTCAGCGCCATGTGCAGCAGCAGCCGGTCCTCGCCGTCGTCCAGGTCGAGGCCGGTGAGCTGTTCCACGCGGGACAGGCGGTAGTAGAGCGTCTGGCGGTGGATGCCCAACTCGGCCGCCGTGCGACCGGCCTGGCCCGCCCGGTCGAGGAAAACCTCGGCGGTACGGGCGAGTTCACGGTGTGCGGGGGCCAACAGGGCCCGTACGACGGGGTCGTGGGCCGCGTCCCGGGGGAGCGCGGTGAGGAGCCGGAAGGGTCCGATGGCCCCCCACTCGGCGACCGGGCCGAGCCGGGGCTCCGCCAGCACGGCCCGCGCGGCGGCCGCCGCCTCGTGCCAGGCGGCCCCCAGTTCGCCGAGCCCCACCCGTGCCCCGGCGATCCCGGCAGCCGCCGTCCCGGCGGGGGAGGCGGCCGCCGGTGTTCCGTCGGTGGACGATCCCGGACGCCCGGAGCCGGTGGACCCGCCCTCGCGGCGTCCGCCGTCCGCCTCCCGTACGAACCGGGTGGCCGCGGTGAGTGCCGGGGTCAGGACCTCCGGCGAACGCAGCCGTACCAGCAGGGCCAGGCTCTGGCCGGTGGTGCCCCACGGGATGGTGCACAGCGCGGTCGCCCCCGGCACCGTACGGGCGGACGGGGCGTCGTCCGGGTCGGCGGAGGGCCACGGCGCCACGCACACCACGGTGTGCAGGCCGTCGCCGCGCGGGCCGAGCGCCGTGCGCAGCTCGGCCACCGCCATGTCGCGCTGCCAGCCGCGCTCGGCGGTCAGGACGGCACGCAGCTCGCGGGTGAGATCCGCGCCGGCCTGGGCCTCGTCCGCGAGCAGCGCGCCGATGCGGGAGGCCACCTCCATCGCGCCGGTCAGCTGGGCGTCCGTGAGGCCCGGGTCGTCGTCGAGCAGCCAGACATAGCCGAGGACGATGCCCCGGTGGCGGACCGGGAGGCAGATCCGACCCCGGTTGACCCCGGCCTCCGGGGTCGGCGGGATACGGACGGGTCCGGTCGCGCGGGTGATGCCGAAGCCCTCGAACCAGGTGCGGACCGCCGTGGTGGACCGGCGGGTGAGGATCGAGCGGGTGCGCACGGGGTCGAGGGCGGAGGGATCGAGATCGCCCTCGCTGTCGTACGCCCCGAAGGCGATCAGCTCGAAATCGCGGTTCTCCAGCGTCGCGGGGACGCCGAGGAGCGCCGAGATCTCGTCGACCAGCTCTTGGTAGTCGCCTCTGTATTCACCGCCCACCCGGGCATTCTCGCGCATTTCCGAGAGCCCTTCATACAAATGTCTGAGATCCGGGGCAGGGATGCGTGACAGCTGTCGATGGCCCAGGATCGGAGAGATCCCTAGGTTTCACGGTGGTTCTCCGTGCCGCACCCGAGTCGTCGGGATCGGCCTCCTGCTGACTTCGTTGTGGAGGTGCCCCGTGCTGGGTCCCGTGATTCTCGCCGCCTCGCGCAGCGACAAGATGCGCCGTCTGATCTCGGCCGCCCCGGTGACCAAGCCGGTCGTCGACCGCTTCATCCCCGGTGAGACCGTCGACCAGGTCGTCCCGATCATCAAGGACCTCACGGGCAAGGGCCTGGAAGTCACGATGGACGTCGTCGGCGAGGACATCACGACCCCCGAGCAGTCGTACGCCGCCCGTGACGCGTACCTGGAGCTGATCGAGCGGCTGAAGCGGCTGGACCTCGGCACCAAGGCCGAGATGTCGGTCAAGCTGTCGATGTTCGGACAGGCGCTGGAGGGCGGTCACGAGCTGGCCCTCGCCAACGTCCGCCCGGTCGTCGAGGCCGCCGCCGCCATCGGCACCACCGTCACGCTGGACGCCGAGGACCACACCACCCTCGACTCGATGTTCGCCATCCACGAGGAGCTGCGGAAGGACTTCCCGCAGACCGGCTGTGTCATCCAGGCCTACCTGTTCCGCACCGAGGCCGACGCCCGCCGCCTCGCCGAGAGCGGCAGCCGCGTCCGTCTGGTGAAGGGCGCCTACAAGGAGCCCGCCGAGGTCGCGTACCAGCAGAAGGCCGAGACCGACAAGGCGTACGTCCGCATCCTGAAGATCCTGATGGAGGGCGAGGGGTACCCGATGATCGGGTCCCACGACCCGCGGCTCATCTCGATCGCCCAGGAGCTCGCTCGCACGGCCGGGCGCAAACTGGACGAGTACGAGTTCCAGATGCTCTACGGCATCCGCAGCGACGAGCACGTGCGGCTCGCCGCCGAGGGCCACCGCATGCGCGTCTACACCGCGTACGGCACCGACTGGTACGGCTACTTCATGCGCCGCCTCGCCGAGAAGCCGGCCAACCTCGTGTTCTTCCTGCGAAGCATGATCACACGTGGCTGATTCCACTTGGCTGTGCCGCGGCTTCGGCCGGGGGTCCGGGGGGCGTCCCCCGGGCAGGCACAGCGCTCGTTCCATCCTCACCAAGGGCTGAGACCGAACACCCGCTCGACTCAAGGAGTTACGGAAAAAATGGACGCTGTGACCCAGGTCCCCACCCCCGTCAACGAGCCGGTGCACGGCTACGCCCCCGGCTCGCCCGAGCGCGTCCGCCTGGAGGCCAAGCTCAAGGAGCTGGCCGAGAACCCGATCGACCTGCCGATGACCATCGGCGGCGAGCGGCGCATGGGCGGCGGCGACCGGTTCGACGTCGTGCAGCCGCACAACCACAAGGCGCGCATCGGCACCTACGCCAACGCCACGCAAGCGGACGCCCAGGACGCCGTCGACGCGGCCCTCGCCGCCGCTCCGGCCTGGCGCGCGATGGCCTTCGACGACCGCGCCGCGATCATCCTGCGCGCCGCCGAGCTGCTGGCCGGCCCCTGGCGCGAGACGCTGGCCGCCTCCACCATGCTCGGCCAGTCGAAGACCGCCCAGCAGGCCGAGATCGACACCCCCTGCGAGCTCGTCGACTTCTGGCGCTTCAACGTCCACTACGCCCGCCAGATCCTCGCCGAGCAGCCGCCGGCGAACTCCCCGGGCGTGTGGAACCGCATGGACCACCGTCCGCTGGAGGGCTTCGTCTACGCGATCACGCCCTTCAACTTCACGGCCATCGCCGGCAACCTGCCCACCGCTCCGGCGCTCATGGGCAACGTCGTCGTGTGGAAGCCGTCCCCGACGCAGACCCACGCCGCCGTGCTGCTGATGCGGCTCCTGGAGGAGGCGGGCCTGCCCAAGGGCGTCATCAACCTCGTCACCGGCGACGGCATCGAGGTCTCCAAGGTCGCCCTGGAGCACCGGGACCTCGCCGGCATCCACTTCACCGGCTCGACCAAGACCTTCCAGTACCTGTGGAAGACGGTCGGCAACAACATCGAGAAGTACCGCTCCTACCCGCGTCTGGTCGGCGAGACCGGCGGCAAGGACTTCGTGGTTGCCCACCCGTCGGCGGACCGCGCGATCCTCAAGACCGCCCTGACCCGCGGTTCCTTCGAGTACCAGGGCCAGAAGTGCTCGGCGAGCTCCCGCGCCTACGTCCCGGCCTCCATCTGGAACTCCGGTTTCAAGGAGGAGTTCGCGGCCGAGGTCGACCACCTGACCATGGGTGACGTCACCGACCTGTCGAACTTCATGGGCGCGGTCATCGACGAGCGGTCCTTCGCCAAGAACAAGGCGGCCATCGACCGCGCGAAGGCCGACCCGACCTGCACGATCGTCGCGGGCGGCTCGTACGACGACTCCGTCGGCTACTTCGTGCGCCCGACCGTCGTCGAGTGCTCGGACCCGGAGAACGAGGTCTTCACGACCGAGTACTTCGGTCCCTTCCTCGCCGTGCACGTCTACGAGGACGACAAGTACGACGAGATGCTGACCCAGATGGAGTCGGCGTCCGACTACGCGCTCACCGGGGCTGTCATCTCCGGCGACCGCGCGGCGGCCGCGTACACGATGGAGAAGCTCCGCTACGCGGCGGGCAACTTCTACATCAACGACAAGTCGACCGGCGCCGTCGTCGGCCAGCAGCCCTTCGGCGGCGGCCGTGCCTCCGGCACCAACGACAAGGCCGGCGCCCCGCAGAACCTGATGCGCTGGACGCTGACCCGCGCCATCAAGGAGACGCTGGTTCCGCCGACCGACTACGGCTACCCGCACATGGGCTGACAGCCCTCACCGACTCCGCCCCCGCCCACGGTCTCCCCCGTCCGTGGACGGGGGCGGTTCCATGTCCGCACGGTGCCCTGTCCTCACCGCGCGCCCTCGCCTCATACGTGCCGGCCGAGGAAGTCCCGGATCAGCGCGGCCGCCTGGTCCGCGTGCGTCTCCAGGGCGAAGTGTCCCGTGGGGAGCAGATGGATCTCCGCGTCGGGGAGGTCGCGGCGGAAGGCGAGGGCGCCCTCCGGGACGAAGATCTCGTCGTGGCCGCCCCAGACCGCCAGGAGCGGGACCTGGCTGGTGCGGAAGTACTCCTGGAACGCCGGGTAGAGCGCGAAGTTGGAGCCGTAGTCGGAGATCAGGTCGAGCTGGATCTCGGGCTGGCCTGGGCGGGCCATCAGGGCCGTGTCGTGCTCGTAGGCGTCGGGGCTGACCAGCGTCGGGTCCGGGACGCCGGTCAGGTACTGCCACCGGATGCCGTCCGGAGCGCTGATCGCCCGGACCGGCGCCTCCGTCCCGGGCGTGCGCTCCGCGATCAGCGCCAGCACCGGCGCCCAGGCCTCGGCGCCCAGCCCCTCCTCGTACGCGTTGCCGTTCTGCGTGATGATCGCGGTCACCCGCTCGGGGTGCGCGAGCGCCAGGCGCAGACCGATCGGGGCGCCGTAGTCCTGGATGTAGAGCGCGTACTCCTTGAGGCCGAGCCGCTCGGTGAACTCCTCGGTGATCTCGGCCAGCCGGTCGAAGGAGTACGGGAAGTCGGTGGCGGCCGGGGCGTCCGAGCGGCCGAAGCCGAGGTGGTCGGGGGCGACCAGGTGGAAGCGGTCGGCGAGCAGCGGCAGCAGGTCCCGGAACATGTGCGAACTGGTCGGGAAGCCGTGCAGGAGGAGCAGGACGGGCGCGTCCGCGGGGCCGGCCTCGCGGTAGGCGATCCGGTGGCCGCGCACGGTGGTGGTGCGGTGGTGGACCGGGTGGCTGCGGTGTACCGGATGACTGCTCATGATCGGATCCCCTAACCCCTGAAAACCTCTTTGGTGGTGAGATCAGTTCACCACGAGGTTCAATAACCGGTCAAGCGGCCTTGAGCAGTTAGATATCTGTGCGGGGTGGGCGTCGCCTTCCGGTTCGGTCACGTGAGGGGGATGGGATTCCTGCCCCCCCCGTGTGAATACTTGCCGGATGGCCACCCGACTGCGGACCGCCCACACGGCGGACCTCGCCCCCGCCGAACTCCGCGCCGCCCGCGCCCTGTTGGAGGACGCCTTCGACGGGGACTTCAGGGACGAGGACTGGGATCACGGACTCGGCGGCCTGCATGTCCTGGTCCGCGACGACCGGGGCCTCGCGGCGCACGGCTCGGTGATCCAGCGGCGCGTCCTGCACCGCGGCCGCTCGCTGCGGGTCGGATACGTGGAGGCGGTCGGCGTGCGCGAGGACGTGCGCCGTACGGGGCTCGGCGGGCGGGTGATGGCCGAACTGGAACGGATCGTCGAGGGTGCCTACGGGCTCGGCGCGCTCTCCGCGAGCGAGGACGGGGCCGCCCTGTACGCGGCCCGGGGCTGGCAGCTCTGGCCGGGCCATGTCTGCGTGCTCGCTCCGGACGGAGCCGTCCGCCTTCCCGGCGAGGAGGGCGCCACCTTCGTCCGCCCCGGCGCGGCCCTGGGTCCGCTCGACCCGGCGTACGCGCTGGTCTTCGACTGGCGGGACGGCGACGTGCTCTGACCGGGCCCGGCGTCGGCCGCGCAACGGTCAGCCGGTCGCGGACCCCGCGTCCGAGGCGGGGTCGATCCCGCCGGTCGCCACGCGGGCGAGCGCCTTCCGGAGCCACCGGTGCGCCGGATCGGCGTCCAGCCGTACGTGCCACGCCTGCGCCGATACCACCTCCGGCAGGTCCAGCGGAATCTCCAGGACCACGAGTGGCATCACCTGGGACGCCTCGGTGGCGACCTCCGAGGGGACCAGGGCCAGCGCGTCGGTGCGCAGAGCGAAGAAACAGGCTGCCCCATAGGTGGGAGCGGTGGCCAGGACATCGCGTTCCAGGCCGAGTTCGGCCAGGCGTTCGTCCACCACGCTGTGCGTGCGGCCGCGCCGGGTGACCGTGATGTGGGGCAGCGCGGCGAAGCGGGTGGCGGTCAACGGGCCCCGCGCGAACGGGGCGTCGGCGCGCGCGACGGCCACGTACCGGTGAACGCGCAGGACGGCGCTGCGCACGTCGTGCGGCAGCGGCTCCGGCAACTCGCCCACGTCCAGGTCGACATGGGTGCGCAGGTCCGCCGGGTCCTCATCGCCCTCGGGCAACAGTCGCAGTCGTACGCCGGGCGCTTCCCGGGCCGCCAGCTCCAACAGCGGGGCACCCAGGGACATCGCGACCCCGTCGTTCGTGCGGACCCTGAACTCCCTTTGCAGAGTCCTGAGTTCGAGATCGCGAGGCGGGCGCAGAGCGTCCACCGCGACCGCCAGTGCCGCCTGTACCCCGCTCTGCATCTCCTGCGCGCGGGGCGTGAGGGCCAGGCCCCGGCCCGACGGAACGAGGAGCGGATCGCCGACGACCCGGCGCAGCCGGCCCAGGGTGCGGCTCATCGCCGAGGGGGACACGCTCAGTTCGGCCGCCGCGCCCGCGACGCTGCCCGCGCGCAGGAGGGCGTCGAGGGCGGGGAGCAGGTTCATGTCCGGGAGGGGGGCCGCCTTGTCCGGCGCGGGGGGCGCGGGTCGCGAATACTGCATGGGACGCAATGCTACGTGAAGCAATCGGACCTTGTGTGCAGTAGTGATCCGCCCCGAACCTGGACCCATGATGGATTCGCGTCAGCGCGGCACCGCGCTCCTGGTCGCCGGCTGCTTCTTCATGGAGATGCTGGACGGCACGATCGTGTCGACAGCCGCTCCGCAGATAGCCGCAGACCTGCACACCACACCTGCCTCGGTCGGCCTGATCATCACGGCCTATCTCGTCACCCTCGCCGTCCTCGTCCCGCTCTCCGGATGGCTCACCGCCCGCTTCGGCCCGCGTCGCGTCCTCCTCGCCGCGATCACCGTGTTCACCCTCGCCTCACTGGCCTGTGCCCTCGCGCCCGGCCTCGGCGTCCTTGTCGTGACCCGGGTTCTCCAGGGCGCGGGCGGCGCGATGATGGTGCCGGTCGGCCGGCTCGTCGTGGTCACCGGGGTCGCCAAGCGGGACCTTCCGCGCGCGGTCGCCTACATCGTGTGGCCGGGTCTCGCCGCCCCGGTCGTCGCGCCGCTGCTCGGCGGCGTGATCACCACGTACGCCTCCTGGCACTGGATCTTCCTCCTGAACGTGCCGCTCGGGGTGCTCGCCCTGCTCGTCGCCCGTCGGCTCATCACGCCGGGCGCGCCGGGTGGGGCTCCGCCGCTCGACGTGCCCGGCATGCTGCTCACCTGTGTCGGTCTCGCCGCCCTGACCTGGACCGCGCATCTGGTCTCCGGGGGCCGCGGTGGCTCGGCGCAGACGGTCGTGACCGGTGCCGTCGCGGTCGTGGCCCTGGCGGCGGCCGTACGCCGTCTGCTGCGCGCCCCGTATCCGCTGGTCAACCTGCGCACCCTGGACGTCCCGTCCTTCCGGGCCGCGGCGCTCGACGGCTCCCTCTGCATGGCGGTCGTCTCCGCCCTCCCCTTCCTGCTGCCCCTGCTGTTCCAGGAGGTCTTCGGGTGGAGTGCCGTGAAATCGGGCGCCGTGGTGCTGTTCGTCTTCGTGGGCAACATCGGCATCAAGCCGGCGACGACGTATCTGATCAACCGGTTCGGATTCCGGCCGCTGCTGGTCGTCTCCACCCTGGGGCTCGCGGTCACCACCGCGGGCTGCGCGCTGTTCACGGCGACGACGCCGGTCGCGGTGATCGGGATCGTCGTGGCCGTCGGCGGTGTCGCCCGTTCGGTCGGACTCAGCGGCTACGCGACGATCGCGTTCAGCGAGACGCGTGAGGAACGGCTGCGCGACGCGAACGCCCTCTTCGCGACCTCGCACCAGTTGGCCGCGGGGCTCGGGATCGCGATCGCCACGGTCGCGCTGCGCGGGGGCGCGGCACTGACGGACGGAGTGCGCTCGGCGTACGCCGTCGCATTCGTTGTGCTGGGCGCGCTGTGCCTGCTGCCGACGGTGGGAGCCCTGCGACTGCACCCCGCGGCGGGTGACGCCGTGCGGACCGTTGTCCCAGGTCGGGGTGGTGTGACGCGATCCGCCGTCTCAGATAGTAGGAAGTCCGAGTAATTGTGGAGACAGATGCCCGGTCCTCGCCTAGCTTTGTAGGAGCCGAACGTCTCGCTCGACCAAGCGAATGGCGGTCGTGAGCCGGAGCCCCTGGCAGGCAACCCCTGCGGCACCGCTCCCCGCCCCTTCCGGCGTCTCGTAAATCCCTCACCGCACTTCCGGCCGCCCGCGTGGGTCCCGCCGGAGGCAAGGAGTCGATTCATCATGGCCGAGACGACCGTCCGCCGAGTCCGTCACCTCTCTCGCACGAGCAGCGAGTCCGACCGCAAGAACGCCGCCGCCGCGCTCCAGCGCGCCCTCGACCGCAGGGACAACGGCGGAGCGACGGGCCACTGAGACCCGCCGCCCTCTCGACCGGGAGCCGCGCCCGCGGGGGTGGGGGGGGGGGGGGGGGGGGGGGGGGGGGGGGGGGGGGGGGGGGGGGGGGGGGGGGGGGGGGGGGGGGGGGGGGGGGGGGGGGGGGGGG
>NZ_JBVJCT010000022.1:0-135530 GCF_055588305.1 Streptomyces sp. NPDC042002 | reverse complement strand
CTGGACGCGGCGAAGAAGATGGCGGCGGATGCCCGCAGGATGCGGGAGGAGGCGGCGCGGGACGCGAAGTCGAAGATCGACGAGGCGTCGGACGCCGGTATTCACAACCGGAAGTGGTGGGAGGAGGTCGGGGACTGGTTCTCCGACAACTGGGACACCATCGTCGCGGTCTGCAAGGTCGTTGTCGCCGTGGTCGGGATCATCGCGATGATCATCGGGGGGCCGATCCTGGGCGCGATCGTGCTGGTCGCCGCGCTGGTCGTCCTCGCCGACACGCTGAACAAATACGCGAAGGGGCAGGCGTCCCTGTGGGATGTGGGCTTCGCGGCGCTGGACTGCATCCCCATGATGAAGGGGATCACCACCCTCGGCGGGCTGGCCAAGGGGCTCAAGGGCGGCCTGGCGGCGATGAAGGGCCTCAAGGTCGGGCTGAAGGGCATGAGCCTGGCGGCCCGCGGCCTCGGCAAGGGTGCTCGCGACATGCTTGCCGCCGGTGGCAAGGGGGCCTTCAACCGGCTGAAAAATGTGGTCAAGTTCAAGGGCAGCGACCCCGTGGACATGGCCACCGGTGCGATGTTCCTGCCGCAGACCGACCTCACCCTGCCCGGCATGCTCCCCCTGTCCTTCACCCGCCGGGTCGCCTCTGACTACCGCTGCGGCTGGTGGTTCGGCCCCACCTGGGCCTCCACGCTGGACCAGCGACTTGAAATAGACACCCAGGGAGTCGTGTTCGTCACCGAGGACGGACTGCTCCTCGCCTATCCGCACCCGGACGGACCTGACTCGCTGGTGCTGCCTCAGGCCGGCCCGCGTTGGCCACTCTCCCGGATGGAGGATGGCAGATACACGGTGACCGACCCGATCACAGGCCACACGCGCCGCTTCGCCGCACTCCCCGGTGGAACCGCTGGACTGGCCCTGCTGGAGCGGATATCCGACCGCAACGGCCACACCATCGACTTCGACTACGACAGGACCGGCACACCGACGGATATCCGGCACTCGGGCGGCTACCACCTGAAGCTCAGTGCCGAGGACGGCCGTATCGCCGGGCTCGCCCTGGCCGGTGCGTCTCAGGACGGCTCGGATGTCGTCATCAAGCGGTATGGCTACACCGACGGCAACCTGACTGCTGTATCCAATTCTTCCGGTCTCCCGCTTCGCTTTACGTACGACGAGCGGTTGCGCGTCACCTCGTGGACCGACACCAACGACAGCCGTTATGCCTATGCCTACGACCACCGTGACCGCTGCGTCGCCGAAGGCGGCGAGGCCGGCCACATCACGATCACCCTCGACCACGACGGTATCGACTCCGCCTGGCCGGACTGCCGGATCACCACCCTCACTACAGCGGCGGGTGCCACCACCCGTTTCGTCATCAACGACAACCATCAGGTTGTGGCCGAGACCGACCCTCTCGGCCACACCACCCGCACCACGTATGACCAGCACCACCATGAGGTGACCGTCACCGATGCTCTCGGCCGCCGCACCCACTACGCCCGCAACGAGGTGGGCCAGCCCCTGGTGATCACGTACCCGGACGAGGCGACAACCCGGTTCACCTACGACGGGCGCGGTAAGCCGACCACGGTGGTCCATGCCGACGGGAGCACTCGGCTGAGGGAATACGACGAGAGGGGCAACTGCACCGCGGTCACCGAGCCAGGCGGTGCGACGGTGCGGTACACGTTCGACAGCGGCGGTCGTCTGACATCGGTCACCGACCCTCTCGGGAACATGAGCCGGATCGAGAGCAACGCGGCGGGGCTGACGACAGCGCTGACGGACGGGGGCGGCGGGTACGAGTGGCGTCGGTACGACGCCTTTGGGCGGGTCCGAGCTGTGGGGGACTCGACCGGCAGTGAGGCACGTCTGCGGTGGACGGTGGAGGGACAGGTCGCATGCTGGCATGGCCCGGACGGAGTCCAGGAGGCATGGGAGTACGACGGAGAGGGCAACTGCGTCCGTCACACGGATGCGAGGGGCGGGGTCACCGTGTACGAGTACACGCACTTCGACCTTCTCGCGGCCATGACGGGACCGGACGGAGCGCGTTACGAATACACACACGACGCTTCCCTGCGTCTGACCGAAGTCACGAACCCACAAGGGCTCGTCTGGACCTACGCGTATGACCAGGCCGGGCGCGTGCTGGCGGAGACGGATTTCGACGGCCGGACTGTGCGGTACGCGTACGACCCTGTCGGCCGAGTGGCGGCCAGGACGAATGTGTTCGGCCAGACGATCACCTATGAGCGCGACGTGCTCGGGCAGGTGGTGTTGAAGAACGCCGATGGCGCCGTCACCACCTATGAGCGCGATGCAATGGGACGCCTCCTGCGGGCCACGAGCCCGGACTCCTTCGTGCGTCTTGACCGGGACGGACTGGGCAGGATCACCGGCGAGTGCGTCGACGGCCGCCTTCTGGCCACCGCATACGACGAGCTCGGTAGGCGGACCCGGCGTGTGACTCCCACAGGCGCGGTATCGACGTACGCCTATGACACGCATGGACGTCGCAGCGCTGTGGCCACCTCCGGTCACACCCTGATTTTCGAGTATGACGCCGTAGGCCGTGAGCGCACGCGCGAGGTGGACGCATTCCTCGCCGTGCACAGTGAGTGGGACACATCCGGCTCCCTCGTGGCCCAGACGGTCACCGCATCACAAGAAACGCTGCAGAGTCGTCGCTACGCCCACCGGCCTGATGGCCATGTCACCAGCGTGGACGACCTGCTGAACGGACCTCGCCGTATCGACCTGGACCCCATGGGCCGGGTTACCGCGGTCAGCGCGGGCAGTTGGTCCGAGGCTTACGAGTACGACGCTGGGGGCAACCAGATCGAGGCCTCGTGGCCGGACACCCACCCTGGTAAGGAAGCAAGGGGAACGCGGAGCTACGAGGGCACCCGTCTGACCGCCGCCGGACGCGAGCGCTATGAATACGACGCGGCGGGGCGCATGGTGACGCGCCGCAGGATTCGCCTCTCACGGAGCCCTGAGACGTGGCGCTACGTCTGGGACGCGGAGGACCGGCTGACCTCCGCGACCACGCCTGACGGTGTGGTCTGGCGCTATGGGTACGACGTCTTCGGGCGCCGTGTCGCGAAGCAGCGGCTGGCGGCGGACGGAGTGTCCGTCGCGGAGGAAATCCGTTACACGTGGGACGGCAACACCCTTGTCGAGCAGGTCGCGACGGGCGATGACCTGAGCAACCCGGTAGCTCTGACCTGGGACTACGACGGGTTGCACCCGATCGCCCAGACCGAACGTCGGATGGACGCTGCAACCCAGGAGGAAATCGACTCCAGATTCTTCGCCATCATCACCGACCTCGTCGGGACACCGACGGAATTGGTGGACGAACAGGGTGACATCGCGTGGCGGGCCCGTGCCACGCTCTGGGGTACTACCGCGTGGCCGGTACGGAGCAGCACGTACACCCCGCTCCGATTTCCCGGGCAGTACCACGACCCCGAAACGGGACTGCACTACAACCAACATCGCTACTACAACCCCGACGCCGGCCGCTACGCCTCCCCCGACCCGCTGGGGCTGAGCGCGGCGCCACATCCCATGGCCTATGTCCCCAACCCCTGGGAGGGAACGGACCCGCTGGGGCTCGGGCCCTACGAGCCCTTCTACCGGGTGATGTCGGAGAAGGAGTTCACGCGGCTCGGCCCCAGGGGAGCGATCACACCACGAGGCGAGAACTTCGTTACGCAGGAAGCTGATTACGTCACTGGCATCGCGGAACGATTCGCACGACGAGGCGGAAGGAACGCGCAGAAATATACACATCTCGTGCGATATGAGATGGAGCCAGGCACCCGGGACGCGCTGATCGCGGCAGGGCGGGGGTCGGGCGACAATATCGCTGCCATCCATGAAGCGTTCGGTATCTACCTCGATGAGATCGGGGAGAGTGCCGACTTCGTCCATGTAAAACTGGAGCGAGGTGGATTGAACTTCGGCCTTCGCGAAAATTCGGCCGATGTATTCAACTCGAATATTCTGAGAATGACACACCGGCTGCTTTAGCGCTGGGTGTCGAAAGATGCGGATAAGGGGAATGGAATCCATGTTGGGCGACGCGGCGGCCGAAAGGGACTTGATGGATCGAGTGGATGCTCTCGTCCTCGGACGGGGGTACATCGGTGAGGCCAGAGCCGCGGAAGTGGCGGCAGCGGTTCCCGAGTCGCGCACCCGTGTCCTCGACTGGCTGCGTGAGGCGCGTGACTCCCAGGACTGGCGCAGGTTCGAACGGCTCGCGGCAGTCACTCTTCACTTGCATCCCGAAGGTCTCGGGCCGGTCCTGTCATCGGTCGTGGCGTCGAACGCTTCAGATGTGAACGCAGAAGATCTGATCGACATGCTGGGCGAGCTGCGCGCTCCCGAGGCGGTGGAGCCGATCAGCGCACTCGTGCGGGAACGAAAAGAATCCGACGGGCCTTTCTTCCCTCTCTGCGTGAAGGGAATTCAGTCACTTGCGGAGATCGGGACCTCTGAGGCGCTCGTATTTCTGCGAGGTATTGCCGTCAGTGCGCCGAGCGAATGGCCGAACCCCTTGCGATGGCATGCGGCGGAGGAACTGGGCATCGAGGACGAACTCGGCTTCGACGAGGACGAGATGCTGGGCGGTGTGTAGCCGTCGGCGGGTGTCACAGTGCACAGCCGTACAGGCGTTGGACACCGCAATTCAGTAGCACTCCGCGTCGGCGCGACGCCGGTCTTGGAGGAGCTACTGGGGGAGGCGACGGTGGCGCTGGACCGCGGTGCGGTGACGGGCCGGGGGAAGGGAAGGCTGGGGCATGACGTCCGGATACGACTGGGAAAGTGGCGAGGGTCTGATAGGTATCAACGATCCCGCCGAGGTGGACGCCGCGTTCGAGCGGGGTGAGGGGAAGCTCGGGACCGCGGCGATCGGGTTGGCCTTCAACTGTTCGCTGGAGGAGGCGTCGCCGCGGATCGTCAGGGCGATGCGGTTGCCGGACCGAGGCCAGCGGGGGTTCGCGTTCACCGCGGCGGGTGTCGCTGCCCGGCTCAACGGCGCGCTGACGCCGGAGCTGTACGCCGCGCTGCGTGCCGAGGGCCCCTGTGGCATCGCCGACGACGCCATCAGGGACACGCTCACGTTCGTGCCCTTCGGGCAACTGCCGCCGTGTTCAGGTGGCAGATGGCGCGGATGAGAGTGCTGGACAAGCTGGAGTACCTGTGGATGCGGTTCAAGGATGCCGTCGGCGACATCTGGCGATGGGTGCGCCGAAGGCGCTGCCTACCTATGGGGCGCGTGTGACGCCAGAGCCAGAGCAATCCTGGGAAGCCGCGAAGCGGCTGTACCCGTTGGGGAGCGTCGCCCGGGGCACAGTGAAGGACCGATTTTCTTACGGAGTCTTCCTGGAGCTCGATGCCGCTCCCGGCGCCACCGGCTTCCTCGATCTGGTGTCGTACAACCCCGACGGCACCCTCAACGATCCCGAAGTCCCGCCGACCGAGTTGCCCTGCGTCGGCGATCGGGTAGAGGGAGCCGTAGCGGACCACGTCGACCGCGACCGGCAGATCCGGATTCGGGTCGGGCCGCCGTTCTGGGAGTCGTGAGCCGGGGTGGAGCGCGCGTCAGGTCGGTGAAGCGGCTGCTCGCTGCCGTCCGTGTGCCCGGTGGCTTCAGTGGCGTGTCCATGGCCATCGTCGATGCCCCGGATCGTCCGGGCGACCCGGTTGCCGGACCGTCCTCAGCGGGCTTGCGCCATTACGGCGGTGGCTCATGTGGCCGGTTTCCATGGGGAGTTGACGTCCGAGCTGTACACGCTGCTGCGTGCCGAGGGCTCCGTGGGCACTGCCGGTGACACCGTCGACGCTTTGCGGCTGATTCTCAGCGGGACCCCATACATGGGCTGCGGGAGGGGCAGGGGCGGCGCATCCGGCTGGGGGAGTCCGGAAGCGGCGACAGGTTCCCTGGGGGAGAGGCTGCAGGCCCGGCTCACGGGGTGGCGGCAGGCGCTGCGGGAGCGAGGCGGCGGGGCCGGTCCGGGAAGAGGTTGCGGCCCCCCGGTGGGCCAGTGGTGCGGGGGCGCCGGAGCGGATGCGGGGCCTCGGAGGGCCCCGAGCAGAGGCTCGGTGGATCGGTGCCGGGATCTGGACCGTGCCGTGGTTTGACCTTCGTCACCTTAGGGGTACGATCTCCGGCTCGATTGGCCAGCCCCCCGTCCGGTATGGCAGACTAGCGGGGTTGCTCGGTCGAGTGCCGATGCTGCGCGCCTCCCGTCGGGAGGACTGGAAGCGAGTCCCACAGTACTCGTCGCCCAATCTGTCGTGAGGCAGCGCTGGGGCGGACGTACGGGAATCTTCCGGGAAGTGTCAGCGGGGTGCAGACCAGGCGCCCGGTGGGTGTTCTCATCCCCGGTCCTGCGGTTGCTTTCGGGCGGAGCCGCGTCCCTCGCAGGGAAATCCGTGACGGATATCCCTGTCGCCAGGAGCGCGACACACCCGACCGCGTGGGTCGGAGGTCAGGACGCGAACCCCCGGGTTCCGGAGCGTTTCACTAGACAAAGGACTACTGAGTAGCCATGGCGGGACAGAAGATCCGCATCCGGCTCAAGGCCTACGACCACGAGGTCATCGATTCCTCGGCGAAGAAGATCGTCGAAACGGTGACCCGCACTGGTGCGTCGGTCGCAGGCCCGGTGCCGCTGCCCACTGAGAAGAACGTGTACTGCGTCATCAAGTCGCCGCACAAGTACAAGGACTCTCGCGAGCACTTCGAGATGCGCACGCACAAGCGCCTCATCGACATCCTCGACCCCACGCCCAAGACCGTTGACTCTTTGATGCGACTCGACCTCCCGGCCGGTGTCGACATCGAGATCAAGCTCTAGGGATCGGTGATCTGAGAATGGCTAAGCAGATCAAGGGAATCCTGGGCGAGAAGCTCGGCATGACGCAGGTGTGGGACGAGAACAACCGTGTTGTTCCCGTCACCGTCGTCAAGGCCGGCCCGAACGTCGTGACCCAGGTCCGTACGAATGACTCCGACGGCTACGAGTCGGTCCAGATCGCCTTCGGCGAGATCGACCCGCGCAAGGTGAACAAGCCCCTCAAGGGTCACTTCGCCAAGGCCGACGTCACCCCCCGCCGCCACCTCGTCGAGATCCGTACCGCTGACGCCAGCGAGTACACCCTCGGCCAGGAGATCACCGCTGAGGTGTTCGAGGCCGGCATCAAGGTGGACGTGACCGGCAAGAGCAAGGGCAAGGGCTTCGCCGGTGTCATGAAGCGTCACAACTTCAAGGGCCTCGGCGCCGGACACGGTGTCCAGCGCAAGCACCGCTCCCCCGGCTCCATCGGTGGCTGTGCCACCCCGGGCCGTGTGTTCAAGGGCGTCCGCATGGCGGGCCGCATGGGCAACGAGCGGGTCACCACCCAGAACCTGACCGTTCACGCCGTTGACGCGGAGAAGGGCCTGCTCCTCATCAAGGGAGCCATCCCGGGTCCGAACGGCGGCCTCGTCCTGGTCCGTACCGCGGCCAAGGGGGCTTGAGGACATGAGCACCATTGACATTCTGTCGCCCTCCGGCGACACCGCCGGGACCGTTGAGCTCCCGGCCGAGATCTTCGACGTAGAGAAGATCAGCATCCCGCTGCTCCACCAGGTTGTCGTCGCGCAGCTGGCCGCGGCCCGTCAGGGCACGCACAAGGTCAAGCGTCGTGGCGAGGTCCGTGGTGGTGGCCGCAAGCCTTACCGCCAGAAGGGCACCGGCCGCGCCCGTCAGGGTTCGACCCGCGCGCCGCAGTTCGCCGGCGGTGGCGTCGTTCACGGCCCCACCCCGCGTGACTACTCGCAGCGGACCCCGAAGAAGATGAAGGCCGCGGCCCTGCGCCACGCCCTCACCGACCGGGCCCGCAACGCTCGCATCCACGTCATCACCGGCGTGATCGAGGGCGAGACCCCCTCCACCAAGGCCGCGAAGAGCTTCCTCGGCAAGGTCAGCGAGCGCAAGAACGTGCTCCTGGTCATCGAGCGCTCCGACGAGGCCGCGCTGCTCTCCGCGCGCAACCTGCCCCAGGTCCACATCCTGGAGCCGGGCCAGCTGAACACGTACGACGTTCTCGTCTCGGACGACGTGGTCTTCACCCAGGCCGCTTTCGAGTCCTTCGTGTCTGGCCCCCAGGCCGCTGACACCGAAGGGAGCGAAGCCTGATGGCTACGCGTCACCCGAGCATTGCCTCGAAGGCCGCCAAGGCCAAGAAGGTCGCGCGCGTCGCCAAGGCGAAGCGCCACGAGGCCGAAGGCAAGAACACCGTCGAGACCCCGCTGAGCAAGAGCTTCACGGATCCCCGTGACGTCCTCCTCAAGCCGGTCGTCTCGGAGAAGAGCTACGCGCTGCTCGACGAGGGCAAGTACACCTTCGTCGTGGACCCGCGGGCCAACAAGACCCAGATCAAGCAGGCCGTCCAGGCGGTCTTCTCGGTCAAGGTCACCGGGGTCAACACGATCAACCGTCAGGGCAAGCGCAAGCGCACCAAGACGGGCTTCGGTAAGCGTGCCGACAGCAAGCGCGCGATCGTGACCCTCGCTGAGGGCGACCGTATCGACATCTTCGGCCAGGCCTCCTAACGGAGTGCCCTGGTCCGAATATCGGACGAGGACTGAGAAATGGGAATCCGCAAGTACAAGCCGACTACGCCGGGCCGTCGTGGCTCCAGCGTCGCCGACTTCGTCGAGGTCACGCGGTCCACGCCGGAGAAGTCGCTGGTTCGCCCCCTGCACAGCAAGGGCGGCCGTAACAATTCCGGTCGTGTGACCGTTCGCCACCAGGGTGGCGGACACAAGCGCGCCTACCGAGTGATCGACTTCCGTCGTCACGACAAGGACGGCGTGCCGGCGAAGGTCGCGCACATCGAGTACGACCCCAACCGCACCGCGCGCATCGCGCTGCTGCACTACGCGGACGGCGAGAAGCGCTACATCCTCGCCCCCCGCAACCTGTCGCAGGGTGACCGCGTCGAGAACGGTCCTGGGGCCGACATCAAGCCGGGCAACAACCTGGCGCTCCGCAACATCCCGGTCGGTACCACGATCCACGCGATCGAGATCCGTCCCGGTGGCGGCGCCAAGTTCGCCCGCTCCGCCGGTGCCTCGGTGCAGCTGCTCGCGAAGGAGGGCACCATGGCCCACCTCCGCATGCCCTCCGGCGAGATCCGCCTGGTCGACCAGCGCTGCCGCGCCACGGTCGGCGAGGTCGGCAACGCCGAGCAGAGCAACATCAACTGGGGTAAGGCCGGCCGTAAGCGCTGGCTGGGCGTTCGCCCGTCCGTCCGCGGTGTGGCGATGAACCCGGTTGACCACCCGCACGGTGGTGGTGAGGGCAAGACCTCCGGTGGTCGCCACCCGGTCTCCCCGTGGGGTCAGAAGGAGGGTCGTACTCGTTCGCCGAAGAAGGCTTCGAACAAGTACATCGTCCGCCGCCGCAAGACGAACAAGAAGCGCTAGGAGCGGGTTTAGATGCCGCGCAGTCTCAAGAAGGGACCCTTCGTCGACGGACACCTTGTAAAGAAGGTGGACGTACAGAACGAAGCCGGTACCAAGAACGTCATCAAGACCTGGTCCCGTCGCTCGATGATCATCCCGGCCATGCTCGGCCACACGATCGCGGTGCACAACGGCAAGACCCACATCCCGGTGTTTGTCACCGAGTCGATGGTCGGCCACAAGCTCGGCGAGTTCTCGCCGACGCGCACCTTCCGGGGTCACGTCAAGGACGACCGGAAGTCGAAGCGCCGCTAACGCGGGGTGGAATCGACCATGACAGACACTGGAAGGACAACCATGGAAGCCAGGGCCCAGGCGCGGTACATCCGCGTTACGCCCATGAAGGCCCGCCGAGTGGTGGACCTTATCCGTGGCATGGATGCCACGGAGGCTCAGGCGGTCCTGCGTTTCGCCCCGCAGGCCGCGAGCGTGCCGGTCGGCAAGGTGCTTGACAGCGCCATTGCCAACGCCGCACACAACTACGACCACACCGACGCCGGCAGCCTCGTCATCTCCGAGGCCTACGTCGACGAGGGTCCGACCCTGAAGCGGTTCCGGCCGCGTGCCCAGGGCCGTGCCTACCGGATCCGCAAGCGGACCAGCCACATCACCGTGGTCGTCAGCAGCAAGGAAGGAACCCGGTAATGGGCCAGAAGGTTAACCCGCATGGGTTCCGGCTCGGCATCACCACGGACTTCAAGTCCCGCTGGTACGCCGACAAGCTGTACAAGGACTACGTCAAGGAAGACGTCGCCATCCGTCGGATGATGACGTCCGGCATGGAGCGCGCGGGCATCTCGAAGGTTGAGATCGAGCGCACCCGTGACCGCGTGCGGGTGGACATCCACACCGCGCGTCCCGGCATCGTCATCGGCCGCCGTGGCGCCGAGGCCGACCGCATCCGCGGTGACCTCGAGAAGCTCACGGGCAAGCAGGTCCAGCTGAACATCCTCGAGGTCAAGAGCCCCGAGACCGATGCTCAGCTGGTTGCCCAGGCCGTTGCCGAGCAGCTGTCCTCCCGCGTCTCCTTCCGTCGCGCCATGCGTAAGAGCATGCAGGGCACGATGAAGGCCGGCGCCAAGGGCATCAAGATCCAGTGTGGTGGCCGTCTCGGCGGCGCCGAGATGTCCCGCTCGGAGTTCTACCGCGAGGGCCGTGTGCCCCTGCACACGCTCCGCGCGAACGTGGACTACGGCTTCTTCGAGGCCAAGACGACCTTCGGCCGTATCGGTGTGAAGGTCTGGATCTACAAGGGCGACGTCAAGAACATCGCCGAGGTCCGCGCCGAGAACGCTGCTGCCCGTGCGGGTAACCGCCCGGCCCGTGGCGGCGGCGCGAGCGACCGCCCGGCCCGTGGTGGTGGCCGTGGTGGCGAGCGTGGCGGCCGCGGCCGCAAGCCGCAGCAGCAGTCCGCGCCGGCTGCCGAGGCCCCCAAGGCCGAGGCTCCCGCCGCCGCTGCCGCTCCGGCTGAGAGCACCGGAACGGAGGCCTGACCGACATGCTGATCCCCCGTAGGGTCAAGCACCGCAAGCAGCACCACCCGAAGCGCCGCGGTCAGGCCAAGGGCGGTACGCAGGTTTCGTTCGGCGAGTACGGCATTCAGGCCCTCACGCCGGCGTACGTGACGAACCGCCAGATCGAGGCCGCCCGTATCGCGATGACCCGCCACATCAAGCGTGGCGGCAAGGTCTGGATCAACATCTACCCGGACCGCCCGCTGACCAAGAAGCCTGCCGAGACCCGCATGGGTTCCGGTAAGGGTTCTCCCGAGTGGTGGGTCGCGAACGTCCACCCGGGCCGGGTCATGTTCGAACTGTCCTACCCCAACGAGAAGATCGCCCGTGAGGCCCTCACTCGCGCAGCCCACAAGCTGCCGATGAAGTGCCGGATCGTCAAGCGCGAGGCAGGTGAAGCGTGATGTCGGCCGGTACCAAGGCGTCCGAGCTGCGCGAACTGGGTGACGAGGAGCTTCTCGCGAAGCTCCGCGAAGCCAAGGAAGAGCTGTTCAACCTCCGCTTCCAGGCGGCGACCGGTCAGCTCGAGAACCACGGTCGGCTCAAGGCCGTCCGGAAGGACATCGCGCGGATCTACACCCTGATGCGTGAGCGCGAGCTGGGCATCGAGACGGTGGAGAGCGCCTGATGAGCGAGAGCAACGTGACTGAGCAGAAGACCGAGCGCGGTTTCCGCAAGACCCGTGAGGGTCTGGTCGTCAGCGACAAGATGGACAAGACCGTCGTCGTCGCTGTCGAGGACCGCGTGAAGCACGCGCTGTACGGCAAGGTCATCCGCCGTACGAACAAGCTCAAGGCCCACGACGAGCAGAACGCCGCCGGCGTCGGCGACCGCGTCCTCCTGATGGAGACCCGGCCGCTGTCCTCGACGAAGCGCTGGCGCATCGTCGAGATCCTCGAGAAGGCCAAGTAATTTCCTGAGGGGTATTCCTCAGGTTCGTTCCGCCAGGCTCGGGGCGGGACCGTCCTCGGACGGACCCGCCCCGGGAACCGGCAGACAATCAGGAGATAGACGTGATCCAGCAGGAGTCGCGACTGCGTGTCGCCGACAACACTGGTGCGAAGGAAATCCTTTGCATCCGTGTGCTCGGTGGCTCCGGTCGCCGCTACGCGGGCATCGGTGACGTGATCGTCGCCACCGTCAAGGACGCGATCCCCGGCGGCAATGTGAAGAAGGGTGACGTCATCAAGGCGGTCATCGTTCGCACCGTCAAGGAGCGTCGCCGTCCGGACGGCTCGTACATCCGCTTCGACGAGAACGCCGCTGTCATTCTGAAGAACGACGGCGACCCTCGCGGCACCCGTATCTTCGGCCCGGTCGGCCGTGAGCTGCGCGAGAAGAAGTTCATGAAGATCATCTCGCTCGCGCCGGAGGTGCTGTAAGCATGAAGATCAAGAAGGGCGACCTGGTTCAGGTCATCACCGGTAAGGACAAGGGCAAGCAGGGCAAGGTCATTGCCGCTTACCCGCGCGACGAGCGCGTCCTGGTCGAGGGTGTCAACCGGGTCAAGAAGCACACGAAGGCCGGACCCACCGCCACGGGTTCGCAGGCCGGTGGCATCGTCACGACCGAGGCGCCCGTCCACGTCTCCAACGTCCAGCTGGTCGTTGAGAAGGACGGCAACAAGGTCGTCACGCGCGTCGGTTACCGCTTCGACGACGAGGGCAACAAGATCCGCGTTGCCAAGCGGACGGGTGAGGACATCTGATGGCTACCACCACGACTCCGCGTCTCAAGACGAAGTACCGCGAGGAGATCGCGGGCAAGCTGCAGGAAGAGTTCTCCTACGAGAACGTCATGCAGACCCCGGGCCTCGTCAAGATCGTGGTCAACATGGGTGTCGGCGACGCCGCCCGTGACTCCAAGCTCATGGACGGTGCCGTCCGTGACCTGACCACGATCACCGGTCAGAAGCCGGCCGTCACCAAGGCCCGCAAGTCCATCGCGCAGTTCAAGCTGCGTGAGGGTCAGCCGATCGGTGCCCACGTCACGCTTCGTGGCGACCGCATGTGGGAGTTCCTGGACCGCACCCTGTCGCTCGCGCTTCCGCGCATCCGCGACTTCCGTGGTCTGTCCCCCAAGCAGTTCGACGGCCGTGGCAACTACACCTTCGGTCTCACGGAGCAGGTCATGTTCCACGAGATCGACCAGGACAAGATCGACCGCACCCGGGGTATGGACATCACCGTGGTGACCACGGCGACCAACGACGCTGAGGGCCGCGCGCTCCTTCGTCACCTCGGCTTCCCCTTCAAGGAGGCGTAAGCGAGATGGCGAAGAAGGCTCTGATTGCCAAGGCTGCTCGTAAGCCCAAGTTCGGTGTGCGTGGCTACACGCGCTGCCAGCGCTGCGGTCGTCCGCACTCCGTGTACCGCAAGTTCGGCCTGTGCCGCGTCTGCCTTCGTGAGATGGCTCACCGTGGCGAGCTGCCGGGCGTAACCAAGAGCTCCTGGTAGTCCCTGTAATTCAGGGATCCAGGACTCTCGGTAAGTAAAGGGCTCTGTCAGGTGCCCACCTCTCCATGGCTTAGGCTAGGAGGGTTGGGCACCTGACGCCCAGACGACTTACTACGCCGTAGGTCCCCGCACCGCACCCGTCCCGCCCATGAGTGGGGAGAGGGATGGCGCATACAGGAAACCCCGGCGAGAGAGGCCGAAGGCCAATTCATGACCATGACTGATCCGATCGCGGACATGCTGACGCGTCTGCGTAACGCGAACTCGGCGTACCACGACACCGTGGGGATGCCGCACAGCAAGATCAAGTCTCACATCGCGGAGATCCTCCAGCAGGAGGGCTTCATCACGGGCTGGAAGGTCGAGGACGCCGAGGTCGGCAAGAACCTCGTTCTCGAGCTGAAGTTCGGCCCGAACCGTGAGCGCTCCATCGCGGGCATCAAGCGGATCTCCAAGCCCGGTCTCCGGGTTTACGCGAAGTCCACCTCCCTGCCCAAGGTGCTTGGCGGCCTCGGCGTGGCGATCATCTCCACGTCGCACGGTCTCCTCACCGACAAGCAGGCCGGCAAGAAGGGCGTAGGCGGAGAAGTTCTCGCCTACGTCTGGTAGCGGAAGGGAACGGAGGAAACAGCTATGTCGCGTATTGGCAAGCTCCCCATCACGGTTCCCGCCGGCGTGGACGTCACCATCGACGGCCGTACGGTTGCGGTGAAGGGCCCCAAGGGCGCCCTCTCTCACACCATTGCGGCGCCGATCGATATCGCTAAGGGCGAGGACGGCGTTCTGAACGTCACCCGCCCGAACGACGAGCGTCAGAACAAGGCCCTCCACGGCCTGTCCCGCACGCTGGTGGCGAACATGATCACCGGCGTGACCACGGGTTACGTGAAGAAGCTCGAAATCAGCGGTGTCGGTTACCGCGTCCTGGCGAAGGGCTCCAACCTGGAGTTCTCGCTCGGCTACAGCCACTCGATCACGGTCGAGGCGCCCGAGGGCATCTCGTTCAAGGTCGAGAACCCGACGCACTTCTCGGTCGAGGGAATCGACAAGCAGAAGGTCGGCGAGGTTGCGGCCAACATCCGCAAGCTGCGCAAGCCCGACCCGTACAAGGCCAAGGGCGTCAAGTACGAGGGCGAAGTCGTCCGGCGCAAGGTCGGAAAGGCGGGTAAGTAAGCCATGGCATACGGTGTCAAGATTGCTAAGGGCGACGCTTACAAGCGTGCTGCCATCAAGCGTCGTCACATCCGGATCCGTAAGCACATCTCGGGTACGGCTGAGCGTCCGCGCCTGGTCGTGACGCGCTCCAACCGTCACATCGTGGCCCAGGTCATCGACGACGTTAAGGGTCACACCCTCGCGTCGGCGTCGACCCTGGACACCACGGTCCGCGGTGCCGAGGGCGACAAGTCCGCGCAGGCCAAGTCGGTCGGCGCCCTGGTCGCCGAGCGCGCCAAGGCCGCCGGTGTCGAGGCTGTCGTATTCGACCGTGGTGGCAACCAGTACGCCGGGCGCATCGCCGCCCTGGCGGACGCCGCCCGCGAAGCCGGACTCAAGTTCTGAGTCGCCCGTCGCGCTAGCGACTTGATTGTCGCTGCGTAGCTAGCGGAAAAAGAGAGAGGTAATCCAATGGCTGGACCCCAGCGCCGCGGAAGCGGTGCCGGTGGCGGCGAGCGGCGGGACCGGAAGGGCCGTGACGGCGGCGCTGCTGCCGCCGAGAAGACCGCGTACGTTGAGCGCGTTGTCGCGATCAACCGCGTCGCCAAGGTTGTGAAGGGTGGTCGTCGCTTCAGCTTCACCGCGCTGGTCGTGGTGGGCGATGGTGACGGCACCGTCGGTGTCGGTTACGGCAAGGCCAAGGAGGTGCCGGCCGCGATCGCCAAGGGTGTTGAAGAGGCCAAGAAGCACTTCTTCAAGGTCCCCCGTATCCAGGGCACCATCCCGCACCCGATCACGGGCGAGAAGGCCGCGGGCGTCGTCCTGCTCAAGCCTGCTTCCCCCGGTACCGGCGTTATCGCCGGTGGCCCGGTGCGAGCTGTCCTGGAGTGCGCCGGCGTTCACGACATCCTGTCGAAGTCGCTCGGTTCTTCCAACGCGATCAACATCGTGCACGCGACCGTGGCGGCCCTCAAGGGTCTGCAGCGTCCCGAGGAGATCGCGGCTCGCCGTGGTCTGCCCCTCGAGGACGTCGCCCCCGCGGCTCTCCTTCGTGCACGTGCCGGGGCGGGTGCGTAATGGCTCGCCTCAAGGTCACGCAGACGAAGTCGTACATCGGCAGCAAGCAGAACCACCGTGACACCCTGCGTTCCCTTGGTCTCAAGGGCATCAACACGCAGGTCGTCAAGGAGGACCGCCCCGAGTTCCGCGGAATGGTTCACACCGTCCGCCACCTCGTGACGGTCGAGGAGGTCGACTGATCATGGCGGAAAACAACCCGCTCAAGATCCACAACCTCCGTCCCGCCCCGGGCGCCAAGACCGCCAAGACCCGTGTTGGTCGTGGTGAGGCGTCGAAGGGTAAGACGGCTGGTCGTGGTACCAAGGGCACGAAGGCCCGCTACCAGGTTCCGGAGCGCTTCGAGGGTGGCCAGATGCCCCTCCACATGCGTCTTCCGAAGCTGAAGGGCTTCCGTAACCCGTTCAAGACCGAGTTCCAGGTCGTGAACCTCGACAAGCTGGGCGCGCTGTACCCGGAGGGTGGCGAGGTCACCGTCGAGGGTCTCGTCGCCAAGGGTGCCGTTCGCAAGAACAGCCTCGTCAAGGTCCTCGGCCAGGGCGAGATCTCCGTGGCGCTGCAGGTGACGGTCGACGCCGTCTCCGGCTCCGCCAAGGAGAAGATCACCGCCGCCGGCGGTACCGTCACCGAACTCGTCTGATTTCATCAGGCGTCTCGATGACCTGAACGAACCCGACCGGGGGTGCCCCACAAAAGGGGCATCCCCGGTTGGTCGTTCCTAGGGGGGCAGTGTCGCCGGTAAGGTGGCCTGCACTGTTAATTTTCGTCCGGCGTGCCTCACGGGAACTCCGGACGGGCTTTGACTGTTGGTTAGCTGTCAGTCATCCGTCGAACCTCAAGACCGTCACCTCTGACGCAGTAGCGCGGGGGTCGCAGGAGGCACCGTGCTCACCGCGTTCGCCCGGGCGTTCAGGACGCCCGACCTGCGCAAGAAGCTGCTCTTCACGCTCGGCATCATCGTGGTCTACCGGGTCGGTACCCACATTCCGATCCCTGGCGTGGACTACAAGAATGTCCAGTCGTGCATGCAAGCGGCCGACTCGAACCGTGGGCTGTTCAGCCTCATCAACATGTTCAGCGGCGGCGCGCTGCTGCAGATCACGATCTTCGCGCTCGGCATCATGCCGTACATCACGGCGAGCATCATTCTCCAGCTGCTCACCGTGGTGATCCCGCGACTGGAAGCCCTCAAGAAGGAGGGCTCGGCCGGTACGGCGAAGATCACGCAGTACACGCGTTATCTGACGGTCGCTCTCGCCATCCTGCAGGGCACCGGCCTGGTGGCCACCGCCCGCAGCGGCGCGTTGTTCACGGGCTGCCCCGTGGCCAACCAGATCGTGCCGGACCAGTCGATCTTCACCACGATCACGATGGTCATCACGATGACCGCCGGTACCTGTGTCGTCATGTGGCTCGGTGAGCTCATCACCGACCGCGGCATCGGCAACGGCATGTCGATCCTCATGTTCATCTCGATCGCCGCGACCTTCCCGAGCGCGCTGTGGACCGTCAAGATCCAGGGCAAGCTGGCCGGTGGCTGGATCGAGTTCGGCACGGTCATCGCGGTCGGTCTGTGCATGGTCGGCCTGGTGGTGTTCGTCGAGCAGGCGCAGCGCCGGATTCCGGTCCAGTACGCGAAGCGCATGATCGGCCGCCGTTCCTACGGTGGTACGTCGACCTACATTCCACTGAAGGTCAACCAGGCAGGTGTGATCCCTGTCATCTTCGCCTCGTCGCTGCTCTACATTCCGAGCCTGATCGCCCAGTTCTCGAAGAGCAATTCCGGGTGGAAGACGTGGGTCACGCAGAACCTGACCAAGGGTGACCACCCGGTTTACATCGCGATGTACTTCCTTCTGATCGTTTTCTTCGCGTTCTTCTACGTGGCGATCTCGTTCAACCCCGAGGAAGTAGCCGACAACATGAAGAAGTATGGTGGCTTCATCCCGGGCATCCGGGCTGGCCGGCCGACCGCTGAGTACCTGAGTTACGTACTCAACCGGATCACCTGGCCGGGTTCGCTGTATCTGGGGCTGATCGCTCTCGTGCCGACGGTGGCGTTGGTTGGTTTCGGGGCAAACCAGAACTTCCCGTTCGGTGGTACCAGCATCCTGATCATCGTGGGTGTCGGTCTCGAGACGGTGAAGCAGATCGAGAGTCAGCTTCAGCAGCGCAATTACGAAGGGTTCCTCCGCTGATGCGAATCGTCCTCGTCGGGCCGCCCGGTGCCGGGAAGGGAACGCAGGCCGCGTTCCTCGCCAAGAATCTGGGGATCCCGCACATCTCAACGGGCGACCTGTTCCGTGCCAACATCTCCCGGCAGACGGAACTCGGCAAGCTGGCGAAGTCCTACATGGACAAGGGCGAACTGGTACCGGACGAGGTCACCATCGCCATGGCCAAGGACCGCATGGAGCAGCCCGACGCGGAGCACGGCTTCCTGCTCGACGGCTTCCCGCGCAACGTCTCGCAGGCCGAGGCGCTGGACGAGATGCTGAGCACCGAGGGCATGAAGCTGGACGCGGTGCTGGACCTCGAGGTCCCCGAGGACGAGGTGGTCCGCCGTATCGCGGGCCGTCGCATTTGCCGCAACGACTCGTCGCACGTCTTTCACGTGTCGTACAAGACGCCGAAGCAGGAAGGCGTCTGTGACGTCTGCGGCGGCGAGCTGTACCAGCGTGACGACGACTCCGAGGACACCGTCCGCACGCGGCTGGAGGTCTACCACACGCAGACCGAGCCGATCATCGACTACTACAAGGCCCAGGGCCTGGTCGTCACGATCCCGGCGCTCGGCAAGGTGGAAGACGTCACGGCGCGCGCGATGGAGGCGCTGTCCCGCGAGGACGCCTAGTCCGTGCGGGACCGGCTCCGCGGTACGCGCGTATCGCGGGGTGCGTGAAGCAGTACGTCGCGTCGGCCGCGGCACCCTCACCGGGTGCCGCGGCCGACGTGCGAGGCGAGCGGGGCGAAGGCCCTGTGCGCGGCAGGGGTCCCCGACCCCGGGCGGGGTGGGTCCAGTCCCCCGTATCGTTGGAGCAGTCCGTAGTCCCGGTCCAGAAAGGCCGCAGCCACCATGGTGCAGATCAAGACTCCCGAGCAGATCGCCAAGATGCGTGAGGCGGGGCTGGTCGTCGCGGCGATCCATGCGGCCACGCGGGAAGCGGCCGTGCCCGGTGCGACCACCAGGGATCTGGACGAGGTCGCCCGCAAGGTCCTGGAGGAGCACGGCGCCAAGTCGAACTTCCTCGGGTACGGCGGTTTCCCCGCGACGATCTGTACCTCGGCGAACGAGGTCGTCGTCCACGGCATCCCGGACGACAAGACCGTCCTGAAGGACGGCGACATCATCTCCATCGACGCCGGCGCGATCGTGGACGGCTGGCACGGCGACGCCGCGTACACGGCCTTCGTGGGCACCGGACACGCCCCGGAGCTGATCGAGCTCTCCCGGGTGACCGAGGAGTCGATGTGGGCGGGTATCGCGGCCATGAAGGCGGGCAACCGTCTGGTCGATGTCTCGCGGGCCATCGAGACCTACATCCGCCGGCAGCCGAAGCCGGGCGGCGGCAAGTACGGGATCATCGAGGACTACGGCGGCCACGGCATCGGCACCGAGATGCACATGGACCCGCACCTCCTGAACTACGTCGAGCGGAAGCGGGGGAAGGGGCCGAAGCTGGTCCCCGGGTTCTGCCTCGCGATCGAGCCGATGGTGTCCCTCGGCACACCGCGGACCGACGTGCTCGAGGACGACTGGACCGTGATCACCACGGACGGGACCTGGTCCTCGCACTGGGAGCACTCCGTGGCGCTGACGGAGGAAGGGCCGCTGGTCCTGACGGCACCCGACTGCGGCAGGGCGAAGCTCGCCGAGTACGGGGTCACGGCGGCGCCCGATCCCCTCGCGGGCTGAGGCACCGCCCGTACGGGCGTTCGCGAGATCTCCTGATATCGATCTCACGTTCGATAACTCTTTTCGCTTTTCGTCCCCTCCCTTTCTCCGTCGGCCGGGCGATCGGCCAGCCCCGCCCGTCGCGCATACCGCGCAGACGGGTGGGGCATCGTCATGAGTGGCGGAGGAGGGCGGCGGCGGATTCGTCTTTCCGGGGGCCCTGACGTAGACTGACTCGTCGGCTCTCGTGCACCCGCATGTCTGCATGCGCTCGCGCGGAGTCGATCAAGGTAGTCGATTCGAAGGGCAAAGCGTGGCCAAGAAGCAAGGTGCCATCGAGATCGAGGGCACTGTCGTTGAGTCTCTTCCGAACGCGATGTTCAAGGTGGAGCTCCAGAACGGCCACCAGGTCCTGGCGCACATCAGCGGCAAGATGCGCATGCACTACATCCGCATCCTCCCTGACGACCGGGTCGTGGTGGAGTTGTCTCCGTACGACCTGACGCGCGGCCGGATCGTCTACCGCTACAAGTAGATCTTGCCTTGCTCCGTGTCCCGGTTCCGGGGCGCGGGGGGTGGCACTGACCCGGAGAACCTCACCTAATGAAGGTCAAGCCGAGCGTCAAGAAGATCTGCGACAAGTGCAGGGTGATCCGCCGTCACGGTCGGGTCATGGTCATCTGCGAAAACCCGCGCCACAAGCAGCGCCAGGGCTGACGCACGACCGCACCTTCTGCACTCCGCAGATACTTCGCGCGACGCAGCAGTACATGTTCATACGCAGGATCCAGGGCTGAGTCTCATCAGGCCTGACACCCCCGGTCGGAGGCCGGGGACCCGGTTCGTACCGAATGCCCGATCCCTTGGATCAGGGCGCGACGGCGGGCGGGATCCGGTTCTGCGGAAGACCTCCGAACGACAACTGGAGCCATTGAATGGCACGCGTTTCCGGTGTTGACATCCCGCGCGAAAAGCGTGTGGAGGTCGCCCTCACCTACGTGTTCGGCATCGGCCGGACGCTTTCCCAGCTGACGCTGGCCGAGACTGGCGTGAACCCCAACACGCGCGTTCGTGACCTCTCCGAGGAGGAGCTGGTCAAGATCCGCGAGTACGTGGACGCCAACATCAAGACCGAGGGTGACCTCCGTCGCGAGATCCAGGGCGACATTCGCCGCAAGATCGAGATCGGCTGCTACCAGGGTATTCGCCACCGTCGTGGCCTGCCCGTGCACGGTCAGCGCACCAGCACGAACGCTCGTACCCGCAAGGGCCCGCGTCGCGCCATCGCCGGTAAGAAGAAGCCGGGCAAGAAGTAGTCCTCAGCGGACAACGCTTCATCAGCGGTCTTCGCTGTAGGACCGACCACCTCCCCGTAGGAGAAATAGATGCCCCCCAAGGGTCGTCAGGGCGCTGCCAAGAAGGTGCGCCGCAAGGAAAAGAAGAACGTCGCTCACGGGCACGCTCACATCAAGAGCACGTTCAACAACACGATCGTCTCGATCACGGACCCCGCGGGCAACGTGATCTCCTGGGCCTCCGCCGGCCACGTCGGCTTCAAGGGCTCGCGCAAGTCCACCCCCTTCGCCGCGCAGATGGCCGCCGAGTCGGCTGCCCGTCGCGCGCAGGAGCACGGCATGCGCAAGGTTGACGTCTTCGTGAAGGGCCCGGGCTCCGGTCGCGAGACCGCGATCCGCTCCCTCCAGGCCACTGGCCTCGAGGTCGGCTCCATCCAGGACGTCACCCCCACCCCGCACAACGGCTGCCGTCCGCCGAAGCGCCGCCGCGTCTGACGCACGGTTGTCTTAGGTTTCGGGCGGTACGTCTCCCTGGAGGCGTGCCGCCCGTACCCTTGCAGTAGCAGCAGGGCGTCAAATAGCGGGCGCCCATGACTGAAGGATCGCAACATGCTGATTGCTCAGCGTCCCTCGTTGACCGAAGAGGTCGTCGACGAATTCCGCTCCCGGTTCGTGATCGAGCCGCTGGAGCCGGGCTTCGGCTACACCCTCGGCAACTCCCTGCGCCGCACCCTCCTCTCGTCGATCCCCGGAGCCGCTGTCACCAGCATCCGCATCGACGGTGTCCTGCACGAGTTCACCACCGTGCCGGGCGTCAAGGAGGACGTCACCGACCTGATCCTCAACATCAAGCAGCTGGTCGTCTCCTCGGAGCACGACGAGCCGGTCGTGATGTACCTGCGCAAGCAGGGCCCGGGTCTGGTCACCGCCGCCGACATCGCGCCCCCGGCCGGTGTCGAGGTCCACAACCCCGACCTCGTCCTCGCCACGCTCAACGGCAAGGGCAAGCTGGAGATGGAGCTGACCGTCGAGCGCGGTCGCGGCTACGTCTCCGCCGTCCAGAACAAGCAGGTCGGTCAGGAGATCGGGCGCATCCCGGTCGACTCGATCTACTCGCCGGTGCTGAAGGTCACGTACAAGGTCGAGGCGACCCGTGTCGAGCAGCGCACCGACTTCGACAAGCTGATCGTCGACGTCGAGACCAAGCAGGCCATGCGTCCCCGTGACGCCATGGCGTCGGCCGGCAAGACCCTGGTCGAGCTGTTCGGTCTGGCCCGCGAGCTCAACATCGACGCCGAGGGCATCGACATGGGCCCGTCCCCCACGGACGCCGCCCTCGCCGCTGATCTCGCCCTGCCGATCGAGGAGCTCGAGCTCACCGTTCGGTCGTACAACTGCCTCAAGCGTGAGGGCATCCACTCCGTGGGTGAGCTCGTCGCCCGCTCCGAGGCCGACCTCCTGGACATCCGCAACTTCGGCGCGAAGTCCATCGACGAGGTCAAGGCGAAGCTGGCCGGCATGGGCCTGGCCCTCAAGGACAGCCCGCCCGGATTCGACCCGACCGCCGCCGCCGACGCCTTCGGCGCCGACGACGACGCGGACGCGGGTTTCGTGGAGACCGAGCAGTACTGAGCCAGTACTGGGACGGCTTCCGTCCTCCGGGGTCCTCCGGGACCCCGGATCTTCGACGGGCAATCGCCCGCTCGGACACTGTCCCCGGTACCTGATACGGCCGGGGCAGACACCTAGGAGAAACCATGCCGAAGCCCGCCAAGGGTGCCCGTCTGGGCGGCAGTGCCGCGCACGAGAAGCTGCTCCTCGCGAACCTCGCGAAGTCGCTCTTCGAGCACGGCCGCATCACCACCACCGAGGCCAAGGCCCGTCGTCTGCGTCCCTACGCGGAGCGTCTGGTCACCAAGGCGAAGAAGGGTGACCTTCACAACCGCCGTCAGGTGCTCTCGGTGATCACGGACAAGAGCATCGTGCACACGCTCTTCACCGAGATCGGCCCGCGCTACGAGAACCGCCCGGGTGGCTACACCCGTATCACCAAGATCGGTAACCGCCGTGGCGACAACGCGCCCATGGCTGTCATCGAGCTGGTGGAGGCCCTGACCGTGGCCCAGCAGGCCACCGGTGAGGCCGAGGCGGCCACCAAGCGTGCCGTCAAGGAGACCGAGGCTCCGGCCAAGGTCGAGGACACCAAGGTCGAGGACGCCGCTGAGGCTCCCGCCGAGGAGTCGAAGGACGCCTGAGGCACTGCCTTGCTGTGAGCGGGTCCGTCCCTTCGGGGGCGGGCCCGCTTTCGCGTCGCCGGGGAGATGCCCGGGCTTGAGAGGATCTAGGTGTGAGTGACGAAGCGGAGCCCGGGTTCGTGCGGGTGCGGTTGGACCTGTCGTACGACGGGAGCGAGTTCTCCGGGTGGGCCAAGCAGGCCGGGGGACGCAGGACCGTGCAGGGCGAGATCGAGGACGCGCTGCGGACGGTGACGCGGACGAAGGACACGACGTACGAGCTGACCGTGGCCGGGCGGACCGACGCCGGGGTGCACGCGCGCGGCCAGGTGGCCCATGTCGATCTGCCCGGGGAACTGTGGGCGGAGCACCGGGAGAAACTGCTGAAGCGGCTGGCCGGGAGGTTGTCGAAGGACGTGCGGGTGTGGTCGCTCACCGAGGCGCCGGCCGGTTTCAACGCGCGGTTCTCGGCGGTCTGGCGGCGCTACGCCTATCGCGTCACCGACGAACCCGGCGGTGTCGACCCGCTGCTGCGCAGTCATGTCCTGTGGCACGACTGGCCGTTGGACGTGGACGCCATGAACGAGGCGGCCGAACGGCTGCTGGGGGAGCACGACTTCGCCGCGTACTGCAAGAAGCGCGAGGGCGCGACGACCATCCGTACGCTCCAGGAACTGAGCCTGGTGCGCGGCGAGGACGGGGTCATCACCGCCACCGTGCGGGCCGACGCCTTCTGCCACAACATGGTGCGGTCGCTGATCGGGGCCCTGCTGTTCGTGGGGGACGGGCACCGGGGGCCCGAGTGGCCGGGGAAGGTGCTCGCCGCCGCCGTACGGGACTCGGCCGTGCATGTCGTACGGCCGCACGGGCTGACGCTCGAAGAAGTCGGTTACCCCGCGGACGAGTTGCTGGCCGCGCGGAACAAAGAGGCCCGGAACAAGCGGACGTTGCCGGGCGCGGGCGGCTGCGAGACCTGCTGACACCTGGGCGGTACCGCCGGGGGGAGCCTCGGCTGGGAGAACCTCAACTGAGGGAGTCTCAGCTGATAGCGCTTCAACTGCCCGGTACCGGGATCCACTTGATGGCCGTGAACGATCGCGAGTGATCGTGGGCGGCGGAGCGGGGCGGCGGCCGGTGTTCGTCGGCCGCCGCCCGGAACCGCTACTGGTTGGCCGCGGCCGACGCCTGGGCCTGGCCCCGCCGGCTGATCTGGCGGAAGGCGAACTCCGCGAGATCGTCGCCGGTCGTGAACACCGCCGTGTCCTTCGCCGTCACGTCCTTGCCGTTGGTGAAGCCGGCGAGGGTGAAGTAGGCGTAACGGCCGTAGGCGTTGGTGGTCGAACGGCAGACCGCCGAGTCGCAGAACGCCTTGATGCCGTTGCCGGGCAGCGAGGCGATGATGCTCTTGGTGTCCGCGTCGGCCTTGGCCTTGTTCGCCTGGGCCTCGGTGTCGAAGACCGCGACGCCGACCGTCACCGCCACCCCGTCCTTGACGTAGGTGACGCGCATGAAGCGGGTGCAGCCGTCCTTGGTGAGGACCGGCGGCAGCGTGCCCTTCGCGGCCGAGGCGCAGTTCTTCGTGTCGGCCGTCGGACCCTTGCGGTACACGCGGTCGCCCATGGTGAGCTGCGTACCGGGGAAGAGGATGTCCGGGCTCAGCGGCGCGGTGTCCTTCTGCGCGCTGGCTATGAACTGCTTCGGATCCAGCGGCGGCGGAGCCGAGGTCGGCGCGAAGGACGGAGCCGGCGTCGTGGCACCCGGGATGTCCGCGCTGGCGGGCAGTTTGGACGGCTGATTCCCCGCCTGGTTACTCCCGTTCGCGTTGGCGACGGCCATGGCCACGGCCGTGCCGACCGCGACGGTGGCCAGGGCCCCGCCCACGATGAACAGCACTTTGCGGCGCCTGTTGCGCGTTTCGGAAGCCTCTGCCATTGCGGCCCAGTCGGGATTCCCGGCAGACCGCTGATTGCCCCACTGAGGCGGTTGCTGAGACCCCGGCTTCCAGGGGTCCCACGGGGGCTGCCCCTGCCCACCCTGCCCATAACTCATGCGCCGCATCTTAGACGGGCGTTGGGGGGTGCCGGTCCGCTCCACCGGGCACTTGAGCCCCTAGCGTGATCTGAATGCGTACGGGCAAAAGCGGCATCTCCGGGTGGTTGGTACGTAGGGCCTCCTGGCGCGCGTGGGCGGTGTCGGGTGCGGTGCTGTGCGCGCGTGTCGTGGGGGCCGCGCGCGACACCGCCACGGGCGGGATGGACAACGCGATCGTCGTACTGGCCGCGCGCCTGGCTGGACGGCGGCTCGCCCTACGCCGACCGGCGCTTCCTCTATCTCCCGAGCGCTGTGCTCGCCGCGGTGCCGCAGACGCTGCTCCCGGCGTACGCGCTGCGGGTGCTGGTCCCTTCGACCGTGACCGCTCTGCTGGTGGCGGGCTGGGTCTGGGCACTGCGGGTGCACGGGGTCCCCTTGCGCAGCCGCCTCGGGGTGCTCGGCCCCGCCGGGCTCGCGCTGGGCTTCGCGCCCTTCGGGCACCTGGTCTCGCTCGGCAACTGGAGGGTGACCGCCGCCGCGCTGCCCCTGGCCCTGCTGCCGGCCGCGCGGGAGCGGTGGGGGTGGGCGGGCGTCGTCATCGGCGCGGCCCTCGCCCTGAAGCCGCTGCTCGCGCCGGTGGCGCTGCTCTTCCTCTTCGCGCGCAGGTGGCGGGGGCCGGCCGCGGTGGTCCTGGTGCCGGCCCTGGCGTCCGGCGGGGCGGCACTGCTGATGCCCGATACTGCGGCGTTCGTCACACGGACGCTGCCGTTCCTGTTGCGCGGCCATGATCGATTCGTACACCTTTACGAAGCTTCTCCGGTGGCCGTGCCGCCGCGGCTCGGGGTGCCGTCCTGGGCGGCGGTGGCGCTCGCGTGCGCGGCGGCGGGTGCCGGGGCCGTGGGCGCGTACCGGCGCTGGTCCCGCGGAGTTCCCGGGCCGCTGCGGCTTGTTGAGAGCGCGGTGCTGCTGATGCTCTCGGCGTTCCTGGTGTCCAGGCCGTCGTACGACCACTATCTGCTCGTCGTGATGCCGCTGCTGCTCGCGGGGCTGCCGTATCCCGGTTCGGCGGCCCGCGGACCGTGGTTCTGGCTGGCTCTGGTGCCCCAGGTGCCCGGCGCCGACTGGCCCTGGCTGGAAGCGGCGACCCGGCGTTCCTTCCGGGACTGCTTTACCCTGTGTGTATTGACTGCATCGGTGGCGCTCCGGCGTCCCCGGCATCTGCCGCTCGGCGGCCCCGAACACTTCGTCGCTCCGCGACAGGGACGACGGGTGTCGAGGGTGTGAGCACTCGCGTTTTGACCCTTCCGGGGCAGCGCGGGTAAGCTTGCAGTTCGTTATGTGTATTGGCTTGCTCATTCTCACGTGAGGGGCCCTTACACCGGTCCACCGGGGCTGATGACCAGCGACCAGCACGCGGTATGCGTCACCGCAGTGCGGTCAGGGCTGTCGTGATCGTCCGTGGTGGCCATGTCAGGACCCACTCACTGAAGAAGCGAAGGCTACGACCGTGCGTACGTACAGCCCCAAGCCCGGCGACATCACTCGCCAGTGGTACGTCATCGACGCCCAGGATGTCGTCCTGGGTCGTCTGGCGACCACTGCTGCGAACATTCTGCGCGGCAAGCACAAGCCGATCTACGCGCCCCACGTCGACGCTGGTGACTTCGTCATCATCATCAACGCCGACAAGGTGCACCTCTCCGGCAACAAGAAGACCCAGAAGCTGGCGTACCGCCACTCCGGTTACCCGGGTGGTCTGCGCTCCGTCCGTTACGACGAGCTGCTGGCGAAGAACCCCGAGAAGGCCGTCGAGAAGGCCATCAAGGGCATGGTTCCCAAGAACACCCTGGGCCGTCAGGTGCTCTCGAAGCTGAAGGTCTACGCGGGCGAGAACCACCCGCACGCTGCGCAGCAGCCGGTCCCGTTCGAGATCACCCAGGTCGCGCAGTAGTTCCGGCCACCCCCTAAGACGAAAAAGAATCTGAGGAGAATCGTGGCCGAGACCACCGTTGAGCAGCCGGTCGAAGAGACTGAGACCGAGCTTGTCGACATCGAGAGCTACACCACCGAGTCCGAGGTGCCCGTCGAGGGCGAGTACACCTCGGAGTCGCTCGCGGGCCGCTTCGGCGACCCGCAGCCGGCCGCCGGCCTGGGCCGTCGCAAGAACGCCATCGCCCGCGTCCGGATCGTCCCGGGCACCGGCAAGTGGAAGATCAACGGTCGCACCCTTGAGGACTACTTCCCCAACAAGGTGCACCAGCAGGAAGTCAACGAGCCCTTCAAGGTGCTCGAGCTCGACAACCGCTACGACGTCGTCGCCCGTATCTCGGGTGGCGGTGTCTCCGGTCAGGCCGGTGCCCTGCGCCTCGGCGTGGCCCGTGCGCTGAACGAGGCCGACGTGGACAACAACCGCGCCGCCCTCAAGAAGGCCGGCTTCCTCAAGCGCGACGACCGTGCGGTCGAGCGCAAGAAGGCCGGTCTCAAGAAGGCCCGCAAGGCCCCGCAGTACAGCAAGCGTTAATCTTCGCTGCTTGCTTCTGCGCGTCAGTACGCGTAGCTCCGAACGCCCCGGCGGCACACCACAGTGCCGCCGGGGCGTTCGTTTATCACAGTGGTTGGGCGTATAACGGCACAAGGTGCTCAAAGGCTCATGTGATCGGATGACATCCGTATCCTTCGGGGGAATTCCGTACTCTGCAGCTTTCTCAGGAGGACAAGTGGGACGACTCTTCGGCACGGACGGCGTGCGCGGTGTCGCCAACGCGGATCTGACGGCCGAGCTCGCGCTCGGGCTCTCCGTGGCAGCGGCGCACGTACTCGCCGAGGCGGGCACGTTCGCGGGCCACCGGCCCGTGGCCGTGGTCGGGCGGGATCCGCGCGCGTCCGGGGAGTTCCTGGAGGCCGCCGTGGTCGCCGGCCTCGCCAGCGCCGGTGTGGACGTCCTGCGCGTCGGTGTGCTGCCCACCCCGGCGGTGGCCCATCTCACCGGGGCGCTGGGTGCCGACCTCGGCGTGATGCTCTCCGCCAGCCACAACGCCATGCCCGACAACGGCATCAAGTTCTTCGCCCGTGGCGGGCACAAGCTCGCCGACGAGCTGGAGGACCGGATCGAGGGCGTCTACGAGGAGCACCGCACCGGCGCTCCCTGGGACCGCCCCACCGGCTCCGGCGTCGGCCGGGTGACCTCCTACGACCAGGGCTCCGACCAGTACATCGCCCACCTCATCGGTGTTCTCCCGAACCGCCTCGACGGTCTGAAGGTCGTCCTCGACGAGGCGCACGGCGCGGCCGCCCGGGTCTCGCCCGAGGCCTTCGCGCTGGCCGGTGCCGAGATCATCACGATCGGCGCGGAGCCCGACGGGCTCAACATCAACGACGGTTGCGGCTCCACCCATCTGGAGCTCCTCAAGGCCGCCGTCGTCGAGCACGGCGCCGACCTCGGCATCGCGCACGACGGCGACGCCGACCGCTGCCTCGCCGTGGACCACACGGGCGACGAGATCGACGGCGACCAGATCCTGGCCGTCCTCGCGCTGGCGATGCGGGAGCGTTCCGCACTGCGCTCCGACACCGTTGTCGCGACGGTCATGTCGAACCTGGGGTTCAAACTCGCCATGGAGCGCGAGGGCCTCGCCTTCGTCCAGACGGGGGTCGGCGACCGCTACGTCCTGGAAGAGATGAAGCGGCACGGCTACGCCCTCGGCGGCGAGCAGTCCGGGCACGTCATCATCCTCGACCACGCCACCACCGGCGACGGCACGCTGACCGGCCTGCTGCTCGCCGCCCGCGTCGCCCAGACCGGCCGTACGCTCCGCGACCTCGCCTCGGTGATGGAGCGGCTGCCGCAGGTCCTCATCAACGTGCCCGACGTCGACCGGTCGCGGGTGAACTCCTCCGCCGAGCTGGCCACCGCGGTGGCCGACGCCGAGCACGAGCTCGGCACCACCGGACGCGTGCTGCTGCGCCCCTCCGGCACCGAGCCGCTCGTCCGTGTCATGGTCGAGGCCGCCGACATCGACCACGCCCGGTCGGTGGCCGCCCGCCTCGCCGACGCGGTGAAGTCGGCGCTCGGCTAGTCCCTCCGCCTGAATACGTGAGGCCCGGCACCCCCAGGGGAGCCGGGCCTCACTGCTGGGAGCGGCGGGTACCGCAGGGCGGTCCGCTACCGGGCGGGTTCCGGCCGGACGACCCGGCGCCTGCGCTGCATCGCCCAGAACCATTTCTGGGCCATCAGCGTGAGTGTGCCGGCGACCACGATGCCGAGCAGGTTGAACAGCAACTGCTTGGTGGAGCCCCAGGTCTGGCCCATGTCGCCGTAGCTCAGGGCCACCGCGGCGTTCGCGGCGGCCGGGACCGTCGTCACGGAGATCGCCACACCGACCAGGGCCCCGGACTTCGCCGAGGTCAGCGACAGCATGCCGGCGGCGCCCGCGAGCACCGCGACGACGAAGGAGAACCAGTCCGGGGCGTAGACGAACCCGGTGTTGGGGCGCGGCCCCTCCAGTTTCGCCTCGCTGAACAGCCCCACCCCGTCCATGAACAGGCTGAAGAGGACCGTCATCGCCATGGCGATCGCGAAACCGGCCAGCAGTGCCGTCAGGGAGCGCAGGGCAAGGCGCCGCCCCCGCTGCACGATCGCCGTGCACAGCCCGGCCAGCGGGCCGAACTCCGGCCCCACCGCCATGGCGCCCACGATCAGCACCGCGTTGTCGAGCACCACACCGCAGGCCGCGATCATCGTGGCGATCGTGATGAAGGCGACGTAGGTGACCGACAGCGTGGACTCCTCGTGCGTGGCCTCCTCCAGGTGCTCCCAGAGCACCGCGTCGACGCCCTCGCCCGGAGCCTCCTCCTCGGCCTTGTCGGCCCGCTTCGACAGGGACAGGTCGATGTCCTCGACCGCGATCGAGCCCGTGCGGTCGATCCCCATCTCCCGCAGCCCGCCGATGAGCTCGTCACCCGCCTCGCGGGCGACGTCGCACATCACCACGTCCCCCACCGGACTGCGAGCAGCGCCGGGGAGCACCACGAGGTGAGCGGTGCCGACCGTGCGCTCGATGAGGCCGACGACGTCGTCGGTCAGGTCCGGGGGCGTGATCAGGCGCAGGTGCAGCATGGCCGCACAGTAGCCGCACGTGCCGGAGCCGGTCCCGGGGGTCTACAGCTTGCGCAGGCTCAGGCGCTGCACCTTGTGGTCCGGGCCCTTGCGCACGACGAGGGTCGCCCGGCCGCGGGTGGGGGCCACGTTCTCCAGCAGGTTCGGCTTGTTGATGGTGCGCCAGGTCGTGCGGGCGTAGTCGAGGGCCTCCTCCTCCGAGACCTGGGTGTACTTGCGGAAGTACGAGTCGGGCTTCTGGAAGGCCGTCGCGCGGAGCTTGCCGAACCGGTTCAGGTACCAGCGCTCGATGTCCTCGGGGCGGGCGTCGACGTACACACTGAAGTCGAAGTAGTCCGCGAGGCCGACGCGGGTGCGGCCGTCCTTGCCGGGCAGCGCCGGCTGGAGCACGTTCAGGCCCTCGACGATGAGGATGTCCGGGCGGCGGACGGTGAGCCGCTCGCCGGGCACGATGTCGTAGATCAGATGCGAGTAGACAGGCGCGGTCACCTCGTCCTTGCCCGCCTTGATGTCGGCGACGAACCGGGTCAGCGCCCGGCGGTCGTACGACTCGGGGAAGCCCTTGCGGGACATCATCCCGCGCGCTTCGAGCTCCTTGGTGGGGAGCAGGAACCCGTCCGTGGTGACCAGCTCGACGCGGGGGTGCTCGGGCCAGCGGGAGAGCAGCGCCTGGAGCAGCCGGGCGACGGTGGACTTGCCCACGGCCACGGAACCGGCGACGCCTATGACGAAGGGGGTGCCGGACTGCGAGCCCTTCTCACCGAGGAAGGTGTTGAGCGCGCCTCGGAGCCTGTCCGTGGCGCCGACGTACAGATTCAGCAGCCTGGACAGCGGCAGATAGATGTCCCGCACCTCGTCGAGGTCGATGACATCGCCGAGGCCGCGCAGCTTCTCGAGCTCCTCCGCGTTCAGCGTGAGCGGCGTCTTTTCGCGCAGCGCGCTCCACTCGGCACGGGTGAGATCGACGTAGGGAGTCGCCTCCGGCCTGGACCGGTGGGCGCTCCGCGGCAACGGGGAGACCGGAGAGATCACAGTCCATTGTTAACGGAGTTTGAACGAGGTGGGAGGTGGGGTGCGTCACGTGGGTGCCGGGCCCCCGACGTGCGGGGGTGCGTCACATGGGTGCCGGACCCTCGACATGTCGATCGCTGGGGAGCCTCGTGGCTGCTTGGAAATTTCCGATATCGGGCACGGTCGGCCTGATTCGGGAGGGCGATGAACCGTACGCTGCCGCCATGTGCGGAATCGTGGGTTATGTGGGGTCGCAGTCTGCGCTCGACGTGGTGATGGCCGGGCTGAAGCGGCTGGAATACCGGGGATACGACTCGGCGGGTGTCGCCGTCCTGGCGGACGGGGGGCTCGCCGTCGCGAAGAGGGCCGGGAAACTGGTCAACCTGGAGAAGGAGCTCGGCAGTCGGCCGCTGCCGGCCGGAACGACGGGGATCGGGCACACCCGCTGGGCCACCCACGGGGGACCCACGGACGCCAACGCCCATCCGCACCTCGACAACGCGGGCCGGGTCGCCGTCGTCCACAACGGCATCATCGAGAACTTCGCCCTGCTCCGCGCCGAACTGGCCGAGCGGGGCCACGACCTGGCCTCCGAGACGGACACCGAGGTGGTCGCCCATCTGCTCGCCGAGGAGTTCTCCTCGTGCGCGGACCTGGCGGAGGCCATGCGGCTGGTGTGCCGGCGCCTGGAGGGCGCGTTCACGCTGGTCGCGGTGGACGCCGACGATCCGGACGTGGTCGTCGGCGCCCGCCGGAACTCGCCGCTCGTGGTGGGCGTCGGAGAGGGCGAGGCCTTTCTCGCCTCGGACGTCTCCGCGTTCATCGCCCACACCCGCTCCGCGATCGAACTGGGCCAGGACCAGGTGGTCGAACTGCGCCGCGACAGGGTGACCGTCACCGGGTTCGACGGCAGCCCCGCCGAGGTCCGCTCGTACCACGTCGACTGGGACGCGTCGGCGGCGGAGAAGGGCGGCTACGACTACTTCATGCTCAAGGAGATCGCCGAGCAGCCCAAGGCGGTCGCCGACACCCTGCTGGGGCGGATCGACGCGGCCGGTTCGCTGACGCTCGACGAGGTACGCATCCCGGTCCGGGCACTGCGCGAGGCCGACAAGGTCGTCATCGTCGCCTGCGGGACCGCGTTCCACGCCGGGCTGATCGCCAAGTACGCCATCGAACACTGGACGCGCATCCCGTGCGAGGTGGAGCTGGCCAGCGAGTTCCGCTACCGGGACCCGATCCTGGACCGCCGTACGCTCGTCATCGCGATCTCGCAGTCCGGCGAGACCATGGACACGCTGATGGCGCTGCGGCACGCCCGCGAGCAGGGCGCCCGGGTGCTGGCGATCTGCAACACCAACGGCTCGACGATCCCGCGCGAGTCCGACGCGGTGCTCTACACGCACGCAGGTCCCGAGGTCGCCGTCGCCTCCACCAAGGCGTTCCTGACCCAGCTCGTGGCCTGCTACCTGGTGGCGCTGTACCTGGGCCAGGTGCGCGGCACCAAGTGGGGCGACGAGATCCAGGCCGTGATCCGGGAACTGTCCCGCATCTCCCGCGAGGTCGAGCGGGTCCTGGAGACCATGGAGCCGGTACGGGAGCTCGCGCGCTCCCTCGCCCACAAGGACACCGTGCTGTTCCTCGGACGACACGTGGGCTATCCGGTCGCGCTCGAAGGCGCCCTGAAACTGAAGGAGTTGGCGTACATGCACGCCGAGGGCTTCGCGGCGGGCGAGCTGAAGCACGGCCCGATCGCGCTGATCGAGGAGGACATGCCGGTGGTCGTCGTGGCCCCCTCGCCGCGCGGGCGCTCGGTCCTGCACGACAAGATCGTCTCCAACATCCAGGAGATCAGGGCCCGGGGCGCCCGCACGATCGTCATCGCGGAGGAGGGCGACGAGGCGGTCGTCCCGTACGCCGACCACCTCATCCGCATCCCGGCCACCCCCACTCTCCTCCAGCCGCTGGTGTCGACGGTCCCGCTCCAGGTGTTCGCCTGCGAACTGGCGACGGCCCGCGGCAACGAGGTGGACCAGCCGCGCAACCTGGCGAAGTCGGTGACGGTGGAGTGAGCGGGGCCCCGGCGTGAGGCCGTGCCGCGGCCCCGCCCTCTAGGGTGCGGACATGAGCATCATCGGGGTCGGTATCGACGTGGCCGAGATCGACCGGTTCCGGGCTTCGCTGGAGCGGACGCCCGGGCTGGCCGAACGCCTTTTCGTGGAGCGTGAGTTGCTGCTGCCCAGCGGTGACCGGCGGGGCATCGCCTCGCTCGCGGCCCGCTTCGCGGCGAAGGAGGCGCTCGCCAAGGCGCTGGGTGCCCCGGCGGGACTGCACTGGACGGACGCCGAGGTCTACGTCGAGGACAGCGGCCAGCCGCGACTTCGCGTCAAGGGCACGGTGGCGGCCCGCGCGGCCGAACTGGGCGTGCGCTCCTGGCATGTGTCGCTCAGTCACGACGCCGGGGTGGCCTCGGCGGTGGTGGTGGCGGAGGGGTAGCCGGGGCGGTCCGGGGGCCGGCGGTCTGGCGCTCTGGCAGTCCGGCGCTCCGGGAAGGCGCGGCAGGGCCCAACAGGCGCCCAGGAGCGCGGGTATGACGAGGTCCCGGGCCCGTGGTCCGGGACCCGACGCTGTCGTCCGGCCGCGCGCCGGGACCGAGGTCGCCGGCGAAGGGGCGAGGGGGCGAGCGGGCGAGGGGGCCGGTTCGGCGGTCCCGCTCCACCCGTCCGTCCCCGCCCCGGGCGCGGCCGGGTCCGGGTAGGTGTTCTGGACGGGGCGCACGGCGTGTGCCGGTGGGGGAGACTCGGCTGCATGCGTACTGCGTACAGCGTGGAGACCGTGAGGGCCGCCGAGCGGGAGCTGATGGCACGGCTCCCCGAAGGGGCGTTGATGCAGCGGGCGGCCGCCGGGCTCGCCGCCGCCTGCGCGGACCTGCTCGGCCGGGTGTACGGCCGGCGGGTGGTGCTGCTGGTCGGCAGCGGGGACAACGGCGGCGACGCCCTCTACGCCGGGGCGCGCCTCGCCCGGCGCGGCGCCGGCGTCACCGCGGTGCTGCTCGCCCCCGAACGGACCCACCCGGGAGGACTCGCGGCGCTGCTGCGCGCCGGTGGCACCTCGGCCGCGCCCGGCGCCGCCGAACCGCTCGTGCGGCGGGCCGATCTCATCGTGGACGGCATCCTCGGGATCGGCGGCAAGGGCGGCCTGCGGCCGGATGCCGCGCGGCTCGCCGAACTCGCGCACGCGTCCCGTGCCGCCGTCGTCGCGGTCGACCTCCCGAGCGGGGTCGAGGCGGACACCGGAGAGGTGCTCGGCGCGGCCGTCCGCGCCGACCTCACCGTCACCTTCGGCACCCACAAGCCGGGGCTGCTCGTCGATCCGGCGCGCGGGTACGCCGGTTCCGTACGCCTTGTCGACATCGGGCTCGACCTGCCCGACCCGGCCGATCTGGAGGCTCTCCAGCACACGGACGTCGCGGCCCGGCTGCCGCTGCCTGGGGCCGAGAGCGACAAGTACCGGCGCGGAGTCGTCGGGATCGCCGCCGGGTCCGCCCGCTACCCCGGAGCGGCGGTGCTCGCCGTGTCCGGGGCGCTGCGGGGCGGGGCCGGGGCCGTTCGCTACGTCGGGCCCGCCGCGGACGCCGTCATCGCGCGCTTTCCCGAGACGCTGGTGTCCGGCACGGGGCCGTCGAAGGCGGGCCGGGTGCAGGCCTGGGTGGTGGGCCCCGGGGCCGGGGACGACGCCTCGGCGGTCGCGGAGGTCCTGGACGCGGACGTGCCGGTGCTGGTGGACGCGGACGGGCTGCGGCTCGCCGAGCGGGAGGCCGTACGGGCCCGCAGCGCGCCGACGCTGATGACTCCGCACGCCGGGGAGGCCGCCGCGCTGCTCGGGGTGGCCCGGGAGGCGGTGGAGGCGGCCAGGCTCGCTTCCGTACGGGAACTGGCGGGGCTGTACGGGGCGACCGTGCTGCTCAAGGGGGCGACGACGCTGGTCGCCGATCCCACCGGCGGCGCGGTGCGCGTCAACGCCACGGGGACGGCGTGGCTGGCCACCGCGGGGAGCGGCGACGTGCTGTCGGGGCTGGCGGGCTCGCTGCTCGCGGCGGGGCTCTCCGCGCTCGACGCGGGAAGTGTCGCCGCGTATCTGCACGGGCTCGCCGGCCGCTTCGCCGCGGACGGCGCGCCCGCCGGCGCCCACGACGTGGCCGCCGCCATCCCGGAAGCCTGGCGCGACACCCTCGGCTGACCGCCGCCCCACGAGGCTCGGCCCTCACCGCCACGAGGCTCGACCCTCCTCGCGGTCCGACGCCCACACGGTTCACGCCTTCGCCGTCCCGTCGTCCCCCGAGGCTCGGCCTTCGGCGTCCGCTGTCCCACGAGGTTCGGCCCTCGCCGTCCCACGCCCGCGAAGGTTCACTTCCTCGGCGTTCGTGGCCCCGCGCGGGGCTTGTCCGTAGGTGTGGGGCGGGTCGGGGATCGGGTGGGCGGACGCGTTGCCCAGATCGGGGGACCTTTTCCGCGCGGCTCACCCGGGGGCGGCGCGTTGTTGCGTATGGCTGTTCGCATGATGAGCAGACGAAGGGTGTCCCGGGGGATCGCGGTGCTGCTGGCGGTGGTGGCGGCCGTGCCCGTGGGGACGGTGGCGGCCGCGTCCGCGCCGCCGGTGCCCGCCTCCGGGCCCGTCGGCGAGAAGCTGCCCGGTGCGGCGAGAGGACCGTTCCCGTCCTGGCAGGGCGAGATCCCGGGCCTGCCGGTGCCGCCACCGGCCGTGGACACCGACGTGGACACCGGCATGGACTCCGCCGGGGAGAACGCGCGGGACGCGCCCGAGGGAGCGGACGTGCCGATCACGTACGTGCCCGTCGAGAAGGCCGGAGCCCGTCCGGCGGCGGCGTGCGACGGGCGGAAGGGCCCGTACCAGCGGCAGGTCGAGCGGTGGCTGAAGCTGCGGGTGGACGGGAAGCAGTCGGCGGCCGACTGCCGGGCCATCCGTGCCTTCCAGAAGAAGCACGGCATCGAGCCGGTCACCGGAATCGCCGGCCCGGTGACCTGGGCCCGCATGCGGGTGCTGGACGCGCGGAGCGCCCCGCACGTCACCCGCGGCTGCCCGGCCCGCTCCTACCGGGTCGCCTGCGTCGACCTCACCCACGGGCTCACCTGGGTGCAGAAGCGCGGCCGGATCCTGTACGGGCCGGTGCCGATGCGCAGCGGCGGAGTCGGGCACCGTACCCGGACCGGCTGGTTCAGGATCTACTGGAGGCACCGGTACCACTGGTCGACCCTGTACAACACCCCCATGCCGTACGCCCAGTTCTTCAGCGGCGGGCAGGCATTCCACGCCGTCTACGGCAGCATCCGCACGGTCGGCGGCTCGATGGGCTGCGTCAATCTGCGGCTCGCCGACGCCCGCGCCCTCTGGAAGGTGCTCAGGACGCGCGACCGCGTCTACGTCTGGGGCCGAAGGCCCGGCAGCTAGGCCCCGCAGCTGGGCCCGGCAGCTAGGCCCGACCGACCGGACAGGTCCCCGTGCCGTCGGTCGGGCCGAGACCGGCACGGGACGTCCCGGGACCGGTGCCGGAGGGCTGTCCCGCGCCTCTGAGAGACTGGGGCGCGATGACAGACACAGCACACCCGCGGACAGCGCCCCTGCGCGCCCGCGCCGAGATCGATCTGGCCGCCCTGCGAGCCAACGTGCGGACCCTGCGTGCCCACGCGCCGACCGCGGCCGTGATGGCCGTGGTCAAGTCCGACGCGTACGGCCACGGCGCGGTCCCGTGCGCCCGCGCCGCGCGCGAGGCGGGCGCCACCTGGCTCGGCACGGCCACCCCGGAGGAGGCGCTCGCCCTGCGGGCGGCCGGCCTGCCGGGGCGCGTCATGTGCTGGCTCTGGACCCCGGGCGGCCCCTGGGCCGAGGCCATCGAGGCCGATGTCGACGTGTCGGTCAGCGGGATGTGGGCGCTGCGGGAGGTCACGGCGGCCGCCGAGGCCGTCGGCGCGCCCGCCCGGGTGCAGCTCAAGGCCGACACCGGCCTCGGCCGCGGCGGCTGCCAGCCCGCCGACTGGCCGGAGCTCGTCGCCGAGGCCCTGGGCGCCGAGGCACGCGGGCTGATCACCGTCACCGGCCTCTGGTCGCACTTCGCCTGCGCCGACGAGCCGGGGCACCCCTCGATCCAGGCCCAGCTCGCGCTCTTCCGCGAGATGGTGGCGTACGCCGAGGAGCAGGGGGCACGCCCCGAGGTGCGGCACATCGCCAACTCGCCCGCGACGCTGACCCTCCCCGAGAGCCACTTCGACCTCGTACGGACCGGGATCGCGGTCTACGGGATCTCGCCGAGCCCGGAGCTGGGCACCCCGGCCGACTTCGGACTGCGCCCGGTGATGACACTGAGCGCGTCGATCGCGCTGGTGAAGCACGCCCCTGCGGGCCATGGCGTCAGCTACGGCCATCACTACGTCACCCCCGGCGAGACCACCCTCGGCCTCGTCCCCGTCGGTTACGCGGACGGCATCCCGCGGCACGCCTCCGGCACCGGCCCCGTCCTGGTCGGCGGCAAGTGGCGTACGGTCGCGGGCCGGGTCGCCATGGACCAGTTCGTCGTCGACCTCGGCGGTGACGAGCCGGAGCCCGGCGCCCGGGCGGTCCTGTTCGGGCCAGGCGACGGCGGTGAGCCCACCGCCGAGGACTGGGCACGCGCGGCGGGCACGATCGCGTACGAGATCGTCACGCGCATCGGAACCCGCGTTCCGCGCGTCTACGTGAATGTGAAAGAGGAACAGGACGGGTAACACCCTTTAGCCGAACAGGCGCGCGGGGCCCGGCGAGCGGAGAGCGGCGGGCGGCCGGCGGCACCCGGTGGGCGAGAGCCGCACCGGCGCGCGCACAGCCAGAGTCGACAGCGGACAGCGGACAGCCGACAACGGACGGCCGACAGCCGGAGCGAAGAGGAGCGGGACGTGAGCGAGAGCAGCGCGGAGGCCGTCGTGAGCGCGGCCTCGGCGGCCGCCGCCTCCGCCGGGAACTGGCGCAGGGCCGGAGTCGCCGGCGCCGCGATAGGCGTGGTCGCGGCGGGTGCCGCGGCCGGGGTCGCGATCGAGCGGCTCACGGTCGGCCGCGGCATACGCAAGAAGGCGCGCCTCGCCCTCGACTCGACCGGCCCGTACGGCTCGCTGCGCGGCATGCCCGGCAAGGCGTACGCCGACGACGGCACCGAGCTGTACTACGAGGTCGACGAGCCCGAGCCGGAGGCCTCGCTCGCCCCGCGCCGGCGCAGGCTCTTCGGCCGCAAGGCCCCCGCCCCCGTCACGGTCGTCTTCAGCCACGGCTACTGCCTCAACCAGGACTCCTGGCACTTCCAGCGTGCCGCGTTGCGCGGTGTCGTGCGCACGGTGCACTGGGACCAGCGCAGCCACGGGAGATCCGGGCGGGGTGTCGCCCAGCTGGAGGACCGGTCGCCCGTCACCATCGACCAGCTCGGCCGCGACCTGCTGGCCGTCATCGAGGCGGCGGTGCCCGAGGGTCCGATCGTGCTCGTCGGGCACTCCATGGGCGGTATGACCGTGATGGCGCTCGCCGATCACTTCCCCGAGCTGATCCGCGACCGGGTCGTCGCCGTCGCCCTGGTGGGTACGTCGTCGGGGCGGCTCGGCGAGGTCAACTTCGGGCTGCCCGTCGCGGGCGTCGCCGCCGTGCGGCGCGTGCTCCCCGGTGTGCTGAAGGCGCTCGGGCAGCAGGCCGCCCTGGTGGAGCGCGGACGACGGGCCACGGCCGACCTGTTCGCCGGGGTCATCAAGCGGTACTCGTTCGCGAGCCGGGACGTCGACCCGGCCATCGAGCGGTTCGCCGAACGGATGATCGAGGGCACGCCGATCGACGTGGTCGCCGAGTTCTACCCGGCGTTCACCGAACACGACAAGACCGCCGCGCTCGCCCGGTTCACCGAGATGCCCGTCCTCGTCCTCGCCGGGGTCAAGGACCTGGTGACGCCGAGCGAGCACAGCGAGGCCATCGCCGACCTGCTGCCGGACGCGGAGCTGGTGCTCGTCCCCGACGCGGGGCACCTGGTCATGCTGGAGCATCCCGAGGTCGTCATAGACCGCCTCGCCGACCTCCTCGTGCGCGCGGGAGCCGTGCCGGCAGGCGCTACCGTGGGCGGCTATGGAAGCACCAGCAGCAGCGCACAACCCGGCTGAGCCCGCCCAGGACGGCGTCGGCGCGCAGATCACCGTCAACTCGCCCGAACAGATGCAGGAGTTGGGCCGCAGACTGGCCAAGCTGCTGCGCGCGGGCGACCTCGTGATGCTGAACGGCGAGCTGGGCGCGGGCAAGACCACGCTGAGCCGCGGACTCGGTGAGGGGCTCGGCGTCCGCGGCGCGGTCACCTCGCCGACCTTCGTCATCGCCCGCGTGCACCCCTCCCTCGGCGACGGGCCGCCGCTCGTGCACGTGGACGCGTACCGCCTCGGCGGCGGGCTCGACGAGATGGAGGACCTCGACCTCGACGTCTCGCTCTCCGACTCCGTGATCGTCGTGGAGTGGGGCGAGGGCAAGGTCGAGGAGCTGACCGACGACCGGCTGCACGTCGTCATCCACCGGGCCGTCGGGGACACCACCGACGAGGTGCGGCACGTGACGGTCACCGGACTCGGGCAGCGCTGGGCCGCCGCCGATCTGACCACGCTCGCGGCCTGACGGCGACACGCTCGCGGTGCCACCGGGGTTTCGCGGCGCGGGTGCCTTTCGCTCGTACATTCGGCCAACGTTTCCGACAGGGCGTCGGCAAAATATTGCGTTCGGCGTCCCGGCCGTGGTCACATGGACATCAGTACGTAGTTAGGTCTACCTAACCATGCTTGCCCCCGAAGCCCGAGGAGGCGTCCATGTCGGCATCAGAGTCGGCTGCAGTGCCGGCTTCAGAACGTGACGTGCCGGCCGCGCCGCGCGCGATGGCCGGGGTGTCGATGCGGGATCTGCTGGCGGCGTGCGCCGCCGCCGAGGCGGTGTCCAGGCCGCCCCGCGCGCCCCTGAGTGAACCGGACGCCGTGGAACGCCCCCGCAAGGCCGCCTGACGCCGACGCGGGGCTGGAAGGTTCCTGGACTCGATTGGCCGCCCGGGCGCCGACGCGGCAGAGATCGCCCGGGCGCCGGCACGGCAACGTGCCGTTACTTGATGACGACGACCTTGGCGCCCACGGTCGCGAACGCCCACATCGCGTCGCCGTCGGCGCGCGAGGCGCGGATGCCGCCGAGCTTCTTGTCCGGGTCCGGGGCTTCCGTGGAGCCGTCCACCGCGGCGCTGAAGCCGATCGCGATGCCGTTGACGAACGTGAACCGTACGACGTGCTCGATCTGCGTGCCGTCGGACCCGGGGACCGAGCCCGACCGCGACGTGACGTCGTAGGTGCCGACGTCCGGGTCGACCGTGCCCGGGGTGACCTTGAAGGTGCGCCGCACCTTGTTGCCCGAGCCGACCAGCCAGACGCGGTCGCCGCCGGTCGAGTAGACGACCCGCACACCGGTGCCGGACGGGGCCGGCAGCGCGGCCGGGTCCTTCTTCTTCCGGGATGCCTTGGGGGCGGAGGACTCGGCCGACGCGCTCGTGGCCGGTTTGCCCAGGTTGTCCGGAACGTTCGCCGATGCCTGGAAGGCGAGGAAGCCGACCGCCGCGACCGCTGCCACGGTGAGCCCGGCCACGATTCCCGAGCTGCTCCTAGCCACCTTGTGTGCCCACCTCTCGACCTTCGTACGTACTTGCTGTGACGGTAGCAGCCGAGGGACGGGAGTCCCGGGCGGCCTTGCGTCAGGCTCCGGCGCCGTACGCTGTTTGCGTGCTCTTGCTCGCTCTGGATACCGCCACCCCCGCCGTGACCGTCGCCCTGCACGACGGCACGTCCGTCATCGCCTCGTCGAGCCAGGTGGACGCCCGCCGGCACGGGGAGCTGCTGCTGCCGGCCGTCGACCGGGTGCTCACCGAGGCAGGCCTCAAGCTGGACGCCGTCACCGGCATCGTCGTGGGCGTCGGCCCCGGCCCGTACACGGGGCTGCGCGTCGGCCTCATGACCGCCGACACCTTCGGACTCGCGCTCGGCGTGCCCGTGCACGGCGTGTGCACCCTCGACGGGCTCGCGTACGCGGCCGACGTGGAGGGTCCCTTCGTCGTCGCCACGGACGCCCGGCGCAAGGAGGTCTACTGGGCGCGCTACGCCGACCGTCGTACCCGGCTGTCGGAGCCCGCCGTGGACCGCCCCGCCGAGATCGACGGGACGATCACCGCGCTGCCCGCCGTCGGCGCGGGCGCGCTCCTGTACCCCGACACCTTCACGGACGCCCGCGCACCCGAGTACGTCTCGGCCGCCGCGCTCGCCTCCCTGGCCGCGGAGCGGCTGGCCGCGGGTGAGGAACCGGAGCCGCCCCGGCCGCTGTATCTGCGCCGTCCGGACGCCCAGGTGCCCAAGAACTACAAGGTGGTCACCCCCAAGTGACCGTCGTGCTGCGCGAGATGCGCTGGTGGGACATCGATCCCGTACTGGAGCTGGAGAAGGAACTCTTCCCTGTGGACGCCTGGTCCCGGGGCATGTTCTGGTCCGAGCTGGCCCACTCCCGCGGGCCGGAGGCGACCCGGCGCTATCTGGTCGCCTCCGACGGCGACCGGCTCGTCGGATACGCCGGGCTCGCCGCCTCGGGAGACCTGGGCGACGTGCAGACCATAGCGGTGCGGCAGGACCAGTGGGGCACCGGCCTCGGCGGCCGGCTGCTCACCGAACTGCTGCGGGCCGCGAGCGACTTCGACTGCGCCGAGGTGATGCTCGAATGCCGCGTGGACAACGTCCGCGCGCAGAAGCTGTACGAGCGCTTCGGCTTCGAGCCCATCGGCTTCCGGCGCGGCTACTACCAGCCGGGGAACGTGGACGCCCTGGTGATGCGCCTGCGCGACCCATCGACCTCCGTACAAGGAACAGAGACCCATGGCTGACGAACCACTCGTCCTCGGCATCGAGACCTCCTGCGACGAGACCGGTGTCGGCATCGTCCGCGGGACCACCCTGCTCGCGGACGCCATCGCGTCGAGCGTCGACGAGCACGCGCGCTTCGGCGGGGTCGTGCCGGAGGTCGCGTCCCGGGCGCACCTGGAGGCGATGGTCCCGACCATCCAGCGGGCGCTGAAGGACGCGGGGGTGTCGGCCGGGGACCTGGACGGCATCGCCGTCACCGCCGGACCCGGGCTCGCCGGGGCGCTGCTCGTCGGGGTCTCGGCCGCGAAGGCGTACGCGTACGCGCTGGGCAAGCCGCTGTACGGCGTCAACCACCTCGCCTCCCACATCTGTGTGGACCAGCTGGAGCACGGCGCGCTGCCGGAGCCGACGATGGCCCTGCTGGTGTCCGGCGGCCACTCGTCGCTGCTGCTGTCCACCGACATCACCTCCGACGTACGGCCGATGGGCGCGACCATCGACGACGCGGCCGGCGAGGCCTTCGACAAGATCGCGCGGGTGCTGAACCTCGGCTTCCCGGGCGGCCCGGTCATCGACCGGTACGCGAAGGAGGGCGACCCGAAGGCCATCGCGTTCCCGCGCGGACTCACCGGGCCGCGCGATCCGGCCTACGACTTCTCCTTCTCCGGTCTGAAGACCTCCGTGGCCCGCTGGATCGAGGCCAAGCGGGCGGCCGGGGAGGACGTGCCGGTGCGCGATGTGGCCGCGTCCTTCCAGGAGGCCGTGGTGGACGTGCTCACCCGCAAGGCCGTCCGCGCGTGCAAGGACCAGGGCGTCGACCACCTCATGATCGGCGGCGGCGTGGCCGCGAACTCCCGGCTGCGCGTGCTCGCCCAGGAACGCTGCGAGGCCGCCGGGATCCGGCTCCGGGTGCCGCGCCCCAAGCTGTGCACGGACAACGGCGCGATGGTCGCCGCGCTGGGCGCCGAGATGGTCGCCCGGAACCGGGCCGCCTCCGACTGGGACCTCTCGGCGGACTCCTCGCTGCCGGTGACGGACCCGCACGTGCCGGGGCGCGGGCATACGCACACGCATGCGCACTCGCACGATCATGTGCACGAGGTCGCGAAGGAGAACCTCTACCCGTGACCGTCGCGCTGATGTGGGAGGCGCGGGCCGTCGCCGGCCGGGGCGAGGAACTGCTCGCCTGGGTGCGGGGGCAGGAACTCCCGGGGAACCCGGTGCGGCGGGAGATCCTGCGGGCGCCCCAGGACCGGGTCCTCGTCATCACCTGGTGGGAAGCGGACTACGACGCGGAGCTGCCCGAACTGCCCGAGCCGGACGGGGAGTTGGTGACCCGGGCGGTACACAGGTGGCGCTTCGAGTCGGCGGACTGACGGCGGGCGGCGGCTGGTTCCGGTCGCGGAGTACCCGATCGCGCGACCGGAACCCGGAGTGGTCCGCCCGCCAGGTCACGACATCCGCGTGACCTCCGTCTCGCAGCGCATGCGCCGGTCCGTGCCCAACCGCCGTACCGGACCCGTCAGGTTCAGCCGGGCCGTGTGGCGCGTGTCCGCGCTGGAGGCGGCGAGCCGCAGCTCCAGGGCGCCCGGTTCGACGATCCGAGTGCCGGTGCGGTCGGTGAACGCCGAGAGGTCCGCGTGGAAGCGGAAGGTCACCCGGCGGGCCTCGCCCGGTGCCAGGTCCAGCCGCCGGTAGCCGATCAGCCGCACGTCCGGGCGGGTCACCGAGGCCACCGGGTCGTGCAGGTACAGCTGGACGACCTCGGCGCCCGCGCGCTCACCGGTGTTGCGGACGGTCACCGACACGTCGTACGAACCGTCGGTGTCGATCTCGGCCCCGGGCGTCTCGTCCGGCTCCCAGTCGAAGGACGTGTACGAGAGGCCGTGGCCGAACGGGTACAGCGGTGTCGGGTCCAGGCTGCTGACCTCGCCCGCCAGGCCCAGCGGCGGCTGGAGGTACGTCCACGGCTGGCCGCCCGGGTCGCGCGGCACGCTCACCGGCAGTCGGCCGGACGGGCCGACCCGGCCGGACAGCACGCCCGCCACCGCGGGCCCGCCCTCCTCGCCGGGGAAGAACGCCTGGACCACGCCGCTGAGACGGTCCTGCCAGCGGCCCAGCGCGTAGGGGCGGCCGGTGAGCAGCACCAGGACCACCGGCACGCCCGTGGCGACCAGCGCGTCGAGCAGTTCGCCCTGCACGCCCGGCAGGCCGAGGTCGGCCACGTCGCAGCCCTCGCCCGAGGTACCCCCGCCGAACAGTCCGGCACGGTCACCGAGCACCGCCACGCACACGTCGGCCTCGGCGGCCCGTGCCACCGCCTCCTCGAAACCGGACCGGTCCGGTTCCGAGACCCCGCAGCCCTGCGCGAACGTCACCTTGGCGTCCGGCAGTTCGGCGCGCAGCGAGTCGAGCACGGTCGGTATGTCCACGCCGGTCGGGACCTCGGGGTGGTGCGTGAGCACGTGCGAGGGGAACGAGTAGCAGCCGAGCATCGCCAGGGGGTCGTCCGCGCGCGGGCCGATCACCGCGATGCGGGTGTCCGGGGCCAGCGGCAGCACGCCGTCCGCGTTGTCCAGCAGGATCACCGACTCCTCGGCGAGCCTGCGGGCGAGCGCCCGGTTGGCCGCGGAGTCCAGGTCGACGGGGCGGCCGGTCTCCGGGCGCCAGTCCTCGTCCAGCAGGCCGAGTTCGCACTTCTGGAGCAGTACCCGGCGGGCCGCCCGGTCGATCAGCGACTCGGGGACGGTGCCCGCGCGGACGGCGGCCACCAGCGGCTCGCCGTAGCACTTCAGCGTGGGCAGCTCGACATCGATGCCGGCCTCCAACGCCTTGTGCGCCGCCTCGGCCTCGGTGCCGGCCACCCGGTGCAGCGTCTGGAGGAAGCCGATGCCGAAGTAGTCCGAGACCACCGTGCCGGTGAAGCCCCACTCGTCGCGCAGCAGCTCGGTCAGCAGATACGGGTCGGCCGACGCCGGGACGCCGTCCGTGTCGTTGTAGGCGGCCATCACCGAGCGGGCGCCGCCCTCGCGCAGCGCCATCTCGAACGGCGGCAGGGTGATGTCGGAGAGCTCGCGCACCCCGGCCCGCACCGGCGCCAGGTTCCGGGCGCCCGCGGAGGCCGCGTACCCGGCGAAGTGCTTGAGCGTGGCCACGATCCCGGCCGACTCCAGGCCCCGCACATAGGCGGTGGCGACGGTGCCGACCAGGTACGGGTCCTCGCCGATCGTCTCCTCCACCCGGCCCCAGCGCAGGTCGCGGACCACGTCCAGGACCGGGGCGAGGCCCTGGTGGACGCCGACCGAGCGCAGGTCGTCGCCGATGCGCCGGCCCAGCTCCTCCACCAGCTCCGGGTCGAACGTGGCACCCCAGGACAACGGGACCGGGTACGCCGTCGCCTGCCAGGCCGTGAAGCCCGCCAGGCACTCCTCATGGGCGACCGCCGGAATGCCGAAGCGGCCCGCCTCGGCGATCCGGCGCTGGGCGCGGGCAAGGGCCTGCGCGCCCAGCGCCGGGTCCACGGGGGCGGTGCCGAAGGAGCGGGTCAGCTGGCCGAGCCCGCGGGTGATCAGCTCGTCCCAGTCGTACGAGGAGGCCATCTCGCTCTGGAGCGGGGCGACTCCGCCGCCGTCCGTGGCGGCGCCGACCCACACGCCGTACAGCTGGGCGGTCTTCTCCTCCAGGGTCATCCTGGAGAGCAGGTCGTCGACGCGGGTCGCGGCGGGCAGGGCGGGGTCGCGCCAGGGAGGGGTGGTCATGGAACTCCTGTCGGGGAAAGGGGGGTTCGGGCGCCCCTGGTCGTACACGTTCACTTGCCGCCCACACCCATGAGGCCGCCGACCAGCGAGCGGCGGGCCACCAGGTACACGATGAAGATCGGGACACCGGAGAGGACGACCGAGGCGAGGATCGCGGGAATGTTCACGCCGAACTCGCTCACGTAGTCGAACAGGCCGAGGGTCAGCACCCGTGGCCCGTCGGACTGGGTGAAGATCAACGGGAAGAGGAAGCCGTTCCAGGCCTGGAGCGCCGAGTAGATGACGACGGTGCTGATGCCGCCCTTGGACATCGGGATGACGAGCTGGAACAGCATCCGGGTGGTGGACGCGCCGTCCAGTGCCATCGCCTCGTACATCTCCTCCGAGATGTCCCGCAGCGTGCCGGTGAGGATCAGCACCGACACCGGCATCGCGAACGCGGCCGTCGGCAGGACGATCGCGAGCAGACTGTCGTACAGGTTCAGCTTGGCGATCATCAGGTAGAGCGGCACCACGACGGCCTGCGCCGGGATCGCCACGCCCAGCAGGAACAGCCGGAACGCGGCCCCCGACCAGACGCTGCGGGTCCGCACGGCCACGTAGGACAGCGGGACGCACAGCACCAGGACGATCAGGACGACCCCGGCCGCCGCGAGCACGGTGTTCCACAGCAGGTGGCCGAAGCCGTTGTCCAGGACGGTGCTGTAGTTGTCCAGGGTCGGATGGGACGGCGGCTTCAGGGCGTTGTGGCCCAGCGCCTCGTCCTGGTGGGTGAGCGAGGCCGAGATCATCGCGTAGATCGGGATGATCACGACGGCCAGCCAGACCAGCGTGCCGGCGCCGGCGAGCGGGTTGGCGCGCCGGGACCAGTGCCGGCGGCGGCGCGGGGGCCGCTCGGCGGCCGGGGCGGAGTCCGTCCTCACGGGACGGGGCAGTGTGTCGTGTGACATGTCGTCACATCCCTTCCCGGGTGCTGCGCATCGTGCCGAAGCCGGACAGCTTCACCATCAGCAGGGACAACGCGGTCGCGGCGAGCACCAGGAAGGAGGCGACGGCGCTCGCGTAGCCGAAGTCGTAGCTCTTGAAGCCGGCTTCGTACATCAGGTACGGCAGGATCGCCGTGTCGGTGCCCGGACCGCCCTGGGTGAGGATCAGGACCGTCTCGAAGTACGTCAGCGAACCGACGACCATCAACACCCCTGATGTCGTCGCCGTGTTGCGCAGCTGCGGCAGCGTGATCGAGAAGAACTGCCGCAGGCGCCCGGCCCCGTCGATCGCCGCCGCCTGGTAGAGCACCTCGGGGATCTGTCGCGCCCCGCCCTGGTAGATCAGGGTGTGGAAGGGGATGAACTGCCAGCCGCCGACGAACACGATCGCGAGGAACGCGCCGCTGGTCGTGCCGAGGGTGTCCTGGTGGATGATGCCGAAGTTCGGGTCCAGCAGGGCGTAGAACAGCAGCGAGATCGCCGTCGACGACAGCAGGAACGGCACGAAGAAGATCGCCGAGAGCACCGCGCGGTTGCGCTGCCGCCCTGCCGCCCAGACGCCCAGCAGCAGCGAGATCACCGTCTGGAACGCCCAGCTCACCACGGTCAGCGCGACGGTGACCGTCAGCGACTGGGTCAGCCGTTCGTCGCCCAGCAGCTTGCGCCAGTTGGCCAGACCGGTCGGCTGCGGGTCGCCCAGGCCGTTCCACTTGGTGAACGACAGGTAGAAGGCGAGGAGCATCGGGGCGATGGCGAAGAACGCGAAGAACAGGACGCCGGGGACGGCCAGCGCCGCGCTGGGGCGGCCGGCCCTGTTGCGCCGGGCGGAGCGGGGGCGGCCGACGTCGTTCCGCGAGCCGCCCTTGACCTGCGTGACGCTCACTTCAGCTCCTTGAGCGCCGCCACGAACTGCGTCGGCGAGGACTTGCCCACGAACAGCTTGTTGACCTCGGTGAGCATCGGCGTCGACACGTCCGGGTCGACCGCCTGGTCCCAGCTCAGCGTGAACGCCGGGGCCTTCTGCACCATCTCGTACTGGAACTTGGCGAACTCCGGGTTCGGCGAGGCGTCCAGGAGGGTCGCCGCGTTCGAGGTGGCCGGGACGTCGCCGTTGGCTATGAGTTCCTTGGTGTACGCCAGGGAGGCGGAGTCCCGCAGGAAGGCGATCGCCGCGTCCTTGTTGGAGGTGTGGGCGTTCACCGACCAGTAGTTGGTGGGGTTGCCGACCACGTTGCGGATGTCGCCGGCGCCGCCCTCGATCTGCGGGAAGGCGCACCAGCCCATGTTCTTTCTGGCGAAGTCGGGGAACTTGCCGAGCTGCGTGGAGTACTCCCACGAACCCATCAGATGCATCGCCGCCTTGCCCTTGGCGAAGACCGCGGGAGCGCCGCCGTTGCCGTACCCCACCGAGCTGTAGCCCTTGCCGAAGGCGCCGTCGTCGATCAGCTGCTTGACCGTCTGGGCGGCCTTGAGGACGGCCGGGTCGCCCCAGGCGGAGGCGTCACCGTTCTTGATCTTCTCGAAGACCTGGGGGCCGCCGATCCGGTCGACCAGGTACTCCAGCCACATGAGTTCGGGCCAGATGTCCGCGCCGCCGAGGGCGAACGGGGTGATGTCCGCCTTCTTCAGCTTGGTGTTGATGTCCAGCAACTGGTCCCAGGTGGTGGGCGGCTGGAGCTTCTGCTCCGCGAAGACGGTCTTGTTGTAGAAGAGGATCACGGGCTGCATGCCGCGCATCGGCACGCCGTAGTTCTTGCCGTCCAGTCCGCCCGCCGCCAGCACCGACGGCAGGAAGCCGCTCTTGAGCACCGGGTCGGACGTGATGACGTCGGTCAGGTCGACGAGCTGGCCGGCCTCCCGGTAGGCCTTGATGGAGCCGCCGCCCCAGTTGAAGAAGACGTCGGGCGCGTTGGGCGAACCCATCGCCGTGCGCAGCTTGGCCGGGTAGTCGGTGGCGGGCACCTTCTGGAGCTTGATCGTGCCCTTGGCCTTCTTCGCGGCGGCCGACGCGTTGAACCGGTTGACGGACTTGACCTGGATCTTCGCCGCGTCGTCCCCGTAGACGAACGCGGTGAGCGTCCCGTCGGAGCCCGAGCCGCTGCCGGACCCGCAGGCGGTGAGCCCGCCGACAGAGGCCAGGGCGGCCGTGCCCGCGCCGAGGAACCAACGTCTGCTGTGGGACTCCATAGGACGGCACCTCTCGGTAAGCGCGAAGGATCGCCGATGATCCATCGCGAATGTTTCGAGTCATTTTTCGAATGTTCCGGGAACGTAAGACGATCTGGTGGGTCCGTCAAGGGGTCGCGCAGAGATACGATCGCCCGCATGAAGCCTGGGAAGTCCGCAGAAACACAGACGGCGACGCTGGCCGAGATCGCCCGGGAGGCCGGTGTGTCGGCTCCGACTGTTTCGAAGGTCCTCAACGGACGCGCCGACGTCGCCCCCGCGACCCGGTCCCGCGTCGAGGAGCTGCTGCACGCGTACGGCTACCGCCGCCGGCGGGCCGAGGCTTCCCGCTCGCCGCTGATCGACCTGGTCTTCCACGAACTGGAGAGCGCCTGGGCCATGGAGGTCATCCGGGGCGTGGAGAACGTCGCCCGGGACGCGGGCCTCAGTGTGGTGCTCTCCGAGTCCGCCGGGCGGCTCACCCCCGGCCGGACCTGGGCCGACCAGGTCGCCGCCCGCCGCCCGCACGGCGTGGTCCTCGTCCTCTCGGGCCTCGACGAATCCCAGCGCGCCCTGCTGACCAGCAGATCCATCCCCTTCGTGGTGATGGACCCGGCGGGCGACCCGGGCGTCGACGTGCCCTCCATCGGCGCCACCAACTGGCAGGGCGGCCTCGCCGCCACCCGTCACCTCGTCGAACTCGGCCACACCCGGATCGGCGCCATCAGCGGGCCCTCCCGGATGATGTGCAGCCGCGCGCGGGTCGACGGCTACCGCGCCGCGCTGGAGACGGCCGGGCTGCCCGTCGACCCCTCGCTGATCGTCGCCGGGGACTTCCACCACGAGGCCGGCTACCGCATCGGCCTGGAGCTGCTGCGCCGCCCCGACCGGCCCACGGCCGTCTTCGCCGGCAACGACCTCCAGGCGCTCGGTCTCTACGAGGCGGCCCGCGAGCTGGGGCTGCGCATTCCCGAGGACCTGAGTGTCGTCGGCTTCGACGATCTGCCGGTGGCGCGGTGGGTGGGGCCGCCGCTGACGACCGTACGGCAGCCGCTGACCGAGATGGCCGAGGCGGCGGCGAAGCTGGTGCTCGACCTGAGCCGCCAGGAGAGGCCGTCGGCCGGGACGCGCATGGAACTGGCGACGAGCCTGGTGGTCCGCAGCAGCACGGGGGCGCCTCCGGCGTGAGGCCGGGTGCCTCCGGCAGCTCGCCCGTGTCGTTCGCGGTTCGGTCCGGTGGGGGGTCGGGGCCGTGCCGGTGCATCAGCCCGTCGCCGTTGGGTGAGGCGTGGGCGTCGGTGGCGACGGGCATCGATGTACCGGCACGGCCCCTCGCGCGCGTCGCCGGGTGCGGGTGATGCGCAGTGGCCGTTCTGCCTTTCGGCCCCGGCCGGGGAAATTTCATCCCCTCCGGTGTGTTCGAGGAGCGGGGGTCTGGGCGGGGGCGTGAGGCCGGATCGGTCCGAAGTCGGCCGGGGGGTCGTATTGACGGGTGAGACATCCGCCTCCACACTCCTGCGAAGTCAATCGGTTGTACGACCGAAACTTTCGGAGGCACCCGCCATGAGAACCTCCCGAACCCGCAGCCTGACCCGTCCCTTATCCCGCCGCGTCGCCGCCCTGTTCGCGGGAGTCGTGACCGTGGGCGCCCTGCTCGCGGCCGGTACGACGGTGCACGCCGCCGACGCCCCGCTGCGCGACCTCGCGGCAGCCAAGGGCAAGGTCATCGGCACCGCGGTCACCGGCTCCAAGCTGACCGGGACGTACGGCGACATCGCCGGGTCCCAGTTCAACTCGCTGACGCCGGGCAACGCCATGAAATGGGGCACCGTAGAGCCCGCCCGGGGCACCTTCAACTGGGCCGAGGCCGACCAGATCGTCGCGTTCGCGCAGGCCCACAACCAGCAGGTGCGCGGCCACACCCTGGTCTGGCACAGCCAGAACCCGAGCTGGCTGACGAACGGCACCTGGACGACCGCCGAGCTGAGCGGTCTGCTCCAGGACCACATCACCACCGAAGTCACCCGCTACAAGGGGAAACTGGCCGCCTGGGACGTGGTCAACGAGCCCTTCAACGAGGACGGCACCTACCGCTCGACCCTCTGGTACAACGGCCTCGGCGCCGACTACATCGCCCAGGCGCTGACCTGGGCGCACGCCGCCGACCCGAGCGCCAAGCTGTACATCAACGACTACAACGTCGAGGGCGTCAACGCGAAGAGCACCGCCCTCTACAACCTGGTCAAGTCCCTCAAGGAGCGCGGCGTCCCGATCGACGGCGTCGGTCTCCAGGCCCATCTCATCCTCGGCCAGGTCCCCGCCACCCTCCAGCAGAACATCCAGCGCTTCGCCGACCTCGGTGTCGACGTCGCGATCACGGAGCTGGACATCCGGATGCAACTCCCGTCCGACAGCACCAAGCTGGCGCAGCAGGCCGCCGACTACAAGGCGGTCTTCGACGCCTGTGTCGCGGTGACCCGCTGCTACGGGGTGACCGTCTGGGGCTTCACCGACTCCGACTCCTGGATCCCGGACGTCTTCTCGGGCTACGGCGCGGCGACACCCTACGACGAGAACTACGCGCCCAAACCGGCCTACAACGCCATCGCGGCCTCGCTCGGCGGCGGAACCTCGACACCGCCGCCCACGGGTGCGTGCACGGCGACGTACAGCGTCCAGAGCCAGTGGAACACCGGGTTCACGGGGCAGGTGCGCATCGCGTGCTCCGGGGCCGCGCTGACGTCGTGGAAGGTGAACTGGACGTACGGCGCGGGCCAGCGGATAACCCAGGCCTGGAACGCGACCTGCACCCAGACCGGCACGGCGGTGAGCTGTGTCAACGCCTCCTACAACGGGACAGTCCCGGACGGCGGTTCGGTGACGTTCGGGTTCAACGCCTCCTGGAGCGGCAGCAATCCGGCGCCCACGGTGACGCTGGGATGAGGTCGGGCCGAGGTCTGCCGAGGTCGGGCTGAAGCGGGGCTGAGGCCGGTCTGAGAAGCGTGAGATTTTTCGAAGAAAATCGTTTCATGCCTCTCTCCCTAACAGTCTCCTAATAATTCGGACTTACGTTCCTCCTTGTGACGGGACACAAGGACATCGGGGTCGGGGACGGGGTCGGGCCGGTGGGCCGGCGGTCGCGGGTACTGAAGGCCGTCGGCCTCACCCTGGCGGGAGTACTGGTGCTGGGCATCGGCACGGCGGGCTGGGCCTACTGGCATCTGAACCAGAACATCAAGAGCGTCGACATCGACAGCGCGCTCGGTGACGACCGCCCGGCGAAGGCCGTGTCGACGCCCTCGTCCCCGGCGTCCGCCTCGGCCTCCGCGTCCCCGCTGCCCAGCGGCGCCCTCAACATCCTGGTCCTGGGCTCCGACTCGCGCAGCGGCAAGGCGAACGCGAAGCTCGGCGGCGGCGACAGTTCGGGCGCCCGTTCCGACACGGCGATGGTCGTGCACATCGACGCGGGGCGCACCCGGGCGACCGTGGTGAGCATCCCCCGGGACACCCTGGTGACCCGGCCGTCCTGCCCCACCTCCTCCGGGGGGACGACGGCGGTGGCGTACGACGCGATGTTCAACAGCGCCTATTCGATCGGCGGCCCGGTCTGCGCGGTGAAGACGGTCGAGTCCCTGACCGATGTCCGCATGGACCACTACATCGAGATCGACTTCTCCGGCTTCGCGAAACTGGTGGACGCGCTCGGCGGCGTCACGGTCACCACGGACGAGAGCATCGACGACGACAAGAGCCATCTGCACCTCGCCGCGGGCGAACACCACCTCGGCGGCACGCAGGCGCTGGCGCTCGCCCGCACCCGGCACGGCATAGGCGACGGCAGTGACCTGGGCCGCATAGGTCTCCAACAGAAGCTCGTCAAAGCCCTGTTGACGCAGATCTCGTCCGCCGGCCTGCTCACCGACCCGGCCAAGCTCTACGACGTCGCGAACGCGGTGACCGGCAGCCTGACGACGGACACCGGCCTCGACTCGCTCGGCGAGCTGACGAGACTCGGCCAGAGCCTCAAGTCCCTCTCCTCCGACGAGGTCAAGACGGTGATGATGCCGGTGGTGGCGGCCCCCTCGGACCACAACCGGGTGATCGCGAACGAGCCGGAGGCGAGCGATCTGTGGGCCTCGCTGAAGTGACACTCCGACTCGGGTGACGCTACCGGGGGACGTCCGGCGGGACTTGAGCTTCGGGAATCGGGATTCGAGCCTCTTTTATGTGGATTGGGCGGGAGGTTCAACCCACCCACCCTCCCTTGCCGGCGGCCGAAGTGCCGTCCGGGCCAGGGGATATGACTTTTCGTGACCGGGTCGCGGCGGAGCGTGGCCGGCGTGTAGCGTGCGCCGGGAAAACTTCGACCCCCGCAGGTGTTAGCAGCACCACGCGGGGGTCTGACCGATGAGAGCGAAACGAGACTTCGACCCATGGCTGTAACTCAGCTTAGTGCTGCCCCGCGCCCCTCCGCCCATCCCCTCGCCAATCCGGGCTATGGAAAACGGTCGGCGCCCGACCAAACCCCACGGACGGGTCGGGACTTCGCACATCTGCCCACCCGCGAGGCATCGATCGCGACGTACATCGACCGGCTCGCCGACGAGTCCGACCTCTCGATCAAGACCCTCGCCAAGCACCTCCCGTACGGCCAGTGCGCCCTCTCCACCGCCCTCAACAACCTCTCCGCGGCAGGCCATTTGCGCAGGGTGCGCCGCCCCGTGACCGTCGACGGCTGCCCCCGCTGGGTCTGGCACACCTTCTTCTCGCGCACCGCGCACGACGACACCTGGTGGAACTCCTTCCTCGCCGGGGAGACGCCCGTGACCGAGCGGCCCCCGGCGCAGGCGGCGCGCTCGACGGCGTACGGCGTGCTGGCGCGGCTCGGCCGGATCGACGCCCGCTTGACGTTGTCGGCGGGGGAGTGCGCGGCACTGGAGGGGGAGGCCGCCGAGTGGTTCGCGCGGGGCGCGGGTGAGCCACAGCTCGTCCAGGCGCTGACGTCGGGGCTCCCGGAACGCGTGGCGCACGCCTACGCCTTCGTACGGGCCCGGCTCCTCGCCAAGCTGCCGCCGCGGCCCGAGCCGCAGCCACCGGCGCTCCGCTACGAGGTGGTCTGCACAGCGTGCGGGGAGCCCGGCGGGGACGGTGTCGAGCTGCGGGGCGGGTTGTGCGGGGTGTGCCGGGGCGGGCGGCCCGCTCTCGCGGCGCATGAGGTGCGCGCCCATGTCGGACGGCTGCGCGCCGCTCTCCGTACCGGGACCCGCACGGAGGAAACCGAGAAGGGAGCAGGCACATGACGACCTTGCGGCACGGTCCGCCCGTGACCGGGGCAGGATGGACGGGAGGAGGCGAAGCCATGACCCCCAGCACGTCCGACCGGCCCCAGATGCTCGTCGAGGAGTTCGAGGAGCTCGCCCACAACGCGCCCGAACTTGTGCGGCTGGAGTTCATCAACGGAAAGGTCGTGGTAAAGCCCATGCCGGACGGCAATCACGGCGAGATCGTCGCCTGGCTCCTCAAGCGCTGCATGCAGCACCGGCCTGAGCTGTTCCTCTATCCGGAGCAAGGGTTGAAGGTCGAGGCCTACCGCAAGGGGCGGGCCAAGCCGGACGGGGTCTTGGCGCCCGAGGAGTACTTCGCCGGAAAGGGCGAGTGGTCCGAGCCCTCGGGTGTCCTGATGGTCGTCGAGGTCACCTCGCACGACCGGGACACCGACCGGCGCGACCGGATCGAGAAGCCCGACGGATACGCGGCCGCCGGCATCCCCGTCTACCTCCTCGTCGACCGGGACGCGGGCAGCGTGACCGTGCACTGCGACCCCGAGGACGGCGTCTACCGCTCGCTCACCACCCGGGCGTTCGGAGCGGTGATCGAGCTGCCGGATCCGGTCGGGTTCACGCTGGACACACAGAAGCTCAAGGACTTCGCCGACTGACCCGATCGGCCCGTCTGGCCCCGCCCGGGGAAAGAAACCAAAGAAATCCGGGGACCGTGTCGAAGCAGGTGTCTCCCGTTCGACGCACGGGTGAGAGGCAGGGAGAAGCCCCGCCTCCGAGGCATCGAAGACACGAGGAGTCACCATGCCCCGCTACCTTTCGCTGGTCCAGATCGACGAGAGCACCGCGCCCGCCGAGGGTCCCAGCCCCGAACTGATGCAGCGGATGGGCGAGCTCATCGAGGAGATCACCAAGGCGGGCGTCATGCTGGAGACCGACGGCCTGACGCCCACCGCGCAGGGCAAGCGCGTCCACTGGTCGGGTGGGCAGCTGTCCGTCACCGACGGGCCCTTCACGGAGTCCAAGGAGGTCGTCGGCGGCTACGCGATCATGCAGTGCAAGGACATGGCCGAGGCCGTGGAGTGGACCAAGCGCTTCCTGAAGACGCACGAGGAGTTCTGGACGGTCACCTGCGAGGTGCGGGAGATCGCCGGGAGCTGAGCCGTCTTACCGGCCTGAGCGGTCTCCTTGGTCTGACGCCGCCGCGGGTGTCTGATGGTGAGCTGTGGAACAGCAGCCCGGCCGAACCCCCGCCGGCGGCGTCGACACGGCCGTCGAGACCATCTTCCGTATCGAGTCGCCCCGCGTCATCGCGCGCGTCGCCCGGATCGTCCTCGACGTCGGCATCGCCGAGGAACTCGCCCAGGACGCCCTGGTCGCGGCGCTGGAGCAGTGGCCGCGCGACGGCGTGCCGGACAACCCGGGCGCCTGGCTGACGGCCACGGCCAAGCACCGGGCGATCGACCTCGTACGCCGCCGGGAGCGCTACGCGCGCAAACTGGAGGAGGTCGGGCGGGACCTCTCGTTGTCGGCGCCGCACCACAACGACGAGCCCGCCGATCCGGACGACATCGACGACGACCTGCTCCGGCTGGTCTTCACCGCCTGCCATCCCGTCCTGTCCGCCGAGGCCCGTATCGCGCTCACGCTGCGGCTCCTCGGCGGGCTGACGACGTCCGAGATCGCCCGCGCCTTCCTCGTCCCGGAGCCGACGATCGCCCAGCGCATCGTGCGGGCCAAGCGGACGCTGGCGACGAAGGGGGTCGCCTTCGAGGTCCCGTACGGACCCGACCGCGAAGCCCGGCTCGGGTCCGTCCTCGAGGTGATCTACCTCGTGTTCAACGAGGGGTACGCGGCCACGGCGGGCGACGACCTGCTCCGTCCGGCGCTGTGCGAGGACGCGCTCCGGCTGGCCCGGGTGCTCGCCGAGCTGATGCCCAAGGAGCCCGAGGTGCACGGGCTCGCCGCCCTGCTGGAACTCCAGGAGTCCCGGGCTGCCGCCCGCACCGGGCCCGATGGTGAACCCGTCCTCCTCAAGGACCAGAACCGCCGCCGCTGGAACCGCATGCTGATCCGCCGGGGCTTCACCGCGCTCGGCCGCGCCAACGCCGTCGCCACCGGCAGCCCGGGGCCGTACGCCCTCCAGGCCGCCATCGCCGCCTGCCACGCGCAGGCCTACACGTACGAGGACACGGACTGGCGGCGGATCGCCACCCTGTACGCCCTGCTGGCGGCCCGCACTCCCTCTCCGGTCGTCGAGCTGAACCGTGCCGTGGCGGTCTCCATGGCCGACGGACCCGGCCCCGCCCTGGAGATCGTGGACACCCTCGCCGGTGAACCCGCGCTGCGCGACTACCACTTGCTGCCCAGCGTGCGCGGTGATCTGCTCGCCCGGCTCGGACGTACGGCTCAGGCGCGGGCCGAGTTCGAGCGGGCGGCCTCGCTGGCGCGCAACGAGCGGGAGCGGGAACTGCTGGCGGCACGGGCCCGTGAGCTGCGCGGCTCGTGAGGTTCCCGTTCGGTAACCCCGTTCCCAACGTGATCGGCAAGGGCTTACAGTGGCGCCGCTGCCGTACACGGGAAGGACGCTCTCCGTTCACCCGTAGGCCCCCGCGAGGCGCGGTCCGGCAGCCCATCGCACCTACCTGGGGGGTAGACCCTTGAAAATTTCCGCGCGCCACAGACTCGTGGCGCTCACCGCGGCGACGGCCCTGGCCGCCGGCACCGCGACAGCCCTGGCACCGGGGGCGTCGGCCGACGTCACCGGGTGGCCGGCCGCCGACGGCAGGATCGCCGTGTCCGGCGACGGCATCATGTCGGTGGACGTCGACGGCAACGACGAGAAGCGTGTCTCGAACGGCTCCGACGACCAGTCGCCCGCCTGGTCACCCGACGGCAGCCGGGTGGTCTTCGAGTCGGCCGGTGTCGTGCAGACCATCAGCGTCACGGGCGGCACCAAGACGACGGTCTACGACGGGATCGAGGACGGCGCCATGGCGTCCCACCCCACGTACTGGGCCTACGGCCGCGAGATCGTCTACTCCGCGTCCAAGAAGCTGTACGCCGTCCTGGCCGGCGGCGGCACCCCGGTCCGGCTGCTGGCCGCCGGCGGCTGCGACCGCGTGCCGAGCGGGGACGCGACCGGAAAGTTCCTGGTCTTCCAGCGCAACGGAACCGGGTGCACCACCACCACGCCGTCGGTCGTGCTCTACAACGCCACCACCAAGACGGAGACCACGCTCGCCGCGGGCGGCTCGCCCGCCGTCTCGCCCGACGGCACCAAGGTCGCGTTCGTCCGCACCGTCGACGGTCACCGCCAGCTCTTCTCGATCAACACCGACGGCACCGGCGAGCGGCGTCTGACCAATGACGCCGGGGACTACGACACCCCCTCCTGGGCGCCCGCGAGCAACCGGCTCGTCGTGCACTTCAACCGGCCCACCAGCGGCGGCCGTCAGGAGAGCAACGTCGTCCTGACGATCACCGCGGACGCGGTGACGGAGGGCCAGCCCTTCCCCTGGGGCGGCTATTCGCCCGCCTGGCAGCCGCTGCGCAAGAACACCGTCTCCCGGGTCTGGGGTGCCGACGTCAACGGCAGCAACATCGCCGCGTCCCGCTGGACCTGGAACACGGTAGGCAAGAGCGAGCCGGGCCTGATGAACGCCTCGTCGGCCGTGCTGGTCTCCCAGGACAGCCAGTCGTACGCGCTGACCGCCCCCGCCCTCGCGGGCAAGAAGCACGGGCCGGTCCTGCTGACGTCCGCGACCTCGGTCTCGTCGTCCGTGCAGGCGGAGCTGAAGCGGGTCCTCAAGCCCGGCGCCCCGGTCTACCTCGTCGGCGGCACGTCGATCCTCAGCAGCTCCGTCTCCTCGAAGATCTCCGCGCTCGGCTTCACCCCGAAGCGGCTGGCCGGCACCTCGCGCTACTCGACCTCGGTCGCCGTCGCGAAGTCCATCACCAGCGCGCCGGACTACGTCTTCATCGCGACCGGCACCGACTACCACTCGGCGCTCGCCGCCGCGTCGGCCGCGGGCGCGGACGGGACGAGCGGCAAGGCGGTCGTCGTGCTCAACGACGGCAACACGCTGACCTCGTCCGTGAAGGCGTACCTCAACAGCCTGGACCCGCGCGACACCTACATGATCCCGGTCGGCGGCTCGGCGAAGTACGCGCTGACGCACACGTCGTTCTCGCACTGGCCGTCGTCGTACACGTACTACCCGATCGCGGCGAGCACCAACGCGGGCAACGCGGCTCTCCTCGCGCGGTTCTGGTGGGGCGGTCCGGGCAGCGTGGCCCTGGCCTCCACCGACAGCTGGCGTGGTGGCACCTCGGCCGCGGCGGCGATGAACGTCTTCGGCCCGATGCTGTGGACGGACGTCGCCACCCTCTCCTCCGAGACCAAGTCCTACCTGGTCCAGGGTGCCGCCAACATCAACGGCATCGCCGTCTTCGGCGGCACCGGCTCGGTGTCGGCGGCGGCGCTGAACTCCGCGGGCGCGGCGATCAGCGCGAGCAGCAGCCAGTGGACGTACACGCCGTATTACAACGGCCTTGTGCCGACGGCGACTTCGTTCTCCTCGACCGGATCGGCGGGGTCGGTCGCGGGTACTCCGGTGGCGCACCCCGGCACGGCGTCGCGGCCTCTCGCCGTGCCGGACCTGGGCGCGCTCAGCACCCGTCACCACCAGTAGACGGTTGAGCGGGGGCCCCCACCAGCATGGTCGGGGCCCCCGCCACCCGGGTCAGGAACACCGTCGCGGACCGGGGGCCCCGCGGCTTGACCTTCCGCCGCAGTTCCTCCGGCTCGACGGCCGACCCGCGCTTCTTCACGGTCAGGACGCCGACCTCCCGCTCCCGCAGCAGCGCCTTCAACTTCTTTACGTTGAAATGGAGTTGGTCGGTGATCTCGTACGCGGAGGCGTACGGCGTCGGGCGCAGTTCGTCGGCCGTGACGTAGGCGATCGTCTCGTCGACCAGGCCGCCGTCCAGGTCCTCGGCGACCTCGGCGACCAGGTGTGCGCGGATGACGGCGCCGTCCGGCTCGTACAGATAGCGTCCGACCGCCCGCACCGCCGGATCCGGCAGCCCGCGTCCGCGCAACTCGCGCGGGCCCGGTAGGAGGGTGGCGCGCACCAGGCCCGGCTCGGTGCCGAACCACAGCACCGCCTCCTTCACGTCCCCGCCGTCCGAGATCCACTCGGCCTCCGCCTCGGCGGGGATCGCCTCGTGCGGGATGCCGGGGGCGATCTTCAGCGCGGCGACCGGAGCCCGCAGGGCCGCGCCGACCGCCCAGGACAGCGGCGGCGAGTACGCCTCCGGGTCGAAGATCCGGCCCCGGCCGCCCCGGCGGGCCGGGTCCACGAAGACCGCGTCGTACGACGAGGTGTCCACCTGCGTCACATCGGTCTCGCGCACCTCGATGAGGTCCGTGAGCCCCAGCGCGTCGGCGTTCGCGCGGGCGGCGGCGGCCGTCAGCGGATCGCGGTCGACGGCGAGGACGCGGATTCCGGCGCGGGCCAGCGCGATGGCGTCGCCGCCGATGCCGCAGCAGAGGTCCGCGACGGAGCGGACCCCCAGCGCGCGCAGCCGCTCGGCGCGGTGTGCCGCCACGGTCGTCCGGGTGGACTGCTCGACCCCGTTCGGGGTGAAGAACATGCGTCCGGCGTCCTCGGCCCCGAACTTCGCCACCGCCCGCTGCCGCAGCCGTGCCTGTCCGAGGGCCGCCGAGACCAGTTCGGCGGGGTGCTCGCGGCGCAGCCGGGTGGCGACGGCCAGTTCCTGTGCCGGTTCGGTGGCGCGGACCTCGTCGAGCAGGGCGCGGCCCTCGGCGGTGAGGAGGGGGGCGAAGGAGACGTCGTTCACCCGGCCATTGTGGGCCAGTCGGTGGACGGTGTGCCTCCGGCGGCGGTGTCGGGGCCTTCGCGGGGTCGGTGACCTGGGAGGATCCGGCTCCATGCGACCCGTACGACAAAATGATAAAAACGGCGCAAACGGGGCCGGTGCGTGCTGGGGAGCCGGTGCGAGCCGCGGAGTCGGTGCGCGCTGGGGAGTCGGCGTGCTCGCCCTCGCCCTCCTCGTATCCGGCTGTGCCGAGACCGGCTCCGCCTCCGGCCCGGGCGCCGACGGCGCCAAGCCGGCCCACGGCCCGCAGGCCGGGTTCCGGGCGCCCGCCGCCCGCGCCCTCGCCGGGTACGCCTCCCGGCTCCGTCAGGCCGAGGCCCGGCGCGCCGCCGTCGCGAAGCGCTGGGGGCTGGCCGAGGTGCCGCTGACGCCCCCGGCGCCGCCCGCCAGGAAGCCGGTCATCGGGGCCCGCAAGGGTTTCGAGGTCGACGGTCAGAAGGAGCTGGGGCTGCCGCCCGTCTTCACGACCGTCCCCACCAAGGACAAGGTCGTCTTCCTCACCGTCGACGACGGTGAGGAGAAGGACCCCGTGTTCCTGCGGATGATGAGCGACCTGAAGATCCCGTACACCGCCTTCCTCACCGACTACCTCGTCAAGGACGACTACGGGTACTTCCGGAAGATGCGCGACCGTGGCATCACCCTCGACAACCACACCCTGCACCACCTCTATCTGCCCGCCCTCTCCTACGAGCGGCAGAAGCACGAGATCTGCGGCATGCAGGACGTGATGGAGAAGCAGTTCGGCAGGCGCCCGACCGTCTTCCGGCCGCCGTACGGCAACTACGACCAGGACACCCTGCGCGCCGCCGAGTCCTGCGGCATCGAGTACGCGCCCATCTGGGACGAGGAAGTCTTCGTCGACCACTGGGAGTACCGCGAGGAGGACCAGGACCTGCACCCCGGCGACATCGTCCTCACCCACTTCCGGGGCCGCGAGGACTGGAACGGCACCATGTCCGACATGGTCCGCCGCTTCCTGAGGACCGTCACGGCCAAGGGGTACGCGGTCGCGCGCCTGGAGGACTACCTGTGAGGGTGCGGGTGCCGGTCGCCGGGCTGCTCGTGGCGGTGCTGCTCAGCGGCTGCGCGCAGTCCGTCGACCCCATCGAGCGGCTCGGGAAGAAGGCCGCCCAGCGGGTGCACCCGCAGGAGTCGGCGTACCGCCGCTGGGGTCTGGCCGCCCCGCTCGTCCCGGCGCCGAAGGTGCCCGCCCGGACCGCCGCGCGCACCGCGGGTCCGGGACTTCCGCCCGTCGTGGACCGTGTGCGCACCCGCGACAAGGTGGTCTTCCTGACGTACGACGACGGGGCGGAGCGCGATCCGCGGTTCGTCGACATGGTCCGCGAACTGCGGCTGCCGGTCAGCATGTTCCTCACGGACAGTGTCGTCGGGCCGGGGTACGGGCACTTCGCCCGGCTGCGCGCGGTCGGCGCGAGCGTCCAGAACCACACCCTCGACCACGCCTCCCTGCGCGGTCTGCCCTACGCCGGCCAGCGCGCCGAGATCTGCGGACAACAGGACAAGCTCAGACGGCGCTTCGGCGTCCGGCCCCGGCTGCTGCGGCCCCCGTACGGCCGGTACGACGAGATCACCCTGCGCGCCGCCGCCGACTGCGGGGTCGCCGCGATCGTCCTCGGCCGGGCGGCCGACGCGCACCGGTTCCGGCCGGGCGACATCCTCGCCGACTTCGGCGAACCCGATCTCACGGGCGCCACGCTCCGGCTGCTCCGCCGGATCCAGCGGGAGGGCTTCACTCCGGCGCGGCTGGAGAACTACCTCTAGCCGGCGGGACAACTGTCTCCAGGGGGCCGCCGTTCGGCGGGGTCCGGCACTGTTCCGAGGCCGCCGAACGGTGCCGGACCACGCCGTTCGGGGCGCGCCACGCCGACGCCTTTGGCACTCCGCTTGACCGAGTGCTAATCGCAGTCATAGTCTCAGGTCTGGCACTCCCCCCTGGAGAGTGCCAATAGCGACAGGCAGATCCGGCACCCGCGACGACGGATCCACCTGGTCGCCACCTCAGACAGTTAACCCCGTGAGATCTCCGAAGGGGGAGGTCGGATCGTGACGACCACCAGCTCCAAGGTTGCCATCAAGCCGCTCGAGGACCGCATTGTGGTCCAGCCGCTCGACGCCGAGCAGACCACGGCCTCTGGCCTGGTCATCCCGGACACCGCCAAGGAGAAGCCCCAGGAGGGCGTCGTCCTTGCCGTGGGTCCGGGGCGCTTCGAGGACGGTAACCGTCTTCCGCTCGACGTCACCGTCGGCGACGTCGTGCTCTACAGCAAGTACGGCGGCACCGAGGTGAAGTACAACGGCGAGGAGTACCTCGTCCTCTCGGCCCGCGACGTGCTCGCGATCATCGAGAAGTAATTCACCCGGTAAGGGCGTTCGGGGTCATTCCCCGGACAACCCCGCACCAAGCATTGCAGTGAACTGCGCCCCTGGCCCCCGCTACCTCTGATGAACCGGGCGCTGGGGGCGCCGTTCGTTTCTCCCAAGTTTTCCGAGAGGGCTGAACCGCTCCCATGGCGAAGATCCTGAAGTTCGACGAGGACGCCCGTCGCGCCCTCGAGCGCGGCGTCAACAAGCTTGCCGACACGGTGAAGGTGACGATCGGCCCCAAGGGCCGCAACGTCGTCATCGACAAGAAGTTCGGCGCCCCCACCATCACCAACGACGGTGTGACCATCGCCCGCGAGGTCGAGCTCGACGACCCGTTCGAGAACCTCGGCGCGCAGCTGGTGAAGGAGGTGGCGACCAAGACCAACGACATCGCGGGTGACGGTACGACCACCGCCACCGTGCTCGCCCAGGCGCTCGTCCGCGAGGGCCTGCGCAACGTCGCCGCCGGCGCGTCGCCCGCCCTCCTGAAGAAGGGCATCGACGCCGCGGTCAAGGCCGTGTCCGAGGAGCTCCTCGCGACGGCCCGCCCGATCGACGACAAGTCCGACATCGCCGCCGTGGCCGGGCTCTCCGCGCAGGACAGCCAGGTCGGCGAGCTCATCGCCGAGGCGATGGACAAGGTCGGCAAGGACGGTGTCATCACCGTCGAGGAGTCCAACACCTTCGGTCTGGAGCTGGACTTCACCGAGGGCATGGCCTTCGACAAGGGCTACCTGTCCCCGTACATGGTGTCCGACCAGGAGCGTATGGAGGCCGTCCTCGACGACCCGTACATCCTCATCCACCAGGGCAAGATCAGCTCCATCCAGGACCTGCTGCCGCTGCTGGAGAAGGTCATCCAGTCGAACGCGTCGAAGCCGCTTCTGATCATCGCCGAGGACGTCGAGGGCGAGGCCCTGTCGACCCTGGTCGTGAACAAGATCCGCGGCACGTTCAACGCCGTCGCCGTGAAGGCTCCCGGCTTCGGTGACCGCCGCAAGGCCATGCTCGGCGACATCGCCACCCTCACCGGTGGTCAGGTCATCGCCGAGGAGGTCGGCCTCAAGCTCGACCAGGTCGGCCTGGACGTGCTCGGCAGCGCCCGCCGCGTGACCGTCACCAAGGACGACACCACCATCGTCGACGGTGGCGGCAGCTCCGACGAGGTCCTCGGCCGCGTCAACCAGATCAAGGCCGAGATCGAGAACACCGACTCCGACTGGGACCGCGAGAAGCTCCAGGAGCGCCTCGCGAAGCTGGCCGGCGGCGTGTGCGTGATCAAGGTCGGCGCCGCCACCGAGGTGGAGCTCAAGGAGAAGAAGCACCGTCTGGAGGACGCCATCTCCGCGACCCGCGCCGCGGTCGAGGAGGGCATCGTCTCCGGTGGTGGCTCCGCGCTCGTCCACGCCGTGAAGGTCCTCGAGGGCAACCTCGGCAAGACCGGCGACGAGGCCACGGGTGTCGCGGTCGTCCGCAAGGCCGCCGTCGAGCCGCTGCGCTGGATCGCCGAGAACTCCGGCCTGGAGGGTTACGTCATCACCGCCAAGGTCGCCGAGCTCGACAAGGGCCAGGGCTTCAACGCCGCCACCGGCGAGTACGGCGACCTGGTCAAGGCCGGCGTCATCGACCCGGTCAAGGTCACCCGCTCCGCCCTGGAGAACGCCGCCTCCATCGCCTCCCTGCTCCTCACGACCGAGACCCTGGTCGTCGAGAAGCCGGCCGAGGACGAGGGCGACGCCGGTCACGGCGGCCACGGGCACTCCCACTGACACACACGGAGAGCGCCGCCAGGCCATGAGTCAGCGCTGACGTCCCCCAGCGGGGGTGCCGTCGGCTGAACCGGGCCCGGCGACTTTGCCCCGCCGCTCCGCGGCGGGGCAAAGTGCTGTCAGAAGGTCGGATGCGCATCGGGCAGACAGGCGAAGGCGAGTCGGCTGTTCCCGGCGCTCGCGGCGGGCAAAGGCCCGGCCCGACCGCGGTACCCGCGCCGGGCGCCGGGCCGTGGCCCGGTCGTGCCCACCGTCAGCCGTCGTGCCGCATCAGGAACCTGACGGGTTCCGCGAGCGTTGCCCTGGCCCCTTCCTCGTCCGCCAGTCGCGCCGCGAGGGTGGCCTCCGCGAGGCGCCGGGGCAGGGCTTCGGCGAACTTCAGGCCACGTGCGGCTTGGAGGTCCACCTCCGGGAGCGTGAGTCCTGCCTCGGTGTCCGCCACCGCTGCTCGCCATGTCCGAGGGGTCAGATCGTCGCGCAGCCGGATGAAGCGGTCGTCGAGCTGCCGGTGCCTCAGGTCCACATCCTGTCAGGTCGCACACGGGGGGCGGAGAGGACGGCGGATCCGGGTGAGCGCTGAGCGGCTCGCCGGGTCCGCGTCGGCCGTGTCGAACCGGTTCGTCAGTCGCGGCGGATCAGCTCCGGATCGATCCGGCGGCCGGCCAGCGGCAGTGAGCCCGCTGCCGCGGCCACCACCACTCCCGCCACCGCCAAGGACAGCAGGGGGATGCCGGCGACATCCCAGCGGATCGCCCCGCCACCGGTGACCAGGTAGCTGGACTCGGCGAGTTTCCCGGTGACGGCCGCCAGGGCGAGACCGAGACCGAGCGGCAGTACCACCTGGAGGCACTGCACGGCCCGCATGGTCCGTGTCCGGGCACCGATCAGGGTGATGGCGGTGACCTGCGCCCGGCGTTCGACCGCGCGGTCGGTCACGGACACCAGGAACGCGGCCACGCCGATGACCAACCCCATGATCATGCCTAGGGCCAGCAGGGTTTCGACGACCGATATCTGTTCGAGTCCCTGGACGTTCAGTCCGACCAGCTCCACCTCGGCGATCGGGGCGATCGCCCCGATGCCGTCGAGGACCTTGCGGACCTGGCCAGGTTCCGAGCTGCTGGTGAGCACGAGCTCGGCGTCACGGGGGCGAGTGTGTTCAGGCAGCGCCGACGGAGGAACGAGAAGCACGGCGTCGCCCACGGCGGACGCGGAGTACCCGCTGTAGACGATCCGGGCGGCGGGAAAGCCGATGTCGAGGTGCCCGGCCTTGCTCCCCGAGAGAAGGAACCGGAAGGGCGTGCCCGGCTTCACGCCGGATCCGACGCTGGAATTGGGGTCGACGAGCCGCATCACCTTGCCGTCCACGCAGCCCTCGGAGCGCTGGACCATGCGGTCCAGCTGCGCACAGCCGGCGATCAGGGCGGTGGCCGACGAAGCGAACGCGTCCCCAGGGCTCTTCCTCTCGAAATCGACCCAGGAGTTCATCGTGACGGCGTGGGTGCGCACACCGGCCATGTCGCCCAGTTCCCTCTGCTGGCTCGAGGTGAGGGCGGACAGGGACAGGGAGTAGTCCTGCACGGGTCCGGACGGTCGGCTGACCTGTTCCAGCTGGATGAGAACACCCTGGGCGAGCGAGGCGGCGTAGACGAGGAGCACGAGACCGGTGACGACCCGCATCGTGCTTCCGGGCTCGGCCTCGTTGCGTCGCATCGCCAGGTTGAGCGTGAGGGACTGGGTGGAGGCCGCCACCCGGCGGGCGAGAACGTACGAGATCAACGGGAGCGTGAGCACGAGCCCGACTCCGGTCAGCACGACGCCGCCGACCACGAGCAGCGCGTTCACGCCCACACTCGACGCGGGGTGTCCGAGCAGACCGCTGACGCAGAAACCGGACACGATGCCCATACCGGCGACAAGGAGGAGAGCGCCCCACTTGGACGGTGGCCGCGGGAGCGCGGTGCGGCGTACCGCCAGCGGGTTGGCGGCGGCTTCCCGCGCACTCTTGCGGCCGACGAACCAGGCCAGCGCCGGGCAGCCGATCAGACACACGGCGACGGTCGTCGTGGACAGGGCACCGTCGCCCGGATACCACCGCAGCGCGGGCAGTCCCGTCCGGGACATCACTTGGTTGAGAACCCAGTACTCCCCGAGGCCGAGTACGGCGCCGAGCAGTGCGGCCATCACGGTCTCCGCGGCGTTCACACGCTGGGTGCCCTTGATACTGAGGCCCAGCAGGCGCAGCGCCGCCAGACGCCGCATGCGGCTGGCGGCGGAGAGACGCGCACAGACGGTGAGGAAGATCCCCAGGGGCAGCAGAACCAAGGTGGCCAGAGCGAAGCGCACGTCCGTCAACGTGGACGGTTCCACGGCAGGGGACGGGGCGTAGTCGTATCCGAACCCCTTCAGGATCCGGCCCTCGTGGGCGATCCGGCCGCGCGTGGTGCCGATGTATGCGTACAGCTCGTCCGGGTGCGCGAGCCCGGCTCCCGCGATGGTTCCCTTCTCACGTCCGGGAAGCAGCCCCTTGATTGCGGGTGCCTCGCGCAGGAGGTCGTGGACCCGCGGCGAGACGAACACCTCGCCGGGGGCGGGGAGCCGGGGCAGACCAGGTGGGGCCGACCGTGTTCCCTCGGTGCCCCGGGCGATGAACACGCGGGTGAACGGCCTGGATCCGTACGCGTCGGAGCGCTGGACGACGAGCGTGCCGTCCGCCGGCCCTTTGGAGGAGGTGACGGGCTGTCGTGCCGCGGCCCGGCCGTCGTGGGCGTGCAGGATCGCCGGAACGGTGAGAACGAGGGCCAGGCAGCAGACACCGATGGAGCCTCCGGCCGCCATCAGGAAGAAACGTGTGCGGTTGCCTCGGCCTGCGCCGAGGAGCAGCCGCAGGCCGAGCAGGAATTCGGTCACGCCGCACCTCGCGGCGTGAGTATCCCGTCCGTCATCGTGTAGCGGGTGTCGGCCTGCGCGGCCACCCCGTGGTCGTGCGTCACCAGAATGACGGCGGTGCCCTGTGAGCGGGCCAGCCCGAGGAACTCCTTGAGTACGGCGGAGGCGTTGGCACTGTCCAGGGAGCCCGTCGGCTCGTCCGCGAAGACGACCGCGGGCTGGTGGACCAGGGCGCGTGCCACCGCGGCGCGCTGGCTCTGTCCGCCCGAGACCTGTGAGGGCCGGCGGTGACGCAGCTCGCCGAGGCCGAGCCGCTCCAGCACTTCACCCGCTCTGGCGAGGGCGGGCCGCTTTCGCTGTCCGGTCAGGCGCAGTGGCAGTGCGGTGTTCTCCTCGATGGTCAGTTCCGGCAGCAGTTCGCCGTACTGGAAGACGAACCCGAAACGTTCCCGGCGCAGGGCGCTGATCTCGTCGTCGGAGAGGTCACCGAGCGAGCGCCCTTCGAAGCGCACCTGGCCGCGGGTGGTGGGCAGCACCCCGGCCAGGCAGTAGAGAAGTGAGGACTTGCCGGAGCCGCTCTGCCCTGTGATGGCCACGACCTCACCCGGGGCGACCGAGAGGTGGGCTTCGCGGACAGCCGGCTGGTTGCCGTAGGAGAGGTCGACTCCCGCGGCTGAAATGATGTCTGACGTACTGATGGCTTCCCCCAAGAAGCGAGCGGGCCCAGGAGTATGTGTCCCTGGGCCCGCGGTGCTGTCGAAGCGCCGACTACCTCTGGTAGTGCTTCGTCGACGAACAGTTGTCAGGGTTGAGCGAGCCCTTGTCACGGCAGACGCGGATGTAGGCGTCATCGGTGTGCAGAGCGGCGCCGTCCCAGTTCAGCTTGTCGAGCGGGACGCTGCGCTTCTGCGTGCCGCTGTAGCGGCTCCAGTCGTAGCCCTCGACACGGACCTGTATGTAGACGTTGTGACCGTCACCGTTGTCGGTGTCGTTCAGGTTGCCCGCCCACTCGAAGGCGCCGTGGTTCTGGTTCGAGGGTCAGAAGGCGTACTGGCCGCTGGTGAACGAACCGCCGCCGGTGGTCAGCGGCGTGATGGTGTGCCATGAGACGGCGGCCGCCGTCCCCGCGCTGACGGCGAACAGGCCCGCGGCGATGGCGCCGACTGCCAACTTGCGCATGTTTTCCTCCCGTTGTTGTGCAAAACCCCGGATGGTCAGGTCCGGAGCCGTCGTGAACCTAGCAGCCGTGAAGGAGGGGTAATGGCATGGTCAATTCCATTCCGTCCATTTTCGATCATGTTTCGGGATGGGTGGCTTTGCCTCCGTTTGGCCTTTGCTTGGCTTTGACTTGCCCGCTATCTGAGCTTTTTCTAACGATGGTGACGAATCGTCAGTTGTGAACGGTCGGGAATTCGGTACTGTCGCTCCACTGGCCACGACCGCCCGGACGGTCTTGCCGGAGGCGCCGGGCCGCAGGGTCGTACCCCATTCCCCGGCGAGCGGGGCGACGAGGATGGGTCCCTGCCCGCGGGCGCGACAACCCGGGCGCCGGCGTCGACCGGGCACGCATCGGTTCTCCGGACTCGTACCGGATCCTTGTACCAGTCGAGTGGTACCGTAAGGGTGTACCACTTCTTGGGAGGATGAGTCCATGGCCATCACCGCCAGCGAGGCCCGAGCCAGGCTGTTCCCGCTCATCCAGCAGGTCAACGACGATCACGAGCCGGTCGAGATCACCTCCAAGGGCGGCAACGCCGTACTGATGTCGGCCGACGACTTCCGCTCCTGGCAGGAGACCATCTACCTGCTCCGCAGCCCTGCCAACGCCGCTCGCCTCATGGCGGCCGTCGCCGAGGACAAGGCTGCCGAGACACCGTTGATCACCAGGCCCATGGACGACCTGACGGCCATGGCGGAGGACGGGCAGTGAGGGATGTGCGGTTCCGTCCCACCGGATGGGAGGACCTCCTCTACTGGCAGTCCGCCGACAAGAAGCTGTTCGGCAAGCTCATCCGCCTGATCAGGGAGATCCAGCGCGACCCTTTCACGGGGATCGGCAAACCCGAACCGCTGAAGGGGGAGCTGTCGGGCTACTGGTCACGCCGGATCGATGACGAGCACCGGCTGGTCTACCGGGCCACCGAGAAGGAAATCGTGATCATCAAGGCTCGGTACCACTACTGAGGGATCGCCGCGCACAGGCCCGTGTGGGGCGACTGCGTCGAAGTCCTGCCGCGGTGTTTGATGCCCTGCGGCACCTGGTGCTCGCGTCGGGCAGCCCGGTCCACCTTCGCGCGCTGCTCCTCGGAGGCGGCGGCTCCGGCCAGGTATATACGGACGCGGCCGCTCTCCTGCACGAGCCCGTCGTCACGCACAGCCGGCCGGTCCTCCCGGCCGGGGCCCGCGTCGAGGGCACGGGGTTCGAGTTTCCCGCTCCAGCTGTCCCTTCAGCTCCTTGGCCTTGAGGTCGGTCAGATGGAGGGGATTGCGCAAGGTGCGTACGCGGTCGCTGGGGAACTGCCAGGTGTCGCCGTGGTTCACCACCCTGCCGGCATGGCCCTTCAGTTCCGGCAGGTGAGCCCGCCCGGCACGGCGATCAACACGTCGCACTCGTTGATCCGGCCGGACGCCGCCGTGAACTGGAACGTGGCCCACGCCCGGTAGGGCTCGGTCTTCGGCATCAGCTCGCGGAGATGGTCCAGACCGGCCTGCTCCCAGCCGAACACGGACTGTTGCGGCTGGAACCAACGCTTCCGCGGACAACGCAAGGAAAGTCCGCCGACAACGCAAGGAAAGTACGGACGGTCACGCTCAGAGCCGGTCGTCGCGCACCACGTCCAGGTCCGTGAACGTCGGCATCCCGTCGCAGAGCGCCACCATCTCCTGGAAGATCCTCTCGGTCTCCGGGAGCTTCGAGTTCCGCATCGCCTCTTCGTACGACGGGAACTCCACGATCTCCACGAAGTGGTTCGCGTCGGAGCGGTCCTTGCCGATGACGCTGTGCGTCGCGGTCCGTGTCCCCTTGGTCTTCTCGACCCATGTGTCCATCAGCTGGTTCATCTCGTCGAACCGACTGGTTTTGCAGTCAATCAGCTGTACGAAAGTCATGGCGCCGCCTCCGGCTCCCCTGGTCCGGTCGAATCGGTCAGATCACCCTCAATCCTCCCACCGGAGGGGCGACACCACCCACCGCGCGATCAGCGCGAACACCTGCTCCGCACCCGCGCACCTCGCGCGCCCCGCGTGGTCGCCCCTACCGGGGGCCGTACTTCACTGGGGCCCGTACTTCCGCCCGGTCTTCGACGTGATTCCGCCCAGCAGCGCCCGCGGGGTCACCTTCACCACGCCCATCAGCACCTTGTAGCGCGGATCCGGGACCGACAGGGTTCTTCCGCGCGCGAGATCGGCGAGCGCGGCCGAGACCAGCTTGTCGGCGTCGAGCCACATCCAGTTCGGAATGTTGTCCGTGCCCATGCCGGCCCGCTCGTGGAACTCGGTGCGCACGAAACCGGGAGCCAGCGCCATCAACCGCACGCCGCTGCCCGCGAGATCCTTCGCCGCGCCCTGCGTGAACTGCACGACCCACGCCTTCGACGCCCCGTACGTACCCCGTGGCACGAACGCGGCGACCGACGCGACGTTGACGACGCCGCCCCGGCCGCGCTCCCGCATGGCCTCGGCCGCCGCAGACGTCAGCCGGAGCACCGCCTCGCAGTGCACCTTGAGCATCTTCAGCTCGTCCGCCATCGACACGTCCAGATAGCGGCCCTTGTTGCCGAAGCCGGCGTTGTTGACCAGCAGGTCGACCGGGTTCTTGCGGTCGGAGAGACGGGCGGCCACCGTTTCGATGCCCTCGTCCGTCGCCAGGTCGGCCGTGAGCACCTCCGCCTCGATGCCGTGCCGGTCGTGCAGCTCGGTCGCCTGCTCCCGCAGCCGCTTCGTGTCCCGCGCCACCAGCACGAGGTTGTGCCCGTCCGCCGCCAGCCGCCGCGCGAAGGCGGCACCGATCCCCGCGGTCGATCCCGTAATCAGAGCCGTTGTCATGGCTGAAGGTTAGTGACCGGCCGGGACCCCCGCCGCCCGGTCCCGCCCAACGCCCGGCCGCGCTCCACGCCTCCTCCGGACCACGGCCACACCTCCTCCGCACCCCGGCCCCCAAGGGGACGTGCGCCCGCACGGACACCCGGGGGTCATCGCTCGGGCTGTTCCTGTCCGCCGAACTTCGCCACGTACTCCCGCGCCGTCGCCCGCCACTCCGCGTGCAGTGCGTCGCCCGCCGCCAACAGCCTGGGCAGCAGCTCCCGTTCGGTCGTCGAGGCGCGGAACTGGACGGCTACGGTGACATCGTGGCCGGGTCGGTGCACGATCTCGATCGGGTCCCCGGAGCGGATCCCGCCGGACTCGATCACCCGCAGATACGCGCCGGGTGCGCCCCGCCGCGTGAACCGCTTCACCCAGCCCTTCTCGCCGAGGTGCTCCTGGAAGGTGCGGCAGGGGACGCGCCCGGAGGTGACCTCCAGGACGACATCGGAACCTATCCGCCAGCGCTCGCCGATCAGCGCGCCGGACACGTCGAGCCCCAGCGTCGTGAGGTTCTCGCCGAACACGCCGTTCGGCAGCGTCCGGCCGAGCTCGCGCTCCCAGCCGTCGAGGTCCTCGCGCGCGACCGCGTACACGGCCTGGTCGTCACCGCCGTGATGCCGCAAGTGGCACACCGCGTCCCCGGCGAGCCCGCTCCCGCCGACCCCCTTGGGTCCCGGCGCCGTCACGCGCACCGGTCCGTCGACCGGTCGCTTGTCGATGCCGGTCACGCCCTCCGGCTGGTCCGTGTACTCGACGGCCCGCGCCCGGCCCAGGTTCAGCGACAGAAGCCTCATGCCGCCAAGCTAGGCGATACAGCCCAAAGCGTCGATGCGATATTCGCCGCCGAACCCAAGATTCGCTTATGCTCGAACGGTGATCGAGGCTCGTCATCTCCGTGTCCTGCGCGCCGTCGCCACCACCGGATCCTTCTCGGCGGCGGGCCGCGAGCTGGGCTGCACCCAGCCCGCCGTCAGCCAGCAGATGAAGGCCCTGGAGTCGTCGGTCGGCACCCCCTTGCTCGTCCGGACGGGGCGCGAGATGCGCCTCACCCAGGCGGGTGAGGCCCTGGTCAAGCACGCGACGAGCATCCTGGCCGGACTCACGGCCGCCGAGGAGGAGGTCGCCGCGATCGCCGGTCTGCGCGCGGGCCGCGTGCGGCTGGTCTCGTTCCCCAGCGGCAGTTCCACCCTCGTTCCCACGGCCCTCGCCGCGCTGCGCGCCGCCCACCCCGGCACCCGTGTCTCCCTGGAGGAGGCCGAACCGCCCGAGTCCGTCGAGAAGCTCCGGGCCGGCGACTGCGACATCGCGCTCGCGTTCCGCTACGAGGGCGCTCCGGGCGTGGAGGAGTGGGACGACCTCGTCGTACGGCCCCTGCTGATGGACCGTCTCGTCGGCCTGGTGCCCGAGCGGCATCCGCTGGCGCGGGCGGAGTCCGTCGCGATCGGCGAGTTCGCCGGTGAGTCGTGGATCGCCGGCTGCCCGCGCTGCCGCGGCCAGCTCGTCGAGGTCTGCCGCGAAGCCGGTTTCGAGCCCCGTATCGACTTCGCCACCGACGACTACCCGGCGGTGGTCGGGCTCGTGGGCGCGGGACTCGGCGTGGCCGTCCTGCCGGAGCTCGCGATCGAGTCCGTACGTCCGAAGGGGGCGCGCACCGTGACGGTGGAGCCCGCGGTGCGCCGCGAGATCGTCGCCCTCACCCTCCCGGACCTCGCGGAGGTGCCGGCGGTGGCCGCGACGCTGGACCGGCTGGCACGGGCGGCGGCCCGCTAGGGGCCTCCCCGCACGCACAGCCCTGCATGCCGCAGCCCCATCTATGTACGCCCTGCACGTACGTACGTACAGCCCTGCACGCGCGCTTTAGGCGCCTGCCTCGTACGCGCCTGCCTCATACGCATCTGCCTCGCGCATCTGCCTGTACGCACCTGCCCGTAAGCGCCTGCCGTTGCACCTTCAGGGCGGAAACGTTCCTTCAGCTGTTCGAAGCGGCGGCGTTTCCGGTGGCCGATGCCGAGACCAGTCGGTTGCGTGCCCGCCCCATGAGCTCTTCGCGCTCGTCCTCGGTCAGTCCGCCCCATACGCCGTACGGTTCGCGCACCGCCAGCGCGTGTGCCGCGCACTCCGCGCGCACCGGGCATCTCATGCAGACCTCTTTGGCCGAGTTCTCACGAGCGCTCCGTGCCGCACCACGCTCGCCCTCCGGGTGGAAGAAGAGCGAGCTGTCGACCCCGCGGCAGGCCGCGAGGAGCTGCCAGTCCCAGAGGTCCGCGTTCGGACCGGGAAGGCGGGAGAAATCTGCCATTGCGTGTCCCCTTGTTGCCGTTCTGGGCTGCTCTGTGCCCACCGACCGTACATCTACGATCTAAGGAGATGAAAATATGACTCATTGCGAATCTAGCCTCAGACACCAGCAAATGGGAAGAAAACAGGCTAAATGGGGCATGGGTTGTGATGAAACGTTGAGGGTCGGCGCGCATGTCTGCACCGTGTCCGTGCCCTCACGTACAGTGCCGATGACGGCCGACTGCCCCGTAACTCTTTCGAGTGACCATCGTTGAGATGGCTGAGGCGGTTGAAGGAACAAGCGCTCGGGTAGGCGGTCAGATCCGCCTGCGAGTGTCGACCGCACAGGTGACGATTCGTAACAGCCTGGAGGCTCAAGGTGACGCGCATCAGCTGCGGAGGACGGTCATGACATCCGTCCTCGTCTGCGACGACTCCCCGCTTGCCCGAGAGGCGCTCCGCCGTGCGGTCGCGACCGTGCCCGGTGTCGAGCGCGTGACGACGGCGGCCAACGGCGAGGAAGTCCTCCGCCGCTGGGGAGCCGACCGTTCGGATTTGATTCTGATGGACGTACGTATGCCCGGACTGGGCGGCGTCGAGACGGTCAGGCGGCTGCTGTCCGCCGACCCCGGTGCGCGCATCATCATGCTCACCGTGGCCGAGGATCTGGACGGTGTGGCACTCGCCGTCGCCGCCGGCGCCCGCGGCTATCTGCACAAGGACGCCTCACGGGCGGAGCTGCGCGCCACCGTGACCCAGGCGCTCGCCGACCCGACCTGGCGGCTCGCGCCGCGCAGACTGCGTTCGGCGGAGATGGGCGCAGCGCCCACGCTCACCGCGCGTGAGATCCAGGTACTCGAAGGAATGAGCCACGGCCGCTCGAACGCGGAGATCGGCCGTGAGCTTTTTCTCTCCGAGGACACGGTCAAGACCCACGCCCGGCGGCTCTTCAAGAAGCTCGGCGCCTCGGACCGGGCGCACGCGGTCGCGCTCGGATTCCGGTGGGGCCTGGTCCGCTAGGTGAGCCGTCTCAAGGGTATGACGGTAGTAGCCCCTGCCCGCCGGACGGCGGGTGGGGCCGGGCCCTCGGAGAGAGCCTCTTCGGTGCCCGATCCCCGTTTCCCGGCGGATGCCGCATCCTTGAGGTGTGGAGTTCCTTGGGGACAAGTCGGTCGAGCGGAAGGGGAGGGCGCAGGAGATGAGTTCCGGCGCACCTGCTCATAACGCTTCGGTGCACAACTACGGACGCGGTGCCACGGACAGGACGACGCCAAGGCACCATGGACCGATGCGTGAAGACGAGACGACGGGGATCGGTGCGCTCGTCCATCGCGCGGTCGACGGTGACGAACAGGCCACACACGACCTGCTCGCCCACGTACACCCGCTCGCGCTGCGTTACTGCCGCGCCCGTCTGTCCCGGCTTCCGGGGGACGCGCGGCACTTCGTGGAGGACCTGGCGCAGGAGGTCTGTGTCGCGGTGCTCCTGGCGCTGCCGCGCTACAAGGACACCGGGCGCCCCTTCGAGGCGTTTGTCTTCGCGATCGCCGCGCACAAGGTCGCCGACCTCCAGCGCGCCGCGATGCGCCATCCGGGGTCCACGGCCGTCCCGTCCGACGAGATGCCGGAGCGGCCCGACGACTCCCTGGGTCCCGAGGAGCGCGCGCTGCTCAGCAGTGACGCCGAATGGGCCAAGAAACTCATGGCCAACCTGCCCGAGAACCAGCGGGAGCTGCTCCTTCTGCGCATCGCGGTGGGCCTCACGGCCGAGGAGACGGGCCAGATGCTGGGAATGTCACCGGGCGCCGTCCGGGTGGCCCAGCACCGGGCGCTGAGCCGGCTGCGGGCACTGGCGGAGCAGTAGGAACGCGGTCCGGTCGCGGCGACGCGACCGGGGTGGCATGTTCCGGCCGGTGCCGATCGGATCCCGTTGGAACGACACGTTCCGGTGACGTCGACCGATGTCTCGGACGCTGCCTCGACCGATGTCAGGCCGGGCGGCGCGGTCTCGCGTGCCGCCACGCCGAATCCGTTTCCCTCCGCAAATTGCAGGCAAAAGGTGACGGACCCCGAAGGCGCCGGACCGGCTCTCCCGGGACGGACGGCGCGCTGCCCTCCGGCACGCACGCGGGGGTCCCGGCCGGCAGGGACCCGCCCAGGCAGGGTGGTCCCGACCGGGGCCTCGGCGCCTTCCCCGGACACGGGTCCGGCCTTCTCCGGGCACGGGTCTGAACGGGGATGACCTGCGACCCGTACGAACATACGAAGCCGAAGCCCACCCTCAACCGTGGAATGAGAGAGCCATGCTTCCCGTTAGCATGGACATCCGCACCGATCAAGGCCATTTGGGGAAGGTGTCATGACTGCCAACGTCGACGGAGTGCCCGCCAAGTTCGCGACGCTCGGGCTGACCTACGACGACGTGCTGCTGCTGCCGGGCTCGTCGGACATGGCGCCCGACCAGATCGACACCGCCTCGCACATCTCGAAGAACGTCCGGGTCAACATCCCGCTGCTGTCCGCCGCCATGGACAAGGTCACCGAGTCGCGCATGGCGATCGCGATGGCCCGTCAGGGTGGTGTCGGTGTTCTGCACCGCAACCTGTCCATCGAGGACCAGGCCAACCAGGTCGACCTGGTGAAGCGCTCCGAGTCCGGCATGGTGACCGACCCGATCACCGTGCACCCGGACGCCACGCTCGGCGAGGCCGACGCGATCTGCGCCAAGTTCCGCATCTCCGGTGTCCCGGTCACCGACGGCGGCGGCAAGCTGCTCGGCATCGTCACCAACCGCGACATGGCCTTCGAGACCGACCGCTCGCGCCAGGTGCGCGAGGTCATGACGCCGATGCCGCTGGTCACCGGCAAGGTCGGCATCTCGGGCAACGACGCGATGCAGCTGCTGCGCCGCCACAAGATCGAGAAGCTCCCGCTGGTCGACGACACGGGCGTCCTCAAGGGCCTCATCACGGTCAAGGACTTCGTCAAGGCCGAGAAGTACCCGATGGCCGCGAAGGACGCCGAGGGGCGTCTGCTGGTCGGCGCTGCCGTCGGCGTGGCGGGCGACGCCTTCGAGCGCGCCCAGGCCCTGATCGAGGCGGGCGTCGACTTCATCGTCGTCGACACCGCGCACGGTCACTCCCGGCTGGTCGGCGACATGGTCGCCAAGATCAAGTCGAACTCCTCGGGCGTCGACGTCATCGGCGGCAACATCGCCACCCGTGACGGCGCGCAGGCGCTCATCGACGCCGGCGTCGACGGCATCAAGGTCGGTGTCGGCCCCGGCTCCATCTGCACCACCCGCGTCGTCGCCGGCATCGGCGTCCCGCAGGTCACGGCCATCTACGAAGCGTCGCTCGCCGCCAAGGCGGCCGGCGTCCCGGTCATCGGCGACGGCGGCCTCCAGTACTCCGGCGACATCGCCAAGGCCCTGGTCGCGGGCGCCGACACGGTGATGCTCGGCTCGCTGCTCGCGGGCTGCGAGGAGTCCCCGGGCGAGCTGCTCTTCATCAACGGCAAGCAGTTCAAGTCGTACCGCGGCATGGGCTCCCTGGGTGCCATGCAGTCCCGTGGCGAGCAGCGCTCCTTCTCCAAGGACCGCTACTTCCAGGAGGGCGTCGCCTCCGACGAGAAGCTCGTCCCCGAGGGCATCGAGGGCCAGGTGCCCTACCGTGGCCCGCTCTCCGCGGTCGTCCACCAGCTGGTCGGCGGTCTGCGCCAGTCGATGTTCTACGTCGGCGGCCGTACCGTCCCCGAGCTCCAGGACCGCGGCCGGTTCGTCCGGATCACCTCGGCGGGTCTCAAGGAGAGCCACCCGCACGACATCCAGATGACGGTCGAGGCACCGAACTACAGCCGCCTCAAGTAGTCACCCGTACACGTGAACGGGCTCTCGCGCACGCGTGAAGCCCACGACAAGGGCGGTCCCGGAGGTTCAGGGGCCGCCCTTGTCGTGGGCGTCGGGGATACTGGGAGGCGCAGAAGCGAAGAGGGAAAGGCCACAACGTGACTGAGATCGAGATCGGGCGCGGCAAGCGCGGCCGCCGGGCGTACGCCTTCGACGACATCGCCGTCGTCCCGAGCCGCCGTACGCGGGACCCGAAGGAGGTCTCGATCGCCTGGCAGATCGACGCGTACCGCTTCGAGCTGCCCTTCCTGGCCGCTCCGATGGACTCGGTCGTCTCCCCGGCCACCGCGATCCGCATCGGCGAGCTGGGCGGTCTGGGCGTCCTGAACCTGGAAGGCCTCTGGACGCGGTACGACGACCCGCAGCCGCTGCTGGACGAGATCGCCGGGCTGGACTCGGAGACCGCGACCCGCCGCCTCCAGGAGATCTACGCGGCTCCCATCAAGGAGGAGCTGATCGGGCAGCGCATCAAGGAGGTGCGCGACTCCGGAGTCGTCACCGCCGCCGCCCTGTCCCCGCAGCGCACGGCGCAGTTCTCCAAGGCCGTCGTCGACGCGGGCGTGGACATCTTCGTCATCCGCGGTACGACGGTGTCGGCCGAGCACGTCTCCGGTGCCGCCGAACCGCTGAACCTGAAGCAGTTCATCTACGAGCTCGACGTCCCGGTGATCGTCGGCGGCTGCGCCACGTACACCGCGGCCCTTCACCTGATGCGCACCGGCGCGGCCGGTGTCCTCGTCGGTTTCGGCGGCGGCGCCGCGCACACCACGCGCAACGTGCTGGGCATCCAGGTCCCGATGGCCACCGCCGTCGCGGACGTCGCCGCGGCCCGCCGCGACTACATGGACGAGTCCGGCGGCCGGTACGTGCACGTCATCGCCGACGGCGGGGTGGGCTGGTCCGGCGACCTCCCCAAGGCCATCGCCTGCGGCGCCGACTCCGTGATGATGGGCTCCCCGCTCGCGCGCGCCACCGACGCGCCCGGCCGTGGACACCACTGGGGCATGGAGGCGGTGAACGAGGAGCTGCCGCGCGGCAAGAAGGTCGACCTCGGCACCGTCGGCACCATCGAGGAGATCCTCACCGGTCCGTCGCACATCCCGGACGGCTCGATGAACATCTTCGGCGCACTCCGCCGGGCCATGGCCACCACCGGCTACAGCGAGCTCAAGGAGTTCCAGCGCGTCGAGGTGACGGTCGCGGACTCCCAGCACAAGCGCTAGCCGTACGCCTGTACGTCCCCGTACCGGCTTTACGTCTGTACATGCGAAGGGCCCGTCCACGAGTGGTGGACGGGCCCTTCGCATGTGAGGTCCTCCGGTCAGCCGCCCGTCAGCAGCTCGGCGACGCCCGCGAGGACCAGCACGACGCCGCAGAGGCCGACGACCGCCCCGACCGCCCGGAAGCCGAAGGCGGTGACCCAGTTGACCGGTGGTGTGAAGTCGCCGGTGGTGGCGGCGCGCAGGTCGTGGCCGCGCTGCTGGGAGGCCTCCATCGCGGTGGCGGCGCCCCGGACGTTGAACGCGACCCAGCCGCCGCTCACCGCGGCCGAGAGGCCGAGCAGCATCAGGAACAGGAAGACGGGCATCCTCAGAGACCTGCCTTGCGGGTGCCCTGGAACGCCACGTACGCCGCGATGGCGAAGAAGACGAAGGTCAGGGGGTCGGCGTTGTCCTTCCACGCCTGCTGGACCACGTCGAAGTGGTCGAAGAAGACGGTGGAGAAGCTGAGGCCGACCTGCTTTGCGCCGATCATGGCCTCGCCGATCAGCTGGCCGAGGTAGATCGCGGCGACGGACACGATCACGCTGACCACCGGCAGGGTCTGGTTGCGGCCGCCGACTCGGCCCGCGGCGATGCCGACGAGGAAGCCGACACCGACGGCGGCGTAGCCGATCTCGTGCTTGGTGAGGCCGATGATCAGGCCGTACAGGACCGCGGAGACCACGCCGGCGCCGAGGGCGGCGACGGTACCGAGCGCGAAGTTGCCGCGCGCCGGGGCGGCCGGGGCGACGGGCGCGACCGGGAAGCCCGGCTGGGGCGCGCCCTGCGGGACGGTCTGCTGCGCGACACCCGGCTGCGGGACGGGCGGCTGCGGGACGGGCGGCTGGTCGGCCGGCGCGGCGGCAGCGTCGGGCGCGGGCGCGTCCGCGTACGGGTTGGCGTCGACCGGTGGACCGGACGGCGGCGTCGACTGGCTCATGTGGTTCCCCCCAGGGATGCGGGCGCACTGTCGGTGTGCGCGTGGAGTGTCGCCGCACACCTGTCGGCGCCCGGGGCATGGGCGCACATGTGTGCGAGAGCTGCCGCAGATTAGCAGGGGGGAGTGACAACGGGTCAGGGATTTCCTCCGGCTCAGAGCCGCTGTGCCGCCCCCGTCGGGGTCGCCCCCCTCGTGTCCAGGAGGAGTTGGGCCTTCACGGACAGTCCTTGCAGGTCGTAGGTGCGGTGCTGCTGGAGCAGGATCGTCAGGTCGGCGTCGGCCGCGGCCTCGTAGAGGGAGTCCGCGCGCGGTACGGGCCGCCCGAGGACGCTCCAGGCCGGGACGTGCGGGTCGTGATAGCTGACGGACGCGCCGAGTTCCATCAGGCGTACGGCGATCTCGTGGGCGGGGGCGCCCTGTTGGTCGGCGATGTCCGCCTTGTAGGTGACGCCGAGCAGGAGCACGCGCGCGGCACGGGCGGACTTCCCGTGCTCGTTGAGCAGCGCGGCGGCGCGCTGGATGACGTACTGGGGCATGTGGTTGTTGACCTGCTGGGCCAGTTCGACCATCCGCAGCGGGCGCCCCGAGGGGCCGCCGAGGTCCTGGGCGATCCCGTGCCCGCCGACTCCCGGTCCTGGCCGGAACGCCTGGAAGCCGAACGGCTTGGTCTCCGCGCAGCGGATGACGTCCCACAGGTCGACGCCCAGGTCGTGGCAGAGCACGGCCATCTCGTTGACGAGCGCGATGTTGACGTGCCGGAAGTTGGTCTCCAGGACCTGCACGGTCTCCGCCTCGCGGGGGCCGCGCGCGCGGACGACCTTGTCGGTGAGCCGTCCGTAGAAGGCGGCGGCCGACTCGGTGCAGGCGGGGGTGAGGCCGCCGATGACCTTCGGTGTTCCGGCGGGGGTGATTTCGCGGTTGCCGGGATCGACCCGGCTGGGCGAGTAGGCGAGGTGGAAATCTCGCCCCGCGCGCAGTCCGGAGCCGGTTTCGAGGAGCGGGCGGAGGAAGCCCTCGGTGGTGCCGGGGCGCACGGGCGATTCCAGGATCACCGTGGTGTGCGGGCGCAGCCGTGCGGCCAGGGTGCGGGCCGCCGCCTCCACCTGGCCGAGGTCCAGGGTGCCGTCCGCGCCCCGTGGGGTCGGGGCGCAGATGACGGCGGTGCGTACACGGCCCAGCTCGGCCGGGTTGGTGGCCGGCCGGAAGCCCCCCGAGAGCATCCGGCGCAGTTCTGCGGGGGTGAGGGAGCCGCCCTCCGGCCCTGTTTTGTAGCCGAGGGTGGAGATGCCGGCGGCGACGGCGGCCTGGGCCAGGGGCAGGCCGAGATGACCGAGTCCGATGACGGCGAGGTCTGCGGGCATGGAGTGGGCCGTCCTTCCCAGTAACCGATGCGGGACAGGTGCGCAAGCCCTGTGGACAGGATGGGCGAGAGCAATGTCAGACTAGGAGTAAATATGACCGATTTGCGGGATTGATCGATCAAGATTCCGTACGCGTCGCCGAGAGTTGTCCACAGGCTGCGGATGGACGGTGGCCGATGAGGGGCAAGGCGGTCAGACTTTGGGCAGGGGGGATGTGAGCCGGGCGTAGCCGGACAGGTGCGGCCAGCGCGACCAACAGCGGGAGGCAGCGGTGAGGACAGCGACACTGGGGCCGGCGGAGCGCGCCGAGTCACTTGCGGGAATGGCCGAGCGTGAGCTGGACGTGCTGGTCGTGGGCGCGGGCGTGGTCGGCGCGGGCACCGCGCTGGACGCCGTGACACGCGGCCTGTCCACCGGCCTGGTCGAGGCGCGTGACTGGGCGTCGGGCACGTCGAGCAGATCCAGCAAGCTGATCCACGGCGGCCTGCGCTATCTGGAGATGCTCGACTTCACACTCGTCCGCGAGGCGCTGAAGGAGCGCGGCCTGCTCCTCGAACGGCTGGCACCGCACCTGGTGAAGCCCGTCCCGTTCCTCTACCCCCTCCAGCACAAGGGCTGGGAGCGGCTGTACGCGGGTTCCGGCGTGGCACTGTACGACGCCATGTCGATGGCGCGCGGCCACGGCCGCGGCCTGCCCGGCCACCGGCATCTGAGCCGCCGCCACGCCCTGCGCGTCGCTCCGGCCCTGAAGAAGGACGCCCTGATCGGCGCCCTGCAGTACTACGACGCCCAGATGGACGACGCCCGCTATGTGGCGACGCTGGTGCGCACGGCGGCCTCGTACGGCGCGAAGGTCGCCAACCGCGCGCGGGTCACCGGCTTCCTGCGCGAGGGCGAGCGGGTGGTCGGGGCCAGGGTGCGTGACGTCGAGGGCGGCGGCGAGTACGAGGTCCGCGCCAAGCAGGTCGTCAACGCCACGGGCGTGTGGACGGACGACACCCAGGCCATGGTCGGCGAGCGGGGCCAGTTCCACGTCCGGGCGTCCAAGGGCATCCATCTGGTCGTACCGAAGGACCGGATCAACTCCTCGACGGGCCTGATCCTGCGCACCGAGAAGTCCGTGCTGTTCGTGATCCCATGGGGCCGTCACTGGATCATCGGCACCACCGACACCGACTGGGACCTGGACAAGTCCCACCCGGCGGCGTCCAGCGCGGACATCGACTATCTGCTGGAGCACGTGAACTCGGTGCTCTCCGTGCCGCTCTCCCGCGACGACGTCGAAGGGGTGTACGCGGGACTCCGGCCGCTGCTGGCCGGAGAGTCGGACGCCACCAGCAAGCTGTCGCGCGAGCACACCGTGGCCCACCCGGTGCCCGGACTCGTGGTCGTGGCCGGCGGCAAGTACACGACCTACCGGGTGATGGCCAAGGACGCCGTGGACGAGGCGGTGCACGGCCTCGACCAGCGCGTCGCCGAGTGCGTCACCGAGGACATCCCGCTGCTCGGCGCCGAGGGCTACCGGGCGCTGTGGAACGCGCGAGCGCGGATCGCGGCGCGCACCGGCCTCCATGTGGTGCGTGTGGAGCACCTGTTGAACCGGTACGGGGCGATGGCCGAGGAACTCCTCGACCTCATCGTGGGGGACCCTTCCCTCGGGGAGCCCCTGCCGGCCGCCGAGGACTACCTCCGGGCCGAGATCGTCTACGCCGCCTCGCACGAGGGCGCCCGTCACCTGGACGACGTCCTGACCCGGCGCACCCGCATCTCCATCGAGACCTTCGACCGGGGCACCCGCAGTGCCCGTGAGGCCGCCGAGCTGATGGCACCGGTCCTCGGCTGGGACAAGGACCAGATCGAGCGCGAGGTGGAGCACTACGAGAAGCGGGTCGAGGCCGAGCGGGAGTCCCAGCGCCAGCCGGACGACCTCACGGCGGACGCGGCTCGCCTGGGGGCGCCGGACATCGTGCCGTTCTGACCGCCGGTTCCCGCCCATATCACTCGAACGGGTGCCGTGAGCTGGGATCTCTGCTCGCGGCCCGGCCGTTCTACGGGGTGCGGGGACAGAACTCGGCGGCGAGCAGGGCCGGTTCGAGCGTCGAGTGCGTGACCCCGTCCGTGTTCACCGGCTCACCCGCCGCGCCGGCCACGTGTGGGTCGAGCTCGGTGACATCGGAGCCGTCCGCGGCGTACGCGCGGCCGTGCGGCGCGGGAGGCGAAGCCCGGTCACCCGGGGACGAAGTACAGGTCAGGCGAAGGGGAGTGATGATGCGGCACCCGGCCCCTGTGGCGTGAGAGCGGTCGGTGACCTGCTCGACGGCCACGCCGAGTACCCCGTAGTCGGTGTTCGAGCAGGCGAAGCGGCCGCGGCCGGCCGGGGGATGGTCATGAGGCACGTTCCTGTGCCCGGGACCGGGGCGCGGGCCGAGCCGGCGGCCGGGTGCGGCGGATGTGCGGAAGTCCGGATACGGGGTAGTCGATGGGTCAGGAACGCCGGTTGCGAGGCGGCCGGCGTGTGCGGGGTGCGACAGGCGGTGAGCGGTCCGTGGCCGAAGGCCGGCCCCGGGCGTCTCACTGGCTGAGCTGTTGCGGTTCCAGGGGGCCCCTGGGCGTTGGGCACTTGTCGGGTGAGGGACAATGGAGGCTCTGTCAGGGCGGGTTGCATGAGGGGACGCATGTCGGAGGCGGAGCGGGCGGGAGCATCCCGTCAGGACAAGAGCGAACGTCTCCTCGCCGGGCGGTACCGGCTGGGGGATGTTCTCGGCCGCGGTGGCATGGGCACGGTGTGGCGCGCCGAGGACGAGACCCTGGGCCGTACGGTCGCCGTGAAGGAGCTGCGGTTCCCGTCGGCCATCGACGAGGACGAGAAGCGCCGGCTGATCACGCGCACCCTGCGGGAGGCCAAGGCCATCGCGCGGATCCGCAACAACGGCGCGGTGACGGTCTTCGACGTGGTCGACGAGGACAACCGGCCCTGGATCGTGATGGAGCTCATCGAGGGCAAGTCCCTCGCCGAGGCCATCCGCGAGGACGGACTGCTCACGCCGAAGCGCGCCGCCGAGGTTGGCCTGGCCATCCTCGACGTGCTGCGCTCGGCGCACCGTGAGGGCATCCTGCACCGGGACGTGAAGCCGTCGAACGTGCTGATGTCCGACGACGGCCGGGTCGTGCTCACCGACTTCGGCATCGCGCAGGTGGAGGGCGACCCGTCCATCACCTCGACCGGCATGCTCGTCGGCGCGCCCTCCTACATCTCGCCGGAGCGGGCGCGCGGCCACAAGCCCGGACCCGCGGCCGACCTGTGGTCGCTGGGCGGTCTGCTGTACGCGTCGGTGGAGGGCGTGCCTCCGTACGACAAGGGCTCCGCTATCGCGACGCTCACCGCGGTGATGACCGAGCCGGTCGAACAGCCGAAGAACGCGGGCCCGCTGGAGAACGTGATCTACGGTCTGCTCGCCAAGGATCCCGAGCAGCGGCTCGACGACGCGGGTGCGCGGGCGATGCTCAACGAGGTGCTGCGCGCGCCCGAGCCCGAGCCCGAGCAGAGCGTGCCGGAGCCGCTGGACGCGACGAAGGTCGTGACCATGCCGCCGTTGCCGGAGGAACCGGGGCGGCGGGGTGCGGGGGGCTTCGGTTCCGGCGCCAAGAAGGGCGAGGAACCCGCGGAGCGGCTGCGCGGGGCCATGCGCTCGGTACGCAAGGCCGCGACCGCGGCCGGGGCCGCCACGGCGGCTGCCACCTCGGCGGCGACGGCCCGCGCCAAGACGGTCGGCGGCACGGACACCTCCGGGGCGGAGGGGGCGGCGGGAGCGGCCTCCCCGCGCACGGGTGCGGGGTCCGGCGGGGCTGCCGGCGGCACCTCGGTGTCGGCGGGTTCGGCGGGTTCGTCGGTGTCCGGCGCGCCGTCCGTGCCGGGGCAGGCGGGCAGTCGTGACGGTACGTCGGTGAACTCCAGTTCGGCCGGGCTCGCCGGCTCGGCGGGCGCCGCCGGTACGCGCGGCGGCTCGGGGTCCGGGTGGCCGGTGGCCCCCGAGCGCCCGGCGCGGCCGGTGCCGAAGGCCTCGCTGACGGATGTCGTGCCGCTGCGGACACTGGTGATCCTCGCGGTGGTCCTGGCACTGGTCGTGCTCGGCACGGTGCTGGCCCTCACTCTGGGTGGCGGGGACGGCAACGGCTCCAAGGGCGGCAAGAGCAACGGCGGCAAGGCGACCGCTTCCAGCGCGGCGACGTCCGGAAGCGGGAAGGGCGGCGGCGACAGCAAGGGCGGCGACGACTCCTCGCGCACCGACAGCGACGACAAGTCGGGCTCCGACTCCGGTTCCGGGGACGGGAACACGAACTCCTCTTCGGGCACGGACGCGAGCGCGAGCACGTCGGCCGGTTCGAGCGGTGACGGCAAGGACTCGGGCTCGGGTTCCGGCGCCGTGACCACGTACAGGAGCGGCCAGGGCTTCTCGATCGGGCTGCCGAAGGGGTGGACGTACAAGTCCCAGGACGCCGCGGGAGCCCGGTTCGTGGGCCCCGACGGGCAGAAGCTCCTCGTCGCCTGGACGTCGACGCCCAAGAACGACCCGGTCGCGGACTGGGAGAACCAGGAGCGCTACATGACGCGCTCCCAGTACTCGAAGGTGGGCATAGAGAAGGTGGACTACCGCGGCTGGAACACGGCCGACTGGGAGTTCACCTATGTGGACGGCGGCACCAAGTACCGGTCGATCGACCGCGGTTTCGTTGTGAACGCGCATCAGGGGTACGCGTTGATGTACACGGCGAAGGCGTCCGCGTGGGACAGCGATCTGCGCAAGAGCACGTGGAAGACGCTGACCGAGACGTTCCAGCCGAAGTCGTGACGTACCGCTCGCCGAGGTGACGTTCCGCCACGAAGGGGAGCCCGAGATCTCGCATCACCGCTCTGCGGGTTGCCCCGGGCACGTATCGTGAGTGGTTGCGGACCGAACGAAGCCACAACGGAACGCACGGCGAACGGAATTGACCAACCGGTCGGCTGGGGGAAGCATCGTGGACGACTACGCGGGACGGGTACTCGCCGACCGCTACCGCCTGCCTCTGCCGCCGTCCGACGAGTACGAACTCGCCGAGAGCCGGGCCTTCGACACCTACAGTGGCCAGGAAGTCCTGGTACGGCAGGTGCCGTTGCCGGAAGTCGTCGAGGCCGAGGTGCTCGACGCGGACGGACTGCCCGACGGGTTCGTGGCCCGGGACGGCGGGGTGCGGCGGGCGTCCGCCCGGACCACCCGCCGGCCCACCGAACCGGCGGTCCGGCGTGCGATCGAGGCCGCGCAGGCCGCCGCGCAGATCCCCGACCATCCCCGGCTCGACCAGGTCTTCGACGTGTTCGCCGAGGGCGGGTCGCTGTGGATAGTCAGCGAGTTGGTGCCCGCGAGGCCGCTGGCCGCACTGCTCGCCGAGAAGCCGCTCAGCCCCTACCGGGCGGCCGAGGTGGCCGCCGACGTGCTGACCGCGCTGCGGGTCCTGCACGCGCACGGATGGGTGCACCGGAACATCACCGTGCGCACGGTGCTCGTCTGCGACGACGGCCGCGTCCTGCTCACCGGGCTGGCGGCCGGGGCGGCCGAGGAGGCGCTGTGCGGGTACGACCCGGTGCCGGCGCCGGAGGGCGACTTCAGGACTGAGCCCGGGTCCGGGTCCGGGCCCGGCTCCCGCGCCGGACAGCCGGGGAACGCCGGTCCGGCCGGGGCGGGCGCTTCCCGGGGTGCCGCCGGAGGCGGGCCGGGTGCCGCGGGCGGGCGGGGTCCCGCCGGTGGTGTCGGATTCGGCGGTGCCGCGCGCGGTGTCGCCGTGGCGGCCACGAGCGGCGCCGATGCCGAAGCGGCCCGGCGGGCGGCGATCGAGGCTCGCGCGGAGCAGGGGACACCGGTTCCGGGGACGCCCACGGCGGGCCGGGGCCCGCGCGCGCTCGAAGCGGGCGGTCCGGCGGGGCCGGGCCATCCCTCGGGAGCGGCCGGGCCGGCCGACGGACCCGAGGCGAGCGGGGGAGCGGAGGACGCCGGGGACGACATCCGTGCCGCGCGCGCCGGAGCCATCGCCGCGTACCGCGCCGGAGCGCGCGCCGCCGCCCGCGTACAGGGGGAGCAGCGGGGCGACCCGCTCGCCCTTCCGGCCCCCCGGCCCTCGGCACCCGGTGAGCAGGGCGAGCAGACCGGCCAGGACAGCCGCTACGGCGGTTCCCCGCACCCCCCGCAGACCCAGGCCTACTCCCCGCCGCAGTTGCCCGGCCAAGGCGGGCAGCAGCGTCCGCACACCGCGCCTCCGGGCCAGATAGCCGACCCGTACGGGGTCGGCGGCAGCAGCGGGTACGAGGCTCCCCCGCGCCCGGCCGGTGCCGTCGGCGGGGACAACGGTCAAGGGCGCCCCACGCTCCCCTCGGGATCGGGGTCGGGGTCGGGGTCGGGGTCGGGATCAGGATGGGGAGCAGGATCGGGAACGGGCGGCAGGCCGGCCCCGGGTGTCACGGGGTACGACAACCCCGCGCTGGCGCCCGGCCAGGGGTCCTACCCCGCGGGGCACGGCGGCCGTCCAGGCGTCCCGGCCCCCGGACAGCCCCTCGACAACGAACGGGTTCCGGACAACGGCCGTTTCTCCGGCGGCTTCCAGGCTTCCGGGCACACCCAAGTACCCGGACATCCAGGCGGGTTCACGGATTCCGGCCACGCCCGTGTGCCCGGCGCCTCCCCGGCCCCCGGCCACACCCGGGTCCCCGGCACCCCGCAGGGCCCCGTCCCCGTCCCGCACAACCCCGAGCACCGCGGCGGCGGTTGGGGTGAGCTGGTCGTCGGGACGCCACCGCGCCGAGGGCCGGCCACCGCGCTCGCGGCGGAGCGGGCACGGCAGGCAAGGATGGCCGTGGTCGGGCCGGTCACCGAGCGCTGGGCGCCCGAGCAGGCCGGACCGGTGCACGAGAACTGGCAGTTGGCCGCCCCGATCGGACCCGCGACCGACCTGTGGGCGCTGGGCGCGCTGCTCTTCCGCGCCGTGCAGGGCCACGCTCCGTACCCGGAGGAGAACACCGCCGAGCTGGTGCAACTGGTGTGCGCGGAGCCGCCCGCCTTCGCCGAGGAGTGCGGGCCGCTGCGGCCCGTCGTCGAGTCACTGCTGCGCCAGGACCCCACCGAGCGGCTCGACTTCGAGGAACTGCGCGGCTGGCTGCGGTCCCTGGTGCGGTCCGCGCCGGAACCCGAGGCCGGTGCGCATGTCGTGCCCGTGCCGCCCGTCGACCCGAGCCGGCTGCCGATCGTACGGCGCCGGGGCGAGCTCGTCCGCAGGCGCCGCGCGGGGCTGCCCGCGACCAGCCCGCACGCACGCCACAAGCGGGCCAGGGAGGAGAGTTCGGCGGGACCCCGCCGACTGGGCCGCAACCTGCTCCTGCTGGTCCTGCTCCTGCTGGCCGCGGCGGTCGCCTACGCCGTGGTCTTCATGCCCAAGTCGGACCGGAGCGGCACCGGTGACGGGCGGACCGGCGCCGCCGGACAGGCCGACCCGGCCCCCGGCACCGGCGGCGACGCGACGGCGAGCAGTCAGCCCCGCCCCGACCAGACCGCGCCGGACTCCGGCAAGAGCCCATCGAGCAAGTCCAGTTCGACGTCCTCGCACACCACCGGCGACCCGAACGTCGCCCAGGGGTTCACACTCCGCAAGGACCCCGAGGGATTCCAGGTCGCCGTGGCGAGCGGCTGGACCCGTTCACCGAGGAACGGCAGCGGCCAGGTCGTCTACTCCCAGGGGGACTTCGAGCTCATCGTCGTACCCGGACGGGACAGCACCGCCACGTACGGCAGTGACCCGATGACCTACCAGCGGGAGAGCGAGAAGGAGTTGCAGCCCTTCCGCGACTCGACCTGGGCCACCTCGAGCGGCATGCGGCGGATCGACGTGGGCGGCAAGGTGATGGCTGAGGGCCAGTTCACCTGGCAGGACTCCGCGGGGCGTTCGCTCTATGTGCGCAACCTCGCGATCCTCGTCGGCGGGCACTACCACGTGGTGCAGGTGCGCGGCCCGGACGCCGAGCGCGACGAGGTGACACGGCTGTACGAGCAGGCGTCGTCGACCTATCAAGTCACCGGCTGAACAAGCATTTTAGGCCCTGGACGCCGCGTTTCGGCAGGCGAGGGCACCTGAACGCCAAACGGTTCCCTTCCGTACTAGGAAGGGACAACCGTCACAGTGCGGTCTCCGTACGACCCCGCTTGTTCCCAGGGTGGGCACCGCTCTTTAGTCTGACCCTGTCAAGACCATTGCGGGGAAACGTGAATCAGATGCAGGGCCTGCTCCTCGCGGGCCGCTACCGGCTTGTCGACTCGATCGGCAGCGGTGGCATGGGCCGGGTTTGGCGCGCCCATGACGAGGTGCTGCACCGCGCGGTCGCGGTCAAGGAGCTGACCGCCGCGCTGTACGTCGCCGAGAGCGACCTGGCACGGCTGCTCGCCCGGACCCACGCCGAGGCGCGGGCCGCGGCTCGGATCAACCACTCGGCCGTCGTCACCGTCCACGACGTGCTGGATCACGACAACCGGCCGTGGATCGTCATGGAGCTGGTCGAGGGCAACTCACTGGCCGACGAGGTCAAGGAGCAGGGGCGTCTCGAACCGGCCGAGGCGGCGCGGATCGGACTGTGGGTGCTGCGCGCCCTGCGCGCCGCGCACGCGGCCGGCGTGCTGCACCGGGACGTGAAGCCGGGCAACGTCCTGCTGTCCTCCGACCGGCGGGTGCTGCTCACCGACTTCGGGATCGCGCAGGTCGAGGGTGATACGACCATCACGCGCACCGGCGAGATCGTCGGTTCCGTCGACTACCTCGCGCCCGAGCGGGTGCGCGGCCACGACCCCGGTCCGGCCGCCGACCTGTGGGCCCTCGGGGCCACGCTGTACACGGCGGTGGAGGGGCGGTCGCCGTTCCGGCGCACGTCGGCCCTGTCGACCATGCAGGCCGTGGTCGAGGAGAAACCCGCCGAGCCGGTCAACGCGGGTGTGCTGGGGCCCGTCCTCGCCGCGCTGCTGCGCAAGGATCCGGCCGAGCGGCCCGACGCGGCGCAGGCCGAGCAGATGCTCGCCGAGGCGGCGGCGGGACGACTGTCGAGTGCGACGCAGGCGTATGCGCCGACGGGGCAGGCGGGGTACTACACCACGGAGACCGGCACCGGTACCCGCGTGCAGACGGCCGCCGCTACGCCGTATCCCCCGGTGACGATCGGGTCCGTGCCCGCGCCGTCGAAACGGCACCGCCTGCGTACGTTCGCCCTGGTCGTCGCCCTCGCGGCGATCATCGGCGGGGGCGCCGCGGTCGCGCTCCAGCATTTCGGCACAGGCAGCCGCGGCGGCTCGGCCTCCGCTTCGTCGACTCCGAAGGTCAGCGCCCCGCCGAGCGGCGAGGGCGGTCAGGGGGCGGTTCCCGCCGGTTGGGAGCGGCACAAGGACCCGGTGGGCTTCAGCATCTCCCTGCCTAAGGGGTGGAAGCGGTCCGTCTCCATCGACCAGGACGGCCTCCGGCAGATCGACTACTCGCCCGACAAGGGCAAGCACCTGGTGCGGGTCGCCGTCGACACCGCGCCGGACTTCAGCAGCTCGTACGATCACATGAGTGCCCTGGAGCGCGTGGTTTCCCGGCGGCTGCTGGACTACAAGCAGCTGACCTTCAAGAAGGAGCTTTTCCGCGACCAGCCGGGTGTCCGCTGGGAGTACACGTGGAACGCGCTGGCCAAGGACGCGCCGCACTACTTCCCGGGGCCCTACCATGCGATCGACGTCGGGTACATGGAGGGCGACGGCACCGAGTACGCCCTCTACTCGGCCTCGCCGGCCGACGACTGGGCCACCACCAGTAAGCAGTTCGACTGGATCCTGAGGGGCTTCCAGGAGGGTTGATCCGAGGAGAACAGAAGGTTCCGCTGTCGCTGTTGTCGCTTGGGCCCGTCCTCAACTCGGCGTCCCCGGCGCCGACTTCGGTCGAGGCGCGCCGGTGGACGTCACCAACGGGCTTCTCAGGCATAGTCCGTGCAAGAACGGACTACCGTACTCCCTTCAAAGACCGCCACCTGCGCGCCGACGTAGTCGAGAGCATCGCCGGAGGGCGACGCGTACGTGCTGAAGGAAGCGGTCGATCCGTCTCCGTCGTATTCGGAATGCCAGCCCCACTCCCTTACCCATCCGGTGCCGGCGTCTATGGAAACGAGTTGAATGGCCACATGGTGACCATCGGCAGCGGTGTCCTTGACCCAACCGCTGATGTCCACATGGTGGGCTGTCCAGTTGGTGAACGTGAGACTCCCCGAGGCGCCAGTCACCGAGCACGAGGCTCCGCCACTCGCCGCGCTGGCATCGGTCACTGTGGCCGTGGCGAATATGGCCACCGCCGCGACGCTCGTGACGGAAAGGCGCGTCAATGTGTTTCTCATGAGGAAAAGGTAAGGCTTCCATGATTCACAGGACAGCATGATTCCGGCCGCCCGTTTTACCCTGCGTGGTGGATATCGCCTGGCGATTTTCCATGCCTTGTATCTTTTTCGGAACAGGCTGCGGCCGAAAATGGTCACCTCCGGCCACCCTGTCCGCCCTGGCCACGCAGCGTCGAGGCGCCGTTCCGTCGCGGTGGCCTGGTCGATTCCGTCCAGCAGGGTACGTGCCGAGGCCTGAATTTCCTGGAGTGTGCCGCTGTCTGTCCCGGGGCGGCGGCATACTGGCCGGTCGCAGCCACGGAAGGCGTCCGTCCGGTGGGGCATGATGAGACCCATGGGGACCGAGGGGGAGAACGTCCGTGTGATCGCGGGGCGTTACCGGCTGGAGGCCAGAATCGGCCGGGGTGGCATGGGCGTCGTCTGGCGTGCCACCGACCAGCTGCTCGGCCGCCGCGTCGCCGTGAAGGAACTGGTCCTCGACGACTCACTCTCCGCCGAGGAGACCCGCCTCCAGCGTGACCGTACCCTGCGCGAGGCGCGGGCCGTGGCGCAACTGCACCACCCGCACATCATCGTCGTCCACGATGTCGTCGAGGACGGCGAACGCCCCTACATCGTCATGGAGCTGATCGACGGCGGCTCGCTCGCCGAACGGATCTCCGCGAACGGGCCGGTCGACGCGCGCGAGGCCGCCCGCATCGGCATCGACCTGCTCGGAGCGCTGCGCCGCGCACACGAAGCGGGTGTCCTGCACCGCGACCTCAAGCCCGCCAACGTCCTCGTCGAAGCGGGCACCGACCGCGTCGTGCTCACCGACTTCGGGATCGCCCAGGTCGCGGGCGCCACGACGCTCACGGAGACCGGCGCCTTCGTCGGCTCGCCCGAGTACACCGCGCCCGAACGGATGGCCGGGGCACGGACCGGCCCGGAGTCCGACCTGTGGTCGCTCGGCGCGCTGCTGTGCACGGTGCTGAGCGGAGCGTCGCCGTTCCGCCGCGACTCGCTCGGCGGCATCTTCCACGCGGTCGTCGTCGACGAGATCCGTCCGCCCGCCCAGGCCGCGCCGCTTCTGCCCGTCGTACGAGGGCTGCTGGAGCGCGATCCGGAGCGGCGGCTCGACGCGGCGGAGGCGGAGCGGATGCTGCGCGCCTTCCGGGACACCGGCCGTACACCGCGGCTGTCGGCCACGTACACGCCCACGCGGCGGGACAACCCCCTGCACAGACCCGCGCCCCAGCCGTCGCCGGGCCGTCCCGCCGACGCGGCGGACCAGCCGCCCAGGCAGTCCACGCGCAGTCTGCTCGTCGCCGCGGCGCTGGTCGCCGCGATGGCCGGGGCGGGCGTGTCGGCGGCCGCGCTGCTGATGCACGGCGGCGGTGGGGACGGCAAGCCGGTCTCGTCGAGTTCGCCGGGCACGTCACGCACACCGAGTTCCTCGTCCGCGTCCCGGACGCCGGGTACGTCGTCCCCGGCGTCCGGCACGCTCTCGGCCCCGCCCGCGAGCGCCGACCCCACCGTGACGGTGACCCGGCGCCAGACATCGGCCTCCACCTCGCGCACGGCGCCCTCGGGCTACCGCACCGCGTCGGATCCGAACGGCTTCTCGCTCGCCGTGCCGGACGGCTTCACGCGGGATCCTCAGGGGGAGCGGATCTTCTACATGTCACCAGGTGAAACCTTCCGCATCGGCATCAAGGTGGCCGACCCCGAGACGGGCGGTCCGCTCGGCGTGATGCACCGGGCGGACGCCGACGGGCCGGCCAACAACCCCGGTTACCACGACGGCACGGTCGCCCGGACGGTCCACGACGGACACCCCTCAGCGCTCTGGGAGTTCACCTGGAACGGCTTCACCACGGCGGAGGGCGCGCGGCACACCTACGACCTGTGCTGGGAGGAAGGCGGCCGGATGTACGACGTCTGGGTCTCCGCGCCGGTGGGCCGGGTCACGGAGGCGAAGGAGTACTTCGACGTGGCGGTGGATACGTTCGTGGCCCCGTGAAGTTCGTAGCCCCGTGCCCCCCGCTGACCGGACTGTGACCGGAGAAACGATCCCCCGGTGATCGTCGGATCGACAACACCCTGATCAGCGTATTTGCTGCCAGTGATCACTGGCGCTGTGTGAGTACTCCGTGAAAGGCCATTACCGACGGGTACCCAAAGGGCGCGAGCGGGCATACCCTGCGGCTCATGACGGACTCGCAGGCCGCGGAGCAGGCCACGGAAGACACCGGTACCGATGAGACGGCCGGTACCGACGCGGCGGTCGGCGTGACCGCGCCGACCGCGACGGACCTGACGGCCGCCGCCGACGCGACGATCACCGCCGACGTGGATGACGAGGCCGGGACGAACGCGGGTACGGACGAAACGCCCGCCGCCGTGGGAACGGCCACCGCAGTGGAGACGCCCGCCGCCGCCGAAACGGCCGGTTCGGACGAGGCCGCCGAGGCCTTGGTCGCCGACAGCACCGCGGGTGTGGACGGAGCCGGTACCCCCGGGGCCATCGGCACCAACCCCCTCGCTCCCGCCCCGGCCGGCGCCCGTACCGCCGCCGACGTGGTCACCCCCGAGCTCGTCGCGCAGCTCACCAAGGGTGTGGCCGGGTCCGGGCGGACCGCGAACCACACGCCGTTCACCGGCGAGAAGCTGGCCGACGTGCCCGAGTCCACCCCGGAGGACGTCGAGAAGGCCTTCGAGCGGGCCCGCGTCGCCCAGGTCGCCTGGGCGGCCACCCCCGTACGGCAGCGCGCCGCCGTCCTGCTCCGCTTCCACGACCTCGTGCTCGCCCGGCAGGCCGAGGTGCTGGACCTCATCCAGCTGGAGACAGGCAAGGCCCGGCTGCACGCCCACGAGGAGGTCCAGGCCGTCGTGGTCGCCGCCCGGCACTACGGACGCAAGGCACCCTCGTACCTGCGTCCCAAGCGGCACGCCGGCGCGGTCCCGACCCTCACCAAGGTCACCGAACTGCGCCACCCGCGCGGTGTCGTCGGGCAGATCGCGCCCTGGAACTACCCGCTGGAGCTGTCGGTCGGCGACGCGCTGCCCGCCTTCGTCGCGGGCAACGCGGTCGTCATGAAGCCCGACACCGAGACCTGCCTCACCGCCCTGTGGGCGCGTGACCTGCTCATCGAGGCCGGGCTGCCCGCCGAGATCTTCCAGGTCGTCATCGGGGACGGGCCGGTCGTCGGACCGGAGGTCGTCAAGCACGCCGACTACGTCTCCTTCACCGGGTCGACCCGGACCGGCCGCGAGGTCGCCCAGGGCGCGGCCGCCCGTCTCGTCGGCGTCTCCCTCGAACTCGGCGGCAAGAACGCCATGGTGGTCCTGGAGGACGCAGACCTGGACAAGGCCGCCGCGGGCGCCGTCCGCGCCTGCTTCTCCTCCGCCGGTCAACTCTGCATCTCCATCGAGCGGTTGTACGTCCACGAGTCGATCGCCGACGCCTTCGCGGAGCGGTTCGCCGCCCGGACCCGGGCCATGCGGCTCGGCACGTCCCTGGCGTACGGGGCCGACATGGGATCGCTGGTCGGCGAACGGCAGTTGGAGACCGTGACGCGGCACGTCGAGGAAGCCGTCGCCAAGGGGGCCACGGTCGTCGCCGGCGGTGTCGCCCGGCCCGACATCGGCCCGTACTTCTACGAGCCCACCATCCTCGACGGAGTGGAGGCCCCGATGGCCGTCTGCGCCGAGGAGACCTTCGGCCCCGTCGTCTCCCTCTACCGGTTCAAGACCGAGGACGAGGTCGTCGAACTCGCCAACTCCACCTCGTACGGCCTCAATTCGTCCGTCTGGACCAAGGACGGGCGGCGTGGTCGCGCGGTCGCGGCCCGGCTGCGGACCGGCACGGTGAACGTCAACGAGGGGTACGCGCCCGCGTACGGCAGCGTCCAGTCGCCCATGGGCGGCATGAAGGACTCCGGCCTCGGCCGCCGGCACGGCTCCGAGGGCATCCTCAAGTACACCGAGGCGCAGACCGTCGCCCATCAGCGGCTGCTGCCGATGGCGCCGTCGCTCGGCATGGACGACGAGAAGTACGCGGCGTTCATGAGCCGGAGCCTGAAGCTCATGAAGGTGTTCCGGCTGCGCTAGCCCACGGCCCCTCACGGGCCCTCGGCAACGATCCACGGTTCTCGAGCAGTTCTCAAACGGTTCGCAAACGGTTCTCGACGAGGAGAGCGGCACGTGTCACAGGAGAGCTCTGTCCAGGCACAGTCGGACGAAGGAACGTACGAGGGAACGTACGACTACGACGTCATCGTCGTCGGCTCCGGCTTCGGCGGCTCCGTCACCGCCCTGCGGCTGACGGAGAAGGGGTACCGCGTAGGAGTCCTCGAAGCGGGCCGGCGCTTCACCCGCGACACGCTCCCCAAGAACTCCTGGGACATCAAGAACTACCTCTGGGCCCCGCGGCTCGGCATGTACGGCATCCAGCGCATCCATCTGCTGGGCAATGTGATGGTGCTCGCGGGGGCGGGTGTCGGCGGTGGCTCCCTCAACTACGCCAACACCCTCTACGTACCGCCGAAGCCCTTCTTCGAGGACCCGCAGTGGAAGGACATCACCGACTGGGAAGGGGAGTTGAAGCCGTACTACGACCAGGCCCGGCGCATGCTGGGCGTACGGCTCAACCCGACCATGACCCCGTCGGACGTTCATCTCAAGGCCGCCGCGGAGCGGATGGGGGTCGGCGACACCTTCCACATGGCGCCCGTCGGCGTCTTCTTCGGCGACGGACTGGACGCGGACGGGGAGGCCGGGGCGAAGCCCGGTGAGGAGGTGGCCGACCCGTACTTCGGGGGTGCCGGACCCTCCCGCAAGGCCTGCACCGAGTGCGGCGAGTGCATGACCGGCTGCCGCCACGGCGCCAAGAACACCCTCAACGAGAACTATCTCCACCTCGCCGAGAAGGCGGGCGCCGTCGTCCATCCCATGACGACCGTCGTGTCCGTCACCGACGACTCGCGGGGCGGGTACGCCGTCCAGACCCTCCCGACGGACGAGCGGCGCAAGGGGGAGGGGCGGACCTTCACGGCGCACCGGGTCGTCCTCGCGGCCGGCACCTACGGCACCCAGACCCTGCTGCACCGCATGAAGGCGGGCGGCCAGCTGCCGTACCTGTCGAAGAGGCTGGGCGAGCTGACCCGCACCAACTCCGAGGCGCTGGTGGGCGCGCAGACGGACAACCGCCGCTACCGCAAGGCGCACGGGACGCCCAGGGCCGACTTCACCCAGGGTGTGGCCATCACGTCCTCGATCCACCCGGACGAGAACACCCACATCGAACCCGTCCGCTACGGCAAGGGCTCCAACGCGATGGGCGGCATGTCCATCCTCCAAGTCCCCTACGCGGAGGGCTCGTCGAGGGTGGCGGGATGGCTCGTCAACGCGGCCCGGCATCCGTTGCTGGTGTGCCGCTCGCTCTCCAACCGCCGCTGGTCCGAACGCACCATCATCGGTCTTGTCATGCAGTCGCTCGACAACTCCCTGACGACGTATCTGAAGCCGAAGGGCGCGGGCAAGGGGCTGTTGACGGCACGTCAGGGACACGGCGCTCCCAACCCCAAGCAGATCAGGGCCGCTTCACAGGCCGCCTCCGTCATCGCCGAGGAGATCAACGGCTTCGCGGGCAGCAACGTCGGCGAGCTGATGGGCACCCCGCTCACCGCGCACTTCCTCGGCGGCTGCCCGATCGGCGCCGGTGCGGAGGAGGGCGTCATCGACCCGTACCACCGGCTCTACGGCCACCCGGGCATCTCCGTCGTCGACGGCGCCGCCGTCTCCGCGAACCTCGGCGTCAACCCGTCGCTCACCATCACCGCGCAGGCCGAGCGGGCCATGTCGTTCTGGCCCAACAAGGGCGAGGCCGATCCGCGTCCGGCGCCGGGAGCCGCGTACGAGCGTCTCAAGGCGGTCGAGCCGCGCCGGCCCGCCGTCCCCGCGGACGCCTTCGGCGCACTGAGGCTGCCGTTCCTGGGCATGCCGACGGTGCCGCCCAAGCCGTAGCGCAAGCCCCGGCCGCTACGACACCGACCCGGACCGGACCTGGCCCCGACCCGGACCGGCCCCGAACCCGGGCTGAACCCGGCTCGAAGCCGGGCCCGGACGGCCCGGTCCCGAACCCCAACTCCGGCCCCCGGACAGCGAAGAGAAGGACCCGCGCCCCCCTCCGAGCGCAGGTCCTTCTCTTCTCGCGGCCTTTGTGGCTTCTCGCGACTTCCAGTGAGGCTGATGCCCGCCTCGGTCGTGCCGGGCCGTGTTACGCGGTCGTGCCACCGGACTTGCGGCGACGGACGACGACCAGCGCGCCGGCACCGGCGACGACGGCGATACCGCCGGCGAGGCCGATCATCGGCAGGGCGGAGCTGGAGCCCGTCGCGGCGAGGCTGCCGTCGACCTGCGGCGTGTTGCTCTTGTCGGCAGGCTTGTCCGAGACCGGAACCTCGCCGCCTTCCTGCGGCTTGGTGCCGTCGGTGTCCGTGCCGGACGAGACGATCTGGAACTTGTACGCGACCTCGCCGTAGCCGGTGCACGCCGCGTCGGCGTCGCCGTAGATGCTGGCGCCGAGGGAGAAGCCGGCGCCGACCGGGGCGCTGGACTTCACGTTGATCCGGAGCGGGATGCCGACCTCGTAGTCGGGCTTGAGCTCGTCGGTGTAGCCGACGTAGCCGACCGCGTAGCCCTCGGAGTCGACGTCCTCCCAGGTCTTGTCGTCCGGGTTGTACGCCTGGAGCTGGACCTTCTTGCTCTGGAAGAGGTCCTCGCCGGCCTTGTCGGAGGACGCGCCGGCGAAGAAGCCGAGGTCGCTCAGGGTGGAGTCGGAGTTGTTCAGAACGTCCAGGGAGAACTTGTGCCAGCCGCTGCCCGCCGCGATCTTGCCGGGCAGGCCGGTGATGGACACCTGGACCTTGGAGTCCGAGCACTCGGAGGGCTCGGGCTCCGGGGACTCGGACGCGGAGGCCGACGCGGAGGCCGATGCCGAAGCGGAGCCGCTCGGGGCCGGAGCGGACTCGCTCGCGGACGCCGACGCCGACGCAGAGGCGGACGCGGACTCGGACGCGGATGCCGAAGCGGACGGCGCGGGGGAGCTCTCGCTCGCGCTCGGCGACGCCGACTCGGACGGGGACTCGGACGTGCTCGCGCTCGGGGACGGGCTTTCTTCCGCGAACGCGGCCGGCGCGACCGACAGCAACGCGAGCGGGGCTATGACAGCCGTCGCGGCCGCAGTGGCCATGGCACGGCGAAGCTTCATGAAGACCTCAGATGTCCGGTGCGCCGTGAACTCGTGGCGCGCATATGGCGTTTATGGGTGAGGCCTCCGCGTGTGGGGCGCGGGTGTGGCCGTTGGTTCCGCAGGTGTGACCGGCGAAACCTGAGAATGGTTGTCCTGCGTCTCACCTAATTCTTATGTGGCCCGGGTCACACACCGGTCGGGCTTGCGTACGCCCGTTCGAGCCGCTTACAAATTGGCTTCGTGTCTGAAAAGCAGCCCGGGGAACCCGGTGAGCCGACGGTTCCTGACGATGTGTGGGAACGCTTCGCGCGCGACAGCGAACGCGACATCCGCGGCTCGGCCCCCAAGGAGCCGTCCGCCCGGGCGCGCATGGTGACGGAGCGGCTGCGGCTCGAGGACGCGCGGGAGGCCGAGCGGGCCGACCGCCGGGCCGCCCGGAAGGACGCGCGACCGGCCGCCCGGCCCGAGGGCTGGCGGACAGGTCCCGCCTGGCGCGAGACGGACGGGCGCGCCGCCCGGCGTCGCAGGCTGTGGGCGATCCTCGGGATCCCGCTCGCCGTCGCCGTGGCGGCCGTCGCGATGAAGCCGTCCCTGCTGCCCGGAGATCCCTTCGGTACCTCGGACGGGTCCACCTCGGCCAAGTCCCCCTCGACCGGCCCCACGCTGCCGGACGAGACAGCGGCCCCGACCGCGCCGCCCTCCGCCCCGGACTCCCAGACACCCACCAGGGAGCACCCGTTCGCCGGATCGCCCGCCGAGCGCTGGGCCGACGGCGCGGCCGCCATCGTCGTCCCGAAGGCCACCCCGGTCGGTTCACTCACGAAGGACCAGGTGGCCACCGCGCTGCGGCAGACCAAGAACCTGCTCGTCGCGGCGAACCTCGACCCGGCGACCCTGCGCGGCGAGCGTCCCGAGGCGGCGATCGCCGTCCTCGACCCCAAACAGCCCGGGATGGTCGACGACGTCGACCGCCTGCTGCGCGCACCGGACAAGAAGCACGATCCGCTGGGCCTGTTCAGCCGCTTCGACCCGCACGAGGCGCGCCTGGTCGGGCACGTGGTCAAGACGCGCGGCCGGATCACCTTCACGGCGGGCAAGGACGCGTCCGTCGCCATCCACGCCGACTACACCTTCGTCTACCCGGTGTCCCCGGCCGGCGGGAACTCGGCCGAGGTGACCCGCACCATCGTGCGCCGCGTCCTCGATGTCGCGTTCTCCGACCCGAGGAAGTTCCAGGTCACTCCCGGCAAGCTGACGGTCCGCCGGTACACCGAGGACATCGGCAACTCCGCCTGCGACGTCTACGACGGCTTCCTGCACCCGCGGTTCGTGTCGCGGTCGGTGTCGGCCACGCCCACCGACGGGTCGCCGACCGGCCCGACCACCGACCCGTACGACCGCAGCCGTGACATCGAGAACTCCCCCACGGCCGACTGCGGCACGGTGTCCCGCGTCTGACCGCCTCTGACCGCGTCCGCCGCGGGTGACCGTGTCTGCGCCCCGGCGCCCGCGCCCGCCACACGTCGAAGGGCCCCGCGGGACGGATGTCCGCGGGGCCCTTCCTCCGACAGCACCGACGTCAGCGCGGCGCCGGTGCCTTGAAGCGGCGTCGGGGGATGCGCCGCTGGTCGCGAGGGTGGCCGCCGGTCGTGCGCGGCGGCGCACGAGGGCGGCGCACGTGGTGCCGACCCTGAACAGTTCCGTCGGACGGCCCCGGGCGTCCCCGGGGCCGACCGTTCTCTTGAGTGACCGGGCTGCTGTCCCCTGCCGTCCGGTCACACCACCTGGAGCGAGGTCCCACGACGCACGGCACGATCCGTACGTCTCATCGCTCCAGCGAAGCCACGCGTGGTTCCTTCGGGCCCGCCCCTGGCTGACACGGACACCAGAAGAAACGAAGTCCGCGGCATCCCGGTCACGCGCCGTACGGGTGAGAGGGAACGCGTACGTGTGTACGCCGGGTACGGGATGCCGTACCCCTGCCACGGGATTCAGACCCGGCCGCGGCACAGTTCGAGCAGGGTCATGGCCAGCGAGGTGCCCGGCTTGCCGAGCGCCTCCCGGTAGTGGCCGAGGATCTCCATCTCGCGGGACAGGTTCACCCGGCGGCCGCCGGACGTGATCCGGGCCTCCTGGATCACGGCCGAGACGGCCATCCGCTCCTGCACGAGACCGATGATCCGGTCGTCGAGGGCGTCGATGCGCTCACGGGCACCGCTGATCACATCGGCGGCCTCGTCGGTGCGGGCGCCGGTCTTGTCGCGTACGTCGGCCATGGTGGGGCTCCTCGGTGGAAGGGGTGCCCCGGAGCGGCAGGGCCCGGAAACAGCAGGCGCCCCGGGCCTTGTCGGCCCGGGGCGCCTGGGAAGTCGCTTGTCAGTTGCTCAAGCAGCACGACCGTGGCAGCCGGCGGGCCGGTTGCCATAGGTAAACAGGAAGGTCGTCTGCGTGAGCATGACGGCAGTATGCACGCCCGTGGGGGCGCCGGCCAAGCAGGTTCGGATGGTGAGACCCGGGCGGGTTCGGATGGTGAGAGCCGGGCCGGGAACCCCGGCGGCGCCAAGCCCACCGCGGCCCCCGGTAGAATCGGCCCTACACCCTTTTGCTCACCGCCGGAAGGCAGACCGTGCCAGAAGCGTCCCCCGCCGCCCCCGACACCGTCCTGGTCGTCGACTTCGGTGCGCAGTACGCCCAGCTCATCGCCCGTCGCGTCCGTGAGGCCCGGGTCTACAGCGAGATCGTGCCGAGCACCATGCCGGTCCAGGAGATGCTCGCCAAGAACCCGGCCGCGATCATCCTCTCCGGCGGCCCCTCGTCGGTCTACGCGGAGGGCGCCCCGCGCCTGGACCGCGCGCTCTTCGAGGCGGGCGTCCCCGTCTTCGGCATGTGCTACGGCTTCCAGCTGATGGCGACCACCCTCGGCGGCACGGTGGACAACACCGGCGCCCGCGAGTACGGCCGTACGCCGCTGCACGTCTCGAAGTCCGGCTCCACCCTGTTCGAGGGCACCCCGGACGAGCAGCCGGTGTGGATGTCGCACGGCGACGCCTGCTCCGCCGCTCCCGAGGGCTTCACCGTCACGGCCTCCACGGACGTCGTCCCGGTCGCCGCCTTCGAGAACGACGAGAAGAAGCTCTACGGCGTCCAGTACCACCCCGAGGTCATGCACTCCACGCACGGCCAGCAGGTCCTGGAGCACTTCCTGTACCGCGGCGCGGGTCTCACCCCGTCCTGGACCACCGGCAACGTCATCGAGGAGCAGGTCGCCCTGATCCGCGAGCAGGTCGGCACCAAGCGCGCGATCTGCGGTCTGTCCGGCGGCGTGGACTCCGCGGTCGCCGCGGCCCTCGTGCAGAAGGCCATCGGCTCCCAGCTCACCTGTGTGTACGTCGACCACGGTCTGATGCGTCAGGGCGAGACCGAGCAGGTCGAGAAGGACTTCGTCGCCGCGACCGGCGTGCAGCTCAAGGTCGTGGACGCGGAGGAGCGCTTCCTCACCGCGCTCAAGGGCGTCTCGGACCCCGAGGAGAAGCGGAAGATCATCGGACGCGAGTTCATCCGCGTCTTCGAGCAGGCCCAGGCCGACATCATCGCCGAGGCCGCCGAGGGCGAGGACGTCGCGTTCCTGGTCCAGGGCACGCTCTACCCGGACGTGGTCGAGTCCGGCGGCGGCACCGGCACCGCCAACATCAAGTCCCACCACAACGTGGGCGGCCTCCCCGAGGACCTGGAGTTCCAGCTCGTCGAGCCGCTGCGCCAGCTGTTCAAGGACGAGGTCCGGATGGTCGGCCAGGAGCTCGGCCTGCCGGACGAGATCGTCCAGCGCCAGCCGTTCCCCGGCCCCGGCCTCGGCATCCGTATCGTCGGCGAGGTCACCAAGGAGCGTCTCGACCTGCTCCGCGCCGCCGACGCCATCGCCCGCGAGGAGCTGACCGCCGCCGGTCTCGACCGGGACATCTGGCAGTGCCCGGTGGTCCTGCTCGCGGACGTGCGCAGCGTGGGCGTCCAGGGTGACGGCCGGACGTACGGCCACCCGATCGTGCTCCGTCCGGTGTCCAGCGAGGACGCCATGACGGCCGACTGGTCGCGGCTGCCCTACGACGTCCTGGCGAAGATCTCGACGCGCATCACGAACGAGGTCGCGGACGTCAACCGCGTCGTGCTCGACGTGACGAGCAAGCCCCCGGGCACCATCGAGTGGGAGTAGTCCTCCCGGCTCCGGGGGAGTGACCCTCCCCCTCAGGTCCGCTTGAGCGTGCGCACCGGCGCGCCGGGCTTCCAGACCTGGACGACCAGATACGTGTCGTCCTCCACGTAGGTCCGCGTGACCTCCGTCAGTTCGGTGCGGAAGAGGTGGAACGGCTCCGGCGGTTCCACCTCTTTCACGTACGCGGCCTTCGCCGGGAGACCGTCGCCCACCTCGACGGCCCGCCCGCCGATCCGCACGTCGCCGCCGCCCATGTCCGTGCCGGCCCCCGGATTCGCCTGGAGCGCGAAGCGCGGGTCGCGGCGCAGGTCGAGCGCCTTGAGCGAGTCCGGCATCATGCCGAGCCACAGCTCGCCGTCCAGGAAGCGCACCTCGATGCCGGAGGTGCGGGGCGAGCCGTCCTTGCGGAGGGTGGCGAGGACGTGGTGGGTGAAGGCGCCGAAGCGTTGTTCGACGGTGCCGGCGAGGACCGGTTCGGCCGTGGAGAGAGCTGCCCAGTTCATGACCCGAGTCTGGCCCGTATACCCGACATCTTCTGTCGGGTATTACGGGTGTCCCTCTTTGCTCCTCTTTTTTTCTCTCACGGAACACCCCTGTTCTCCTGCGCTGACCCCGGGTAACTTCCGCTCCGTACCGAACACGCCAGTGCTGGAGGACCTATGCAAGGGCCCACTCCGCCCCTGCCCCGCCCCACCGACCAGTTGCGCTTCGCCATGCCGCCGATGCACGAGTCGACGGACGACGAACGGCAGCACCGCAAGGAGCGGCTGGCCGGCGCGCTGCGGCTGTTCGGACGGCTCGGCTTCGAGGACGGCGTCTCCGGACACATCACGGCCCGCGACCCGGAGTACAGCGACTGCTTCTGGGTCAACCCGTTCGGCATGCCGTTCAAGCACGTCACCGTGAGCGACCTGGTCATGGCCAACCAGGACGGCCAGGTGATCCAGGGCCGCTACCACGTGAACCAGGCGGCGTTCACCGTGCACTCCCAGGTCCACGCCGCCCGCCCCGACGTCGTCGCCGTCGCCCACTGCCACTCCGTGTACGGCCGCACCCTCGCCGCCCTCGGCGATCTGCTCGACCCGATCACCCAGGAGAGCTGTGCCTTCTACGAGGATCACGCTCTGTACGACGCGTACACCGGGGTCGCCGTCGACGCGGAGGAGGGCCGCAGGATCGCGTCCGCGCTGGGCAGCCGCAAGGCGCTGGTGCTGCGCAACCACGGACTGCTGACCGTCGGGGACTCGGTGGACGCGGCGGCCTGGTGGTTCCTGTCCATGGAGCGGTCGAGTCAGGTCCAGCTCACCGCGAAGGCCGCGGGCCGGCCCCTCCTCATCGACCACAAACTGGCGGTCGCCACCCGTGAACAGCTCGGCGGCGACCTGGTGGCGTGGATCAACTACCAGCCGCTGTGGCAGGACATCAGCCGCGGCGAACCGGATCTCCTCAGCTAGGACCTGTCCGGTCACGGGGCGAGAAGGTGAGAGGCAACGGTCACGGCGACGGCGCTAGAAACCCCGCAGGACGGCCGCCTTCGTCAGGGCGAACTCCTCGTCCGTCAGGACGCCGTCGCGGTGCAGCTCGCCCAACTCCCGCAGGCGGCGCAGCAGTACGTCGTGGTGTTCGGACCGCGCCGGTACCAGCGGGGCCGCCTGTGGCCGGTCCACGTACGCTCCGGCGCGCGTGGAGGGATGCGGCAGCCGTGCGGTGACCGCGGTGGCGACCAGCGCGGTGAGCAGGTCGCGGCGGGAACTGCCCCACAGGTGGAGGGCGTACGGGTCCTTCTCGGGCGGCAGTTTGGAGTACACCGTCTCGCTCGTCACGAAACGCAGGAAGCCGTCCTCGTAACCGGAGTTGGGCAGCCACTCGACCTGCACGAGGTCGCCCAGCGCGATGATCCGCGGCCCCGTCGCCCGCTTGACCCGGTCCGAGGTGTCCGCCCAGTCGATGCGCACCCGCGTCCCGTCGAAGGAGACCGTGCCGTCGCTGGAGCGGACGGACACCGGGACGGGCGGGCCCGCGAGCAGATATGTCTTCGCCGGTTCCTTGGGGATCTGTTCCAGCAGCAGCGCGCGGCGGATCTCCTCGGCGACGTACTCGGCCACTCCGGAACCGTCGACGTTGACCGACAGTCTGTAGGGGTCCGCCGCGTCGGGCAGCCGGCCCCCGGTCGCCTGGAGCAGCGGGTCGGCGCCCTCGCGCAGCCGCAGACGCAGCCGGCCACGCTTGCGTTCGGGTTCGTGGACGATGCCCGACACCGCCTCCAGCGGAACGGAGATCTCCCCGTACGTCTGCCGGAACAGCGGCACGGTGCGGTGCAGTCCCGGCGTGATCCTGACCGTGCTGCCGTCGAAGGCCCAGGTCCCGTCGCGCTGGATGATCTCGGCCATGGACGAATTCTCGCAGCCGGGTCAACAGGGGGTCCCTCGCTTCACCCGCGCCGAACCGACCTGACGCGTGCGCGCCGTGCTCCGTACGGCACAATTCGCTGTCATCACTGAACAGTTGTCAGGCAGGTGTGCGGCAGTCAGGCGTACGGACGCTCCGGTGTGCGATGGTCGGGCACATCAGGTCCGGCCGCACGACGGCCGGGCACGTCCGGGCGTACCGGATCGGGCCTTACGGTCGGCCGCAGGGGCGTGCGCACCGGATTCAGGCCGCACGACGGTCTGACGGGTGCTTCGCATCGCGGACGGCCGGTTGGGCGGACGGGCGGGTGCGGGCTTCGGGCGGTATGGGGGGCGGGGGCCGGGCGCGCGTGGTGCTTCGGCGGTGTGGTGGTCGGGCGTGCGTGGCGTTCCGGCGGTGTGACGGTCGGGCGTATGGACGTTCCGGTCGTACGGAGTTTTCTGGCGCGGGAAGGCGGCAGCAGGCGTGGCGGTGCAGGAGGCGAGACACGGTGCGGGGCACGGTGCCGGGTCGGGTGCCGGGTCGGGCACCGGACCGGGTGGCGGGCGGAGCGGTGGTCCGGGTGGCGGACCGGGCGGAGGCCTGAGCGGAGGCCTGGACGGGGGTTCGGGCGTGCACGAGGGCGGCTGCACGTGTGGGGACTGCCCGCACGGGGCGCGTACGGGGCACCGGCGGGCCGTCGCCGCGTTCCTCGCCAAGCGCGACGCGCTGGCGTCCGGGCAGGGACTGCCCGCCGGCGTCGCGCACTCCGCCTCCGCGTCCCGGCAGTGGGTGTCCGACGAGCTCACCCAGTCCGCGGACGTGGTCGCCGAACGGGGCCGACTCGAGGGCGAGGCATGGCTGGGCCGGCTGTGGCGCTACACCGCGTACACCGTCTGGGCCGCCGTCGTCGTCCTCCTGCTCGTGCAGGCGCTCACCGCGATCGGGGCCGGCTGGACGGCGGCGCGGACGGCAGGGCTGCTCGCCGCGGCCGCGCTGGCCGGACTCCTGACCGGGGCGGCCTGGCTGCACCGCGCACGGGGCGGGGCTCTGGCGCCGGTCATCGGCGAGGACAACCGCCTCTCCACCTCCCGCGCGGTCGCCGCCGGTTGGGTGCTGTTCGTGGCGTACGCGGTCCTCGTACTGGTGGGGCAACTGGCGGCGGCCTCCGCGCCCGGCCGCCGGGACGACCTCATCGCCGGGCTCGAACTCGCCCGGGGCGCCGGTGTCGTGACCGTCGTCGCCGTGGCGTGCGGGGTCGCGGTGCTGGTGCGGCGGGTGGTCGGGCTGCGGGTGCTGGGGCAGCGGCTGCAGAAGGTCCGCGCGGACCGGCCGCGCGCGGCGGACCTGCTGACCGACGACTCCGGGCGGGGAAGCTTCGCCGACATCCAGTACGTCGTGATCAGCGCGGTCGCGCTGGTCTTCGCGGCGGTGCGGCTGGCCCGGCGGCCGTCGCAGTTGCCCGATCTTCCGTGGGGACTGGCCCTGTTGGTGCTGGTGTCGGCCGCGACCTATCTCGCCGGGAAGTACGCCGAGGGCGGGCGGCCGGTGATCCTCTCCGTGGTCCGGTCCCGCGAGGCGGGCGATCTGGACGCGCCCATTCGCACCGGGGACGACATCGAGATCCGGGGGGCCGGCTTCGTGCCGCCCGGGGCGCAGACCGCGAACAGGCTGTCGCGGATGGTCGTACGGATCGGGCCGGTGCACGTACATGTGCCGTTGGTGCCGGTGTCCGGGGGGTTCAGCAATCCCACGGACGCGGTGCTGACGGTGCCCGTACCGGTGGATGTGGAGCCGGGGCGGGTGGAGGTACAGGTGGTCACGGCGGCGGGCGTCGAGACGAATCGCTACGAGATCGACGTGACGGACTGACGAGCCGCGGGATTCGGCCCCTCCGGCGTTCGAGGAGCGATGTCTGGGGCGGAGCCGCAGCTACGGGAAGGGAGGGGGCGGAGGGGGCGAACGAAGGCTGCGGGGTGCCCCGGGTGGACGGGGCGAGTCGGCGCATTCCGTGAGGTGGAGCCCGAAAAAAGGTTCCAGGCCCTGAGTAGGGGAACGGATTCGTACGTATGGTCTGTTGAGTGGTCAACGGCACGCGGGCGAAAGGCGGCGGAGAGCGATGACTCACGGTATGCGGACGGATACTCACAACCAGTATCTGGAGGAGAGGCGGGACTGGCGAGAGACCGCTACCCGTTACGCCCTGTTGCCACTCCGCGTCTTCCTGGGTGTCACCTTCATCTACGCCGGCCTCGACAAACTGACCAACAGCGCCTTCATGAAGGCCTCCGGTTCGGGCTCGATCGGCGACCTGATGCGCAACGTGCGTGATTCCTCCGCCATACCGGCCCTCGTCGACCTGTCCCTGAAGAACCCCGTCGGCTTCGGCTACGCCATCGCGTTCGGTGAACTGGCCGTCGGAATCGGCACCCTGATAGGTCTGCTGGCCCGCATCGCCGCACTCGGCGGCGCGCTCATCTCGCTCAGCCTGTGGCTGACGGTGAGCTGGGGCTCCGATCCGTACTACTACGGCAACGACCTGGCCTATCTGATGGCCTGGACCCCCCTCGTGCTGGCGGGCGCCTCCATGTTCTCCGTGGATTCGGCTCTACGGGCCCGGCGCAGGCAACGCGCCGGGGCCTACCGCTAGAACCTGCCCGAGAACCTAGGATCAGTCCTACCCCTCCCAGAGCCGTCCTAGGAGTTCACGCCGCGCGGACCCCGGTCCGTGCGGCGTCTGCGTATGGCGTGGTTCACGGACGCCACGGCGCCCGCAAGGCAGAGCCCGACGACGACGACCGGGATGATGGCGAACCACTCGGTGTCCCACCAGCCGCCCGCGTCTCCGGCGTAGGCGACGCCCCCGGCGGTGAGGAAGAGACCCGCCACCAGCTTTCCTGGCTGGAACTCATGACGAGGCACGGGCCACCTCCGCCTGGCCGACGCCGACCTGGAGGTCGAGGTCGAGGGTGCCGCCGTCCTTGCCGCCCGTCGTCGGCGCCAGGATCACCTGCTTGTGCTTGCCCGGTTCCACGTCCACGTCCTTCTTGTTGTCACCCGGCAACTGGATGTCTCCCACGCCCACCTCGATGGTGAGCCGTACGGTCGCGTCCTTGGGGACGATCACCTTCAGCCGGCCCGCGCCCACCTGGGCGTCGGTCTTCACCGTCTGCCCCTTGGCGAGGTCGACGCGGCTGAGGTCGAGGGTGCCCACGCCCGTGCCGAGGTCGTAGCCCGGCCGTACGTCGGCCGCGGTCGCCGGAGTCCACGTCGTCCGCACCCAGTGTGTGTCGATGTCCTTGGGCAGGGCCGCGGAGGCCGCGAGGAGGCCCGCCGTGATCACCGCCAGGAAGATCGTTCCCGCGCCCGTGCGGCCGCGGAAGGAGCTGACGGCGATCCCCAGGCCGAACACGATGAGGGCGGCGGCCAGTCCGGTCTGAAGGCTGGTACCGAGCGCCCGGGCGTGCCAGTTCAGGCCGGTGGTGAGGCCGCCCGCCAGCAGGGCGAGCAGGAAGACCCGGCCGCCTATGGGACGGGGGCCGCGCTGCTTGCGCTCCCGTTCCGTGCGCGCGTCGGGGCGGGAGGTCCCGCGCGCGATGTTGAGCGCGGCCGCGACATCCCGGTCCCGGGTCTCCGGCGGGCCCCACATGTAGCCGGTGCCGCCGACGTGCGAACCGTCCTTCACGATCGGGTCGCGCCACCAGGAGGGATAGGAGGCGGGGACGGGTGGGGCCTGCGCCTCCGGCGGGGCGTCGGCGACGGCCTGCGCGGCGAGGGGGTCCGGGTCGGTGGCGCCGCGGTTCTGCGACCAGTAGCCCGCTCCGGCCAGCAGCAGGGACAGGACGACGGCGAACGTCAGCACGCTGCCGTTCTTCAGCATGGACAGGAACACTCCGCAACCGACCAGCGCGAAGAGCACGGCGGTCAGCGCCTGGCCGTCGACACGGCCGGTGAGCAGCTTGCGGACCTCGTTCTCCTCTTCCTCGTCGTACGGGACGAAGAGCCAGGCGAAGCCGTAGAAGATCAGGCCGATGCCGCCGGTCGCGGCGAGCACCGCGAGCACGATCCGGAAGATCACCGGGTCCATGTCGCACTGCCGGCCGAGCCCGGCGCACACCCCGCCCAGCATCTTCTGCCGACGGTCGCGCCGGAACCTGCGCGGCACCCCGGGGGCGGTACCGGCGTCCGCGGGCCGTGCCGTGGCCGCTTCCCCGCGAGCGCGCGGCTCATCACCCTGAGCGGCGCCGGGGTCCGGCTCCGCCGCCGCGTGCTGCTGATCTGTCATGCGTCCATGGTGACGGGCGGGACGGCGTGGCGGCAGTCGGGATGACCCTGGCCGAACCCTGATATCCGTTCCGAGGGGAGGGCGGGGACTGTTCGAATGCCGATTCCTGAAGATCAGGGGAGCATCGAGTACCGATTCCTGAAGATCAGGGGAGTATCGGGGGCCGACCCTGATGCTCCGGTCCGCCGGGCGTGTGAACATCGATGGCATGCCGGAAGCCGCAGCCATGCCCGTCGACGACCCGCGGCCCCCGCGCAAGCTCTACCGCAGCAGCGACGGACGCTGGCTCGGGGGCGTGGCGCGAGGGCTCGCCGGGCATCTCGGGCTGCCCGTGGTCTGGGTGCGGCTGATGTTCGTCGGACTGTTCATGGCGGACGGACTCGGCGCGCTGCTGTACGCCGCGTTCTGGTTCTTCGTGCCGCTCGGCGTCGGCGGCGTCGGCTCCGGCGGCCGGACAGCGGCGTTCACCACCGAGACCTCGCCCGACGGCCGGCGCAGGCTCGTGGCCCGCAAGCCGGACAGGGGCCAGATGGTCGCCCTGCTCCTCATGGTCGTCGTGGCCATGGTCTTCGTCGGCAACGTGAATCTCGGCGGCGGCACGAAGGCGTATCTGTGGCCGACGGTCCTCGTCGGCGCGGGCGTCGCCCTGGTCTGGCGCCAGGCGGACAACGCGCGGCGGGCCCGCTGGGCGGAGGTCGGCCGCCGGCGCCGCACGCTCACACTGCTGCGGTCAGCGGCGGGCGTTCTGCTCGTCACCGCCGGCGTCTCCGGGATATTCGTCCTCCAGGGCTCCGCGGCCCACCTCGGCTCGGTGCTCCAGGCCGCGCTCGCGGTCCTCGTCGGCGTCGCGCTGCTCGCCGGCCCCTATCTGATCCGGATGACCCAGGACCTCTCCGAGGAGCGCCTGATGCGCATCCGCGCGCAGGAGCGGGCCGAAGTCGCCGCCCACGTCCACGACTCGGTGCTGCACACCCTGACCCTGATCCAGCGCAACGCGGAGAACGCGAACGAGGTGCGGCGGCTGGCCCGCGCCCAGGAGCGCGATCTGCGGGCCTGGCTCTACAAGCCGGAGGGCAGCGGCAAGGACGAGGACGAGGAGCCCGACACCCTCGCCGAGGCGGTCCGCCGCCATGCCGCCGAGGTCGAGGACAAGCACGGCGTGCCCATCGAGGTCGTCGTCGTGGGCGACTGCCCGCTCGACGACCGCCTGACCGCGCAGATGCAGGCGGCGCGCGAAGCGATGGTGAACGCGGCCAAGTACGGTGGCGAGGGCGGCGCCGTACAGGTCTACGCCGAAGTCGAGGGCAGGACGGTCTTCGTGTCCGTCCGCGACCGCGGCCCCGGCTTCGACTTCGACGCGATACCCGCCGACCGTATGGGCGTCAGAGAATCGATCATCGGCCGCATGGAGCGCAACGGCGGCACGGCGCGACTGCGCGCGGTGCCGGACGGCGGCACCGAGGTCGAGCTGGAGATGGAAAGGGCGGAGAAGACGTCATGAGCGACACGAACGAGCCTGTGGAGTCCGGCGGTTCGGCCGGGGAGTCCCCCGTGGCCGCCGCGTCCGGAGCCGCCGACCCCGCGGCCGGACCGGGCGGCGCCGAGGTCGGGCGCCGGGTGCGCGTGGTGCTCGTCGACGACCACCGCATGTTCCGTACGGGGGTCCAGGCCGAGATCGGCGAGACCGAGCGGACCGGCGTCGAAGTGGTCGGCGAGGCCGCGGACGTCGACCAGGCGGTCACGGTCATCACGGCCACCCGCCCCGAGGTCGTCCTCCTCGACGTCCACCTTCCCGGTGGCGGCGGTGTCGAAGTACTGCGCCGGTGCGCCCCGTTGATGGCCGACGCCGAGCAGCCGGTCCGCTTCCTCGCGCTGTCCGTGTCGGACGCCGCTGAGGACGTGATCGGTGTGATCCGCGGCGGCGCCCGGGGGTACGTCACCAAGACGATCACCGGCACGGATCTCGTGGACTCCGTCTTCCGCGTCCAGGACGGCGACGCGGTGTTCTCCCCGCGCCTCGCCGGGTTCGTCCTCGACGCCTTCGCCTCCACCGACGCCCCGCCCGTCGACGAGGACATGGACCGCCTCACCCAGCGCGAACGCGAGGTCCTGCGCCTCATCGCCCGTGGCTACGCGTACAAGGAGATCGCCAAGCAGCTCTTCATCTCCGTCAAGACGGTCGAGTCGCACGTCTCGGCGGTCCTGCGCAAACTCCAGCTCTCGAACCGCCACGAGCTGACGCGCTGGGCGACGGCGCGTCGGCTGGTCTGACCGGCCGACGGCGCCTGGCCCGGCCAGGCGCCGGGCGAGCAGGAGCTGTAGGCGCGGCCCCGGGGAGTACGGCCAGTACGGCTACCCCGGGGAGCCGATCCGGAGTTCGAGCCAGACCGTCTTGCCGACACCTCCCTCACGAGGAGCCGCACCCCAGTCGTCCGCCAGCGCGGCCACCAGAGCCAGGCCACGGCCCGACTCGTCGTCCGGTGTCGCCCTGCGGGGCGTGGGGAGCATGTCGTTCGCATCCGTCACCCATACGCGGAGGCGGTCGTCGCCCAGGGCACAGCGGGCCCGGATCTCTCGGCCCGGGGACACCTTCGCGTGCCGGTACGCGTTCGTCATCAGCTCACTGAGAAGCAGGACCGCCGTCTCCGCGAGCTCCTCCGGGACCTTCCACGAAGTGGCCTGCTCCCGGAGGAGAGTTCGGGCTCTGCCCACGCTGCGGGCGTGACGCGGCAGGCGCCACTCGATGTCCGGGATCCGAGCTCTGCCGGCCGTCCCGAAGCCCTTCCGGACGGCCTCTGCCGGGCCTGCCGGGGAGTTGGAGCCCAAGCCGGAGCCCGACCGGGCGCTCAGGCGACCGACTTCGCGGCGCTCCCGTCGGGCAGCGGGGCCGGGAGGCCCGACCATGGCCCCCACCCGCTCTCCGCCCGCGATGTACACCGGCACGCCGCCCAGGTCCGCAACGCGCTGCGTTCCCAGAAGGGAACCATCGGGAACGCGTTGCGAGACCTGTTGGACGAGGGCGCCCGGTCGCAGTGCCCAGGTGATCACGCCACCCGCGTGGCCCCCGCGAAGGGCATCTCGCTGATCGGGGCCAGCCGTACGGGTGCCGACGGATTGGGGGCGTGGATCATCTGGCCGTTGCCGACGTAGATGCCGACGTGGGTGACCCCCGCGTAGAAGAACACCAGGTCTCCGGGGCGGAGTTCGGAGAGGGTGACCCGCTGGCCGGCGTTGATCTGGGAATAGGTCGTGCGGGGCAGGGACATGCCCGCGGAACGGTACGCGGCCTGGGCGAGCCCGGAGCAGTCGAAGGCGTCGGGGCCGGTGGCGCCCCAGACGTAGGGGCTGCCGAGCTTCGAGTAGGCGTAGGCGACGGCCGCCGCCGCACGGGAGTTGGGCGCCGCGACGGTGGTGCCGCCGGTGCCGCCGACGCCGGTGGCACCGGATGTGCCGGAGGACGCGGCCGGGACCGGTTCGCGGGCCGAGGAGCGCGAGACGTGCTGCTGCTCGCTCGCGCCACCCCGCTCCACGTACTGCGTGCGCTGCTCCGGGGTGAGTCGCGCGAGCAGGTGGCGAGCCGCGTCGAGCTTCTCGTTGATCGTCTTCTTCTGCTGCTTCAGCTCGGTCTGCCGCGACTTGAGCGCGGCCAGTTCGATGTGCGCCGCTCCGCGCAACTGCTCGATCTCGCGCAGCTGTTTGCGTACCCCGGCGACTTCCGCCGACTGCCGGGTGCCGACCCGCTCGGCGAACGCGGCCCCCTCCAGGTACTGGTCGGGGTGATCGGAGAGCGCGAGTTGCACCACCGGGTCGAGTCCGCCGCTGCGGTACTGCGCCGCAGCCATCGAACCCAGCGATTCCCGGGCCGAGTTGAGCCGGTCCTCGCGGCGGGCCGCCTCGTCGCGCAGTGTGCTCAGGTGCGCCTCCGCCTGGTCGGCCTTCTCCTTGGCGCCGTCGTACTTCTGGGTGGCGGCCTCCGCCTCCCCGTACAACTTGTCGACCTGGGCCTTCACCTGCGCCGGCGAGAGCTGGGGGTCGGCATGCCCGATCCCGTCGAAGCCGGTCGCCGTCGCCGCGCCCGCGAGGGCGATGGTGACTGCTGTGCGGGCCGTGTTTCCGCCGATCGAGCGCTGTTTGGTCCTGCGGTGCGCTGCCACGAGGGCCCACATCCTTCCGTGCGACCGCCCTTGCGGGTGCGGTCAAGCGGTGACACGTCCGGCGACGGCTCACACAGGGGGAGCGGGCCGCCGCCGGACCTTCTCGGCGGTGGTGTCCGACTGCCGCCCCCGGCCCGGGCGGCGGTGGAGAGCCGGTCACCTGGGGGAGGACGCTAAACCTGGGAGTGTGGCGTTGGTAACGCTATGTACGGAACTGCCGCCACTGGATCGCCGAGTGATCGAATGTGACCAGGATTCCGGCTTGGCTTCACCGGCTTCACGCAGGGTGATGACCGATGCGGTGAATCCCGGACAGCCGGAGCGGTGCCGGTGCTATGGATGACACGCGATGGCCTGGTGACAAGAGGGTGACGAGCGAGGGGGGAGCGGGGAGGTGGAGCGAAGGGGCGGCCCGGTGGGAAGGGGCGTCAGGGTGTGCGATTAGGCTCCGGCCCCATGGGCGTACTCATCCACCTCTTCGTCGGCCTGCACATCATCGGCATCGCCGCGCTCCTCGGCGGCTTCTTCACCCAGATGAAGGCGATGGGCAAGGGCACCGCCCGCTTCGTCCCCGCGATGCTGCACGGCGCGCTGACCATGCTGGTCACCGGTGTCGCCCTGGTCGGGCTCAACCAGGCCGACGGCAACACGGTCAACACCGTCAAGATCGGTGTGAAGCTGGCCCTGCTGATCGTGATCCTCGGGCTCGTCTATGTGAAGCGGGACGACGAGACGGTGGACAAGCGCCTCTTCGGCCTCGTCGGGCTGCTGACCGTCGCGAACATCTTCATCGCCGTCCTGTGGACCTGACAGACACGTTCACCCCCGCGTGCGAGGCTTGGCCGGCCCCTCGCCTTGGCGAGGCAGGGTTGGCCGGCCCCCTCACCTCCGCGAGGCAGGCTGGACCGGCGCCTCACCTCCGTACCTCCGTGAGGGCAGGCTGGACCGGCGCCTTCACGCCCGTGTCGAGGACCTGACGGCGAGGGCGGCGCCCGCGGCGACCGCCAGCCACGCCGCCACCGCGATCCACAGCAGCACCTGCCCCGTGCCCTTGAGCCAGAAGACGTCGAGGGCGGACGCGACCGAGAGGGTCGCCACCGCCGTCATCCCCAGCGGGAAGACGGTCGCCCAGCGCCGCATGTCGTACCGCGGGCGCGGCCACACCGCCTCCGCGATGATCAGCAGGCAGTAACAGGCGAGGTCGAGCACGAGCAGTGTGCCGGTCGCGGCGCGCAGGACGCCCTGGTCGTCGTTGTTCCACAGGTACATGTTCACGTGGTGCGCGGTGACGAGTTCCGCCCCGGCCAGTGCCGAGATCGCGAGCGCGCCGCCCGCCACCCAGTGGTCCCCGGCGCCCTTCCTCACCTCCCACAGGTCGAAGTGCGCGAACGACACCCCGTAGAGCACGATCCCCAGCCAGAACAGCACCATCGCCGTGTGCGCGAGCCAGTCCGAACCCACGGCGGTGGCGATCGTCGAGCCGAGGACCGAGAGCCCCTGCGTGGCCACGCAGACGAGGAACACCTCTCCCGCCATACGGCGCCGCCAGTGCCGTACGACGGCCAGCAGCAGGATCGGCCAGAGCGCGGCCGACAGGGCGAGCAGGACCTCGGCGAGCCCCTGCCACCCCAGTACGGAGAACCTGGTGCCGAGCACGGTGGTCGCCGCGACCGCGTTGAGCCCGGCCGGCGTGCCGGCCTGCCGCACCCATTGCTCCCGGTCGCCCGCCAGCCGGACGAGGAAGTCCGCGGCGAGCCCGAGCCAGGCGAGCGACGCCAGGACCAGCGCGATCCGGGAGAGGGTCTCGTAGCCGGTCAGGTGCAGCCCGATCGAGATGACGCCGGTGGCCATGACGGCGGTTCCGGCGGCGGGCGACCGTCCCGCCCACCAGGCGCGGAACGAAGCGGTGTCCGGCATGTCCGGTGTATCTGGCATGCGCCCGATGCTAGGGATCTCCGGACCGGTTACCGACGGGGCACGCGCGTGGGGAGCGCGAAAACACCGGGCACGCGTGCGTGGGGGACGAAAACAGCGGAGCACGCGCGCGTGGGATACGAAACGCCGGGGCACGCGTGCGTGCCGTACGAAACGAGGGGCACACGCGCGTGGAGCTTCAGTCGCTCCACGCGCGCGTGCCCCGCGAAGGATGTCGCCCGCGCCCCGGACTACGCCGGGCGCACCACGCTGTGGATCGCCGAGGTGCCGTCGTAGTAGATCGACTCCTCGCGGACGTACGCTCCCGGTTTCGGCGCGTGGATCATCATGCCGTTGCCGATGTAGAGGCCGACGTGGCTGATGTCGTTGTAGAAGAAGACCAGGTCACCGGGCTGGGCGTCGGCGAGGGAGACCGTCGTGCCGGCGTTCACCTGGTCGTAGGTGACGCGCGGGAGACCGACACCGGCGGCCTTCCAGGCGGCCTGGGTCAGGCCCGAGCAGTCGTAGGAGTCCGGGCCGGTGGCGCCCCAGACGTACGGCTTGCCGATCTGGGTGCGGGCGAACGCGAGCGCCTTGGCCGCCTTGGTCGCGTACGAGGAGTCCGGGGCCGTCGATCCCGTCGCCGGTCCGGCAGTCGATCCGGCCGTCGAGCCGGTCGTGGTGCCGGACGACTGCCGCTGGGCGGCCTTCTCGGCGGCCGCCTGCTGTCGTGCCAGCTCCGCCGCCTTGGCCGTGGCCCGCTCCTGCTTCTTCTTCTCGATGGCCGCCAGCCGCGCCTTGTCCTCGGCGTTCAGCTTCGAGAGCAGGCCGCGGGCCTCGCCGAGCTTGCGCTGCACCGCGGCCTTGGACGTCCTGAGCGCGTTCTGCGAGGCGGTCAGCGACTGCAGGCTCCGGCTGGCCTCCGTACGCTTCCTGGTGGTGGCGGCCTGGTCGGTGATGTAGTCGTCCACGGCCGCCTTCTGGCGGGTCGTCAGACGGCTCATCAGCTGGGTCTGGTCGAAGTAGTCCTGCGGGTTGTCCGCGAGCAGCAGTGTCGCGGTGCTGGGCGCGACGGCCCCGGTGCGGTACTGCGCCGCGGCGAACGAACCCAGCTCCTCGCGCGCGGTGTTGAGCTTCTCGGTGCGCTGGGCGACGTCGTCGAGCAGGGTGTCGACGCGCTTCCGCTGCTTGGCGGCCTTCTCCCGGGTCGCGTTGTACTTGTCGGTGGCCGTCTCGGCCTGGTGGTAGAGGTCGTTGACCTTCTTCGAGACCTCTTCGACGCTGGGTCTGGGTTCGGCCGAGGGGGCGGCGTTCGCCGTCTGGGAGAGCAGGGCCACGGAGGCGAGGGCCGCCGTGGCGAGGGCCGGGGTCCGTATGCCTGCGATGCGCGTACCCGTAGGACGCCATTTGCGGTGCGACGCCAAGAGAGGCGACTCCTTCCGTCATCCGCCTGCCGAGTTAGCTGTCGGGTTCGGGCGGGTGGTTCCGGAAGGTTGCCCTACGGTCCATGCCCCACAAGGCGGTTGGACCGATTCACCCCGAGTTCGGTGGGTCCCCGGCTCCGGCGGCCCGTGGGCGTACCGAACTCGGCGGAGGCCGCTCGGCCCGGCGAGGTTCGCCGGTTGCGGTCGAGTGGCCTTCCGGCACGCTAACCAACTGTTGTGGCCCGTGTGAAGGTTGATGTGCGATATGCCCGATACATTTTCGTGACCTTCGCCGCGTACTCCGTCTCATGTGATGCGTTTGAGTTGATCTATCCGTATATGGGGTCAATGGTGCTTGTGACCTTCATGTGATGGCGGCTCCCTTGCGGAGGCGTCCCGCCGAACCTCACCTGGAGTGACAGGTCGGTCATGAAAGGTGATGGGCGGTCGTGTGGGCCCGGATGTCCGGGATTCGCGTCACGAGTTCCGGTCGAGTTCCCGGGGTGGCGGCGGGCTGTCAGTGGGGCGGCCTAGACTCGGAGAGCGATGAGCAGCCTCTTTGACGACAGCTTCCTGGCGGACCTCAAGCCCTCCGCGGCCCACGAGGACGAACACCCGCCGCCGCCCGAGGACGATCACGTACCGGAGCCGGTTCCGGACGATCTGTTCGGCGGGAAGTTCGACATGCCGCCGAGCCGGGACGCGTACTACCGCGACGGCGCGCCCAGGCCCGCCGTGGACCCGGCGGCCCTGCTGGACGGACTGAACGAGAACCAGCGCGCGGCCGTGGTGCACTCCGGCTCCCCGCTGCTCATCGTGGCCGGTGCCGGCTCCGGCAAGACCCGGGTGCTCACGCACCGGATCGCGCATCTGCTCGGCGAGCGCAACGTCCACCCCGGCCAGATCCTCGCGATCACCTTCACGAACAAGGCCGCGGGCGAGATGAAGGAGCGCGTGGAGGCGCTCGTGGGCCCGCGCGCCAACGCGATGTGGGTGATGACCTTCCACAGCGCCTGCGTCCGCATCCTGCGCCGCGAGAGCAAGACGCTCGGATTCACCTCGTCCTTCTCGATCTACGACGCCGCCGACTCCAAGCGTCTGATGGCGCTCGTCTGCCGTGATCTCGACCTCGACCCCAAGCGCTTCCCGCCGAAGTCGTTCAGCGCCAAGATCTCGAACCTGAAGAACGAGCTGATCGACGAGGAGGACTTCGCCGCTCAGGCCACCGACGGCTTCGAGAAGACCCTCGCCCAGGCGTACGCGATGTACCAGTCGCGGCTGCGCGAGGCCAACGCGCTCGACTTCGACGACCTGATCATGACCACGGTCCATCTGCTGCGCGCCTTCCCGGACGTCGCCGAGCACTACCGGCGCCGCTTCCGGCACGTCATGGTCGACGAGTACCAGGACACCAACCACGCGCAGTACGCGCTCGTCCGGGAACTCGTGGGCACCTCCGAGCACCCCGTGGACGTACCGCCCAGCGCGCACGAACTGCCCCCCGCCGAGCTGTGCGTCGTGGGTGACGCGGACCAGTCGATCTACGCCTTCCGGGGCGCGACCATCCGCAACATCCTCCAGTTCGAGGAGAACTACCCGAACGCGACGACGATCCTCCTGGAGCAGAACTACCGCTCCACCCAGACGATCCTGTCGGCCGCCAACGCGGTGATCGAGCGCAACGAGTCCCGCCGCCCCAAGAACCTGTGGACCAACGCGGGCGCGGGCTCGAACATCACGGGCTACGTCGCGGACACCGAGCACGACGAGGCCCAGTTCGTCGCCGACGAGATAGACCGTCTCACCGACGCGGGCGAGGCCAAGGCAGGCGACGTCGCGGTCTTCTACCGGACGAACGCCCAGTCCCGTGTCTTCGAAGAGGTCTTCATCCGCGTCGGCCTGCCCTACAAGGTCGTCGGCGGCGTCCGCTTCTACGAGCGCAAGGAGGTCCGGGACGTCCTGGCGTACCTCAGGGTGCTGTCCAACCCCGAGGACTCGGTCCCGATGCGCCGCATCCTGAACGTGCCCAAGCGCGGCATCGGCGACCGCGCCGAGGCGATGATCGACGCCCTGTCGCAGCGCGAGAAGATCAGCTTCCCGGCGGCGCTGCGCCGCGTCGACGAGGCCTACGGCATGGCCGCGCGCTCCACCAACGCGGTCAAGCGGTTCAACACGCTCATGGAGGACCTGCGCACCATCGTCGAGTCCGGCGCGGGCCCGGCCACCATCCTGGAGGCCGTCCTCGAACGCACCGGCTATCTCGCCGAGTTGCAGGCGTCGACCGACCCCCAGGACGAGACCCGGATCGAGAACCTTCAGGAACTCGCCGCCGTGGCCCTGGAGTTCGAGCAGGAGATCGGTGAAGGCGAGAACGCGGGCGGACTCGCCGCGTTCCTGGAGCGGGTCGCGCTGGTCGCCGACTCCGACCAGATCCCGGACGAGGAGGACGGCAACGGCGTCATCACCCTGATGACCCTGCACACCGCCAAGGGCCTCGAATTCCCCGTGGTCTTCCTGACCGGCATGGAGGACGGCGTCTTCCCGCACATGCGCGCGCTCGGGCAGGTCAAGGAGCTGGAGGAGGAGCGGCGCCTGGCGTACGTCGGCATCACGCGCGCGCGGGAGCGGCTCTACCTCACCCGGTCGTCGATGCGCAGCGCCTGGGGGCAGCCGTCGTACAACCCGCCCTCCCGTTTCCTGGAGGAGATCCCGGCGACCCATCTGGACTGGAAGCGCACGGGGGCGACGGCGTCCATGCCGGCCGGTCCGGTCTCCGGTGTCGCCGCCTCCCTGTCGTCCTCGCGTTCGCGGTCCGCGGCCTCGGGTGCCTCCGGGTTCGCCACGCGCCGCGGTGTCTCCGAGAAGCCGGTGGTCTCCCTGGCCGTCGGGGACCGGGTCACGCACGACCAGTTCGGCCTCGGCACCGTCGTCGGCGTGAAGGGGACGGGCGCGAACGCGGAGGCGACGGTCGACTTCGGAGAGCCCAAGCCGAAGCGGCTGCTGCTGCGGTACGCGCCGGTGGAGAAGCTGTAGCCCGGGAGATCACGCGCGGGACCGGATCGCGGGGACCCACGGCTGTCGGAAGACCGCCGGGGCCCCGGCGGTCAACCGCCCCTCGCGCCCTTGGTGGTCACGTGCGCCCCGGTGGTACGTGACGTCCGGTTGTTACGTGGGGTCCAGGCCGTGGCTGCGGAGCCAGGGCAGCGGGTCGATCGCCGCACCGCCGGCCGGGCGGACCTCGAAGTGCAGGTGCGGACCGGTCGAGTTGCCGGAGTTCCCGGAGAAGGCGATCTGGTCACCGGCCCTCACGGTGGTGCCGGAGGGGACCTTGTACGAGGAGAGGTGGCAGTACCACGTCTCCGTGCCGTCCATCGCGGTCACGATCATCATGTTGCCGTACGCGCTGTTCCACTGCGTCCGGACGGTCCCGTCGATGGCGGACATCACCGACGTCCCGTAGGAGACGGGGAAGTCGATGCCCGTGTGCACGGACATCCAGTTGACGCCGGCCTGGCCGAAGTAGGCGCTGAGGCCCCGCTGCGTCACCGGAAGGACGAACTTCGGACGCAGCCGCTCCTTGCGGGCCGCCGCCTCCGCCGCCTTCTTCTTCTCCGTCGCCTGCTGGGCCTTGAGGTCGATACGTTCCTGCGTGCGGCTCGCCCGGTCGGCGAAGTCGTCCGCGCCCGCGGAGAGACTCTGGAGCTGGGTGTCCAGCTTGATGTTCGCGGCCGACGGCTTCACGGAGGTCGCGTCGGAGGCGCTGGCCGTGGTGTCCTTCGAGTCGTTCCCGCCGAAGCCGCCGATGCCGCCCACGGAGGCGGCGGCGATCCCCGCCACCCCCATCACACAGGCCGAGGGCACCGCGACGGTCAGCAGAGCGGAACGTTTGGCGGGGCTGCGGCGCCGGGAACGGGAAGCGGTCCGCGTCGCGGGACGCCGGGCCGGGGTGACCTCTTCCATGTCGTCGAGCAGCGGCCTCTCGCGCCCCTCGTAGTACGGGTCGTACGCGTCGTCGGAGCCGTCGAGGTCGTCCGTGTCCGCGAAATCCTCGGCGTCGTCGAACTCGCCCTCGTCCGAGGTGAGTTGACCGTGGGTCGCCTGGTCGAAGGTCGCGGTCGCCTGCTGGTCGAAGGGAACCCGGGCCCCCGGATCGGACTGCTGCTCGTACGTCATGTCGAGCTGCGTGAGCTCGTGGTTGTACGACTCGGGCTCCGCGTGCGGCTGTTCGTACGACTCGGACCGCGGATGCCGCTGTTCGTAGGACTCGTGCTGCGGGTGCTCGTACGCCTGGTACGCGTCCTGGCCGCCGGCGCTGTTCCACCGCGTGGCGTCGTACGCGCCCGTCTCCTGCGTCGGCACGGTCCACTGCTGGGTGCCGTCGAGCTGCTGCTCGGGCTGGATCCAGGCGTTCGCGTCCCACTGGCCCGAGGCGTCGGGGCCCGGATACTGCGCGGGGATGGCGGCGAACTGCTGGTAGCCGTTCGTCCATGCCGTCGTGCTGTGGGCGCCGGTGTCGTAGGCGGCCTGGTGCTGCGCCGCGTACGGGTCGTAGTTCTGCGGCTGTTGGGCGCCGGCGTTCCATTGCGTGGCGTCGTACGAACCGGTGCCGCCGCCGCCCGACATGTCGCCGAAGAGCGGGTCACCGGCGAAGTCCGTGCCGGAGTGGGAGCCTGCGCCGGCCGCGTTCGCGCCCGAGCCGAAAGCCGTGGCGGAGTGGTCGCCGTACGCGGTGAAGTCGCCGTACTGGGCTTCTTGCGCACCGTAGGGCGCGTAGAGCGCCGAGGCGGCGTCGAAAGCCGGAGCCGGGGGAGTCGCGATCCCCGACGGGTGACGGTCGTTCACCAACTTCTCTTTCGCCTCGACAACAGGGGCTGGCAGAGCAGTGCGGTGACTGTACCCGGCGGTATGCGGGCGCGACAATCTTCCGCAGGTTTCCCCTTCGTGGGAAACGGGCATTCGGCCGTGTTTCGGGGGAGGGCGGGCAAGGCTTTGGCCTGGCGTTCGATAAGCGTTCGAAGTGTCGGGGCTGTGGGAGGGCTGTCGGGCGGCCGTCAGCCCGTCCTCGGCCCCCTCGTGTCTTCCTCAGGCCACCGTGAGGCCGCCGATCCGGGCGGCGGTGCGGGTGCCCGACACCTCGCTGTCGAGTGCCTGCCGGATCCCTGTCGCGACGGCCGGATGCACGGGCAGCGCGAGATGGCCGACTCCGCTCACGCGGACGTTCTGGGCGAGCAGGTCGGGATGCTCGACGCAGGCCGTCTCCAGCGGGTCCATCAGGTGGTCCAGGTCGCTCCAGAAGCTGAAGAACTGCGTACGGCAGCCCGGGGCGGGCCCGGTCAGTTCCTCGATCACGGCGGAGCCGGGACGCATCTGCCGGACGATCGGGTGCGCGTTCAGCAAGGGAGCCACGCGGGTGCCCGAGTGCGGGGTGCCCAGCGTGACGAGTGTGCGGACGTGCGTGTCGCCGCCCAGGCACTGCACGTAGTAGCGCGCGATCAGCCCGCCGAGGCTGTGTCCGACGATGTCCACCTGCTCGTGACCCGTGCGCTCGCAGATCTCCTCGATGTGCCGGCCCAGCAGCTCCGCCGCGGTGCGGATGTCGCAGGTCAGCGGTGAGTAGTTGAGGGACTCGACGTGCTGTCTGCCGTGCTGGGCGAGGTTGCGGCGCAGCAGGACGAAGACGGAGCGGTTGTCGATGAACCCGTGCAGCAGGACGACCGGGGGTTTGGCCTCCGTGGGCAGCTTGGCGGTGACGTCGGGCGAGGGGAGAGGGTGTCCGGTTCGCCGTTCCTGGGTGATGCCGGAGGGATAGAGGAGGAGGTGCCCGGCGAGAATCGCGAGCTCCAGAGCCGTCGCCTTCAACAGGGCCACCGAGAGCCCTGCCAGTTTCGTCGGAAACAGGCGCTGACAGAGGGGCAGAAAGGGCGACGCAGCCTCATTGACCTTCATGGCCGACCTCCAGTCGGCACGCGGGAGGACCACTCCGTCCCCCGTGTGCCCTAGTGGAAAGCCGTGAGGTCGGCGACGGCGGTGGCCGACGGAGCGTCTGCGGCGTGTGAGACCGGTGACGCTACGGAGTGCTCAGCGGAAGGGGCCGGGATACGACGCCGACTCCGGCTCCGCGACGGGCCGCCGCGCTGGGTGCGCGTGCGTCGCGTCGTGGCGTGGAGTCGTCTTCGTGTTCCCGTGGTCCTCTTTCCGGCGTCGCTCCCCGCTGTCGTGCCGTCGCCATGTGCCCCACCACCATGCCGTCCCGCTGACGACGCGAAGGTGTGGCCACCTGATCGCGGCTCTTCTTGCGCCTGCTCCGGTCGTGGCCCGTACGCCGCGGTTTCCTGCGGCGCCAGTGCCGCGATACGGAACCGTGCGCGGCGAACTTGTCCCAATGTGTGATTTCCCCCTCGGTCGGCACCACGAAACTGCCGGTTGCGGGATGCTGGCGATAACGTTCGTTCACTTCACCGGCCGAAAGGGCCCGGGGGCCCTGTGCCGCTTGGCGCGATCGGTCGTCCGGGGCGATCCGGTGTGGCGAGCGGAAAATTGAGCGATATGTGTCGATGGTCAGTAGTCGGCCTGGTCGACAGCTATCCGCTGGTGACAGCGGGTAGTCGGTGCTGGTCAATCGGTGAATTATCGATCAGTCGTCGGCCGTCGTCAGTCGGTCGGGCAGTCAGTCGGTAGTCGTAGGCAGGTGTCGGCAGTCCTCGTCGGCGCAGGTTGATGTAGTCGGTTCATGGAGGCAGTGATGGGTGTGGCAGCCGGTCCGATCCGCGTGGTGGTGGCCAAGCCGGGGCTCGACGGCCACGATCGCGGGGCCAAGGTGATCGCGCGGGCGCTGCGCGACGCCGGCATGGAGGTCATCTACACGGGGCTTCATCAGACCCCCGAGCAGATCGTCGACACCGCGATCCAGGAGGACGCCGACGCGATCGGCCTGTCCATCCTCTCCGGTGCCCACAACACGCTCTTCGCGGCCGTCATCGGCCTCCTCAAGGAGCGCGAAGCCGAGGACATCAAGGTCTTCGGCGGCGGCATCATCCCCGAGGCGGACATCGCTCCCCTCAAGGAGAAGGGCGTCGCGGAGATCTTCACACCGGGCGCGACGACGGTGTCGATCGTGGAGTGGGTACGAGCGAACGTCCGGCAACCGGCCGGCGCGTAACCGCCGGGTACCTCACCTCCGCCGCCACCCGGACACGGACGGCCCTCGGCATTCTCCAGCGCCGGAGAGCTTCAGCGCTGGGGAGCTTTGGCCTCCCTGGGTTCGCTGGTTCCCTGCATTCCCTGCGTTCCTCGGAGGACGAGGAGCGGGGCGCGCCGGGACGCCGGGCGGGACTGGCGCCGCGCCGAGGGGGTGGGCGGAAGCTCATGGCGCGGTGAGTTCGGCGGACATCGTTGCTCTGAGGCGCAAGGTCGTCACCAGTCGCTGGAACGCCTCCGCCCAGTAGCCGCCGGCCCCCGGTGCCGCGTGCTCGGACTCGTCGGGAACCGAGGTGAGACCTTCGAGCCGCCCCGCCTCCGCGGGGTCGAGGCAACGCTCGGCCAGCCCCATCACGCCGCTGAAGCTCCAGGGATAGCTCCCCGCGTCCCGCGCGATGTCGAGGGCGTCGACCACCGCCCGTCCGAGGCCCCCCGCCCAGGGCACCGCGCACACCCCGAGCAGCTGGAACGCCTCGGACAGTCCGTGCGTACCGATGAACCCGGCCACCCACTCGGCCCGCTCCCCCGCGCCCAGAGTGGCGAGCAGTTTGGCCCGCTCGGCCAGGGAGACCGCCCCGGGCCCCCCGGCCTCCGGAGCGGAGGGTGCCCCGAGGAGCGCCCTCGACCATTTGGGATCGCGCTGCCGCACCGCCGCCCGGCACCAGGCCGCGTGCAGTTCCCCCTGCCAGCCGTCCGCCACCGGCAGGGCCACGATCTCCTCCGGAGAACGCCCGCCGAGCCGGTCCCGCCAGGTCCCGAGCGGCGCCGCTTCGACCAACTGGCCCAGCCACCAGGACCGTTCACCTCGGCCGGCCGGGGGTTTCGGCACCACCCCGTCCCGCTCCATCCCCGCGTCGCACTCGTGCGGTGCCTCCACCACGATCACCGGCGTACCCCGAGTGCGGTCGACGGCCACGCACGAGACGGCTCTGGCCGCCATCCGGGCCGCGAGCGCGGAACCCGGCAGCGCGGACAGCAACTCGGCCGCAGTCGCCCGTACATTGCGGCTGCGGTCGGCCAGGGCCCGCTCCAGGAAGGGTTCGTCGTCGGCGCACAGCCCGGACCGCAGCGAGTCGAGGAACATCAGCCGGTCCTCGGCCCGCTCCGTCGTCCAGGTCGTGACGAGCAACTCGCGTGCGGCGGAAGGATCCTCGGCCCGCACCGCCGCCAGCAGCGCGACCCGCTCGGCGAACAGCCCTTCCTGCCACAACCGCTGTATGTGACCGGCCTCTTCCAGCCCCGGCAGCGCGGCGCCGCCGCCTGGCGAGGCGCGCAGCGCGAACCGCCACTCCGGGTTCAGCCGGGCCAGCCACAGAGCCCGCGGTCCGGCGAACGCGAGCGCGGCGGGACGCAGGTCCGTGCGCCCCCGGGCCGCGTCGAGAAGCGCCGGAAGGGTCTGCGGAGGTGCGGCGAATCCGCGGGCGTTCGCCATGGCCAGCCACTGGGGCAGCAGTTCCATGAGGTCGGGCGCCGCCCCTCTGCGGCCACCGCCGCCCGTGCCGGGCCGGTCCGCCAGCAGCGTCGCGAGTCTGCGGGCCGCGGCGGGCGGCAGCGCGCTCCGCGGGTCCGGCGCCGCGGGTTCCGGGCGGGCCGCCGCCGGCGCCGGCCGGATTCCGGCCCGCCTGCGCACGGTCTCCACGGCCGCCGCGTCCAGCAGCGCCACCGGTGCCTCCTGCCCGGGGTGGTGCCCCGGAGGCGTACGTCGCTCGGTCCCGAGCAGCGCCACGGTGACGAGTTCCTCCCAGGAACCGCCGACGGGCGCGCCCGCCGAAGCCGAGGTCGTGTTCATGGTCGTCCTTTCCGTACGGAGGGCATCAGCGGCTACCGGCCGTCGCGGCGATGGTCGGGGTGGCGAGCAAGGTGACGAGTGGGCGGACCAGGGCGATGGCGAGCGGGGTGACGCGTGGGCTGACGAGGGTGATGGCGGCGGTCAGCACAGCGGCACCGCCTCGCCCTCGCCCTGCGCCCACGCCGTCAGCGGCGTGAAGCCGCGGTGGCCGCACTCGCCGAAGACCGTGACCGGGGCGCCGCCCGACAGAGCGACCAGACGCCACAGATCGGGGCGGGACCGCGACGAAGGGCTGAGGGGAAGAGCCAACTCGCCATTCACGTCCGTGAGTTGCCACGAATCGCCGTCCGGGGCCGGGATGACCCGCTCCAGGGTGACCGGGCAGGAGTCCAGCCAGGGGTCGGCGCGCAGGGCCTCTCCGTAACGGGCGGCGGCCTCGGACGTGGTCAGCCCCGCCGGACGTATCGCCGCGGGCGCCGGAGGAGTGAACCGCTCGCCCAGCGCCGCCCGCGGCTGCCCGGCGCCCGGGTAAGCGGACAGCTCCGCCTCGAAGGCCAGCCCCACAGGAAGCGCCAGCTCGGGTGCCCGGCCGGCCGCGCCGTACGAGAGGACCAGGGCCGTGCGGCCGGACTCCGCGCCGTACAGCCAGATCCTGCGCGTCGTGAGCCGGGCGTCCGCCGTGTCGTACTGCGCGAGGACCAGCCAGCGGTCGCGCACCGGCGGGCCGTCCGCCGAGCCGGGCAGCCCCACACGCGAACGGACCGTCGCGGCCAGGCCGTCCGGCAGCCGCTCGCGCCGCAGCCATCCCTGGTCGAGAAGGTGGAGCAGCGCGCACTCCTCCAGCAGCCGCACCGGCCAGCCCGGTCCCGACGAGGGAATCGCGCCCAACTCCCTTACACGCGCCGCCAGACCGGGTGCCTGCGCGTCGACCATCCGGGCAGCCGTCTCCTCCCACATCCCGTACCCCGCCCGCTCGGCGGAGGCGAGGCCGCCACGCAGCAGGTCCGCGAGGCGCTGCTCCAACTCGGCCGCCCCCGCGGTGATCCGCTCGGCCCGCCGCTCCGCCCTGCGCCGCGCCGCCTCCGGATCACCCGACGAAGAAGCTCCAGATCCCCCGCCCGCGGCATTCCTGTCTTCCGCGCGCTTGCGTCTTCCCTCCAGCCACTGGGCGGCCCAGTCCGGCGCCTGCCCGGACGGCACCGCGCCGTCCGCGCCCGCCCAGAGCAGCAGCAGTCCCAGCGCGTGCTTGCACGGGAACTTTCGGCTCGGGCAACTGCACTTGTAAGCGGGACCCGTCGAGCCCGCGATGTCGATGACCGTCTGATACGGCTTGCTGCCACTTCCCCTGCACAGTCCCCATACCGTCCCCTCCTCGGTACTGCCCGCCTCCGACCACGGACCGGCCGCGCCGAGCTTGCTCCCCGCCTTGCGCGACGCGGCGTCAGGCGCCAGTGCCAGCACCTGATCCGCCGTCCAGCGCACCGCCTGCTGTGTCATGCCATCGAAGGTAGGTCCCGCCACTGACAATCGATCCTCGCGAGCACGTTTGCGCAGGTCAGAGCGCATTGTCAGTGGCGTGGTGCACGGTGGAACCAGATCCGAACCGGCCGAGCTGGAGGGGGACCGAGCCATGTCCGTGTCCGTTGAACCGACGTCCGTTCACACACCCGCGGAAGAGAGGGGGGCGAGCAGGCCGAGCGAGGTGCTGCGACCGCACGCCGAGCACGCCTTCGCCGCCGAACTCGCCGCGCTCGCCGCGCAGGACGACCGGCCACGCCCGGAACGCTGGCTGCTGTCGCCCTGGGCCGTGGCCACCTACCTGCTGGGCGGCACACTGCCGGACGGCACCGTGATCACCCCCAAATATGTCGGGCCGCGCCGCATCGTCGAGGTCGCCGTCACCACCCTCGCCACCGACCGGGCGCTGCTCCTGCTCGGTGTGCCCGGCACCGCGAAGACCTGGGTGTCCGAGCACCTGGCCGCGGCGGTCAGCGGCGACTCGACACTGCTCGTGCAGGGCACGGCCGGCACGCCGGAGGAGGCCATCCGGTACGGCTGGAACTACGCGCGGCTGCTCGCGCACGGGCCCAGCCGGGACGCTCTGGTGCCGAGCCCCGTCATGCGGGCCATGGCCGAGGGCATGACGGCCCGGGTCGAGGAACTGACCCGCGTGCCCGCGGACGTACAGGACAGCCTGATCACGATTCTCTCCGAAAAGACCTTGCCGATACCGGAATTGGGCCAGGAAGTGCAGGCCGTGCGCGGCTTCAACCTGATCGCCACGGCCAACGACCGCGACCGCGGGGTCAACGAACTCTCCAGCGCCCTGCGCCGCCGTTTCAACACGGTGGTGCTGCCGCTGCCGGAGAGCGCCGACGCCGAGGTCGACATCGTCTCGCGCCGGGTCGACCAGATCGGCCGCTCCCTGGACCTGCCCGCCGTGCCGGAGGGTGTCGACGAGATCCGCCGTGTCGTCACCGTCTTCCGGGAGCTGCGCGACGGGATCACGGCCGACGGGCGGACGAAACTGAAGTCGCCCAGCGGCACGCTGTCCACGGCCGAGGCGATCTCCGTCGTCACCAACGGCCTCGCTCTGGCAGCCCACTTCGGCGACGGCGTCCTGCGGGCGAGCGATGTCGCCGCCGGCATCCTCGGCGCTGTCGTGCGCGACCCCGCGGCCGACCGTGTCATCTGGCAGGAGTACCTGGAAGCGGTCGTCCGCGAGCGTGACGGCTGGAAGGACTTCTACCGCGCCTGCCGCGAGGTGAGCGCGTGAACGCGGAACGGGACGCCGGGCCGCCCGCGCCGGAGCACGGAGCGACCGCCCGGGGCGCCGGGCCGCTGCTGCTCGGCGTGCGGCATCACGGGCCCGGGTCGGCGCGGGCCGTGCGGGCCGCGCTGGAGGCGGCGGCTCCACGGGTCGTACTGATCGAGGGGCCGCCCGAGGCGGACCGGCTCGTCCCGCTGGCCGCCGACAAGGACATGCGGCCCCCCGTGGCGCTCCTCGCCCATGTCGTGGACGAGCCCGGCCACTCGGCCTTCTGGCCACTGGCCGAGTTCTCACCGGAGTGGGTGGCGATCCAGTGGGCCCTGGAACACGGAGCGGCGGCCCGTTTCATCGACCTCCCGGCGGCCCACACCCTGGCCTGGGGAAAGGACGAGGCGGACCCGGAACGGGACGAGCCGGGGAGCCCGTTCGCAGCCGAGCCGGGCCCGCCCGGGAACTCCGACGCGCCCAGCCCGGCTGGTGCTTCCGCCACGGCGGGTGATTCCGGGTGGCCGGGTGCGGGCGGTGATGCTGACCGTTCTCCCGACGCGGAGGCCGTGCGGATCGACCCCCTCGGGGTGCTCGCCGAGGTGGCCGGTTACGACGACCCGGAGCGCTGGTGGGAGGACGTGGTCGAGCACCGGGCCGGGACGGCGGGCGATCCGTTCGCGCCGTTCGCCGTGCTGGAGGAGGCCATGGGGGCGCTGCGCGAGGTGTACGGGGTCGGGGGACACGACCGGGACCTGGTGCGTGAGGCGTACATGCGGCTCCAGATCCGGGCGGCACAGCGGGAGTCCGGGGACGACGTGGCCGTGGTGTGCGGGGCCTGGCACGTGCCCGCGCTGCGGCAGCGGACCACGGTCGGCGCGGACCGGGCACTCCTCAAGGGCCTGCCCAAGGCCAAGGTCGACCTGACATGGGTGCCCTGGACGCACCGCAGGCTCTCCCGGGTCAGCGGGTACGGGGCCGGCATCGACTCGCCGGGCTGGTACGGGCATCTGTTCAGCGCCCCCGACCGCCCGGTCGCGCGGTGGATGACCAAGGTGGCCCGGCTGCTGCGCGACGAGGACCGGGGCGTGTCGTCGGCCCACGTCATCGAGGCCGTGCGACTGGCCGACACACTCGCCGCGATGCGCGGGCGCCCGCTGCCCGGACTGACCGAGACCACCGATGCCGTCCGGGCCGTGATGTGCGAGGGCTCGGACGTGCCCCTGGCGCTGGTGCGCGACCGGCTCGTGGTCGGGGATGTGCTGGGGGAGGTGCCGGAATCCGCCCCGGCGGTGCCGTTGCAGCGGGACCTCACGCGGTCGCAGCGGCGGCTGCGGCTCAAGCCCGAGGCACTGGAGCGGGAGGTCGAGCTCGACCTGCGCAAGGAGACCGACGCGGGGCGCAGCACTCTGTTGCACCGGTTGCGGCTCCTGGGTGTCGCGTGGGGCGAGCCCGCGACGTCCCGCGGCAGCACGGGCACCTTCCGGGAGACCTGGCGGCTCCGCTGGGAGCCGGAGCTGTCGGTGAGGGTCGCCGAAGCAGGCGTGTGGGGCACGACGGTTCTGGCCGCCGCGACGGCCAGGGCCGAGGCGGATGCCGTCGGCGCGCCGTCCCTGGCCGATGTCACGGCGCTCGCCGAGCGCTGCCTTCTCGCCGAACTCCCGGACGCGCTGCCCGTGGTGATGCGGGTGCTCGCCGACCGGGCCGCCCTCGACGCCGACGTGGGCCACCTCGCGCAGGCGCTGCCCGCACTCGTCCGCTCCCTGCGGTACGGCGACGTACGCGGCACGGACACCCACGCCCTCGCTGATGTCGCGGCCGGCCTCGCCGAGCGCGTCTTCGTCGGGCTGCCCCCGGCCTGCACCGCCCTCGACAGCGACGCCGCCGAGGAGATGCGCCGCCACGTCGACGCCGTGCACGGGGCGGTGGGCCTGCTGGGGGAGGCGACCGCGGGGGCCGCTTCGTCCGGAGACAGAGCTCCGGCCGGCGGCATCCGGGGGCGCTGGCACTCCGTGCTGCGGGTGCTCGCCGCGCGGGACACCGTGCCCGGGGTGGTCAGAGGGCGGGCGGTCCGCCTGCTCCTCGACGAAGGGGAGCTGGCGCAGGAAGAGGCCGCGCGGCTCATGGGGCTCGTGCTCTCGCCGGGGACGGAGCCCGCGGACGCGGCCGCGTGGATCGAGGGGTTCGTCGGGGGCGGCTCCGGCGGCGGCATGCTGCTCGTGCACGACGAGCGGCTGCTCGGGCTCGTGGACGCGTGGCTGACCGGGGTGCCGAAGGAGGCGTTCACCGATGTGCTGCCGCTGTTGCGCCGGACGTTCTCGGCGTACGAGACGGGGGTGCGCAGGACGCTGGGTGAACTCGTCCGGCGCGGTCCGGCGCCGCGTGCGGATGCCGAGGTCACCGGCTCCGGTTCCGGCATACCCGGGTTCGCCGTCGGCCTCGACACCGGGCGGGCGGACGCCGTACTGCCGCTGCTGAGCCTGCTGCTCGGGCTGGGCGAGTCCGGTGATGCCGAGGAGAGCGCGGAGGGCCGGAGCGACGGCGGGGACAACGCGGAGGGCCGGAGCGACGGCGCGGGCGACACGGACGGCGGGGACCGGGCCGACCGGACGCGTCACGGCGACGGCAACGAGCACGACCAGGACCAGGACCAGGACCAGGACCAGGACAACGATCTTGTGAGGGTGGCTCCATGACCGAGGCAGCGGTGAGCGTCGGCGACGAGCGGCTGCGGCGATGGCGGCTGGTGCTCGGCGGCGAGGAGGCGGACGGCACCGGATGCGTGCTCTCCGGGCAGGACGCCGCCATGGACAAGGCGCTGGGCGCGCTCTACGGGAAGGGGAGCGACGGGAGCAAGGGACAGCCGGGGCGGGACCGCTCGGCGGGGCTCGGGGCGTCGGCACCGTCGGTCGCGCGCTGGCTCGGCGACATCCGGACCTACTTCCCCTCCTCCGTAGTACAGGTGATGCAGCGCGACGCCATCGACCGGCTCGGGCTCTCCGCCCTGCTCCTGGAGCCCGAGATGCTGGAGGCGGTGGAGGCCGACGTGCACCTGGTGGGCACCCTCCTCTCCCTCAACAAGGCCATGCCGGAGACGACGAAGGAGACCGCGCGGGCCGTGGTGCGCAAGGTCGTGGAGGACCTGGAGAAGCGGCTCGCCACGCGCACCCGGGCCACGCTCACCGGCGCCCTCGACCGCAGCGCCCGGATCAGCAGACCCCGCCACCACGACATCGACTGGAACCGCACGATCGCGGCCAACCTGAAGCACTACCTGCCCGAGTACCGCACGATCGTGCCCGAGCGGCTGATCGGCTACGGGCGGGCCTCGCAGTCGGTGAAGAAGGAGGTCATCCTCTGCATCGACCAGTCGGGGTCGATGGCGGCGTCGGTCGTCTACGCCTCCGTGTTCGGTGCCGTGCTCGCGTCGATGCGGTCCATCGCCACCCGGCTCGTCGTCTTCGACACGGCCGTCGTCGATCTCACCGACCAGCTCGACGACCCGGTCGACGTCCTCTTCGGCACCCAGCTCGGCGGCGGCACGGACATCAACCGGGCACTCGCGTACTGCCAGTCCCAGATCACCAGGCCGGCCGACACGGTCGTCGTCCTCATCAGCGACCTCTACGAAGGCGGGATACGCGACGAGATGCTGAAGCGCGTCGCGGCGATGAAGGCGTCGGGGGTGCAGTTCGTGACGCTGCTCGCGCTGTCCGACGAGGGGGCGCCCGCGTACGACCGTGAGCACGCGGCGGCGCTCGCGGCGCTCGACGCGCCGGCGTTCGCCTGCACACCCGATCTGTTCCCCGAGGTCATGGCCGCCGCGATCGAGAAGCGGCCGCTGCCGATACCGGACACCCGGTGAGAAGGGACGGGTGGCGGGTGACCGACTTCCGACGCGTGACCGACTTCGCGGGCTCGTGGACCCGGACGGCCGATCGCCCGCGGATCCACCCGACCGGACCCCTGTGCGAGGACAGGGCGGTCCCCATGGGGGTGTGGGCCACTCGCGAGGGGCCATCAGCGGCTGTTCAGAGGGGTCTCACCAGGCAATCCCCGGCCTGGTGAGGGGCGGTCCGGACCCGTTCTGTGACAGGTATCACCGCTGAGGTGTGATCTGCGATTTAGGGACCCGCGTCCCACGGCGATAACCTGCGAGACGGACATGCCGCGCGCTCGGACATCGTGTGCGCCACCCTTGTGACAGCGGACGTCACGTTGCCCTTCGCGGCACGCCCACGCAGACAACGAACCGCGAGATCACTGATAGGGACGGACGCGCGTGGACCTGTTCGAGTACCAGGCGAGGGACCTCTTCGCCAAGCACGGTGTACCGGTGCTGGCCGGTGAAGTCATTGACACGCCTGAGGCAGCCCGCGAGGCGACCGAGCGTCTTGGCGGCAAGTCCGTCATCAAGGCGCAGGTGAAGGTCGGTGGCCGTGGAAAGGCCGGCGGCGTCAAGCTCGCCGCCACCCCGGACGAGGCCGTCGCCCGCGCGACGGACATCCTCGGCATGGACATCAAGGGCCACACGGTCCACAAGGTGATGATCGCCGAGACCGCGCCCGAGATCATCGAGGAGTACTACGTCTCGTACCTCCTCGACCGCACGAACCGCACCTTCCTCGCCATGGCGTCCGTTCAGGGCGGCGTGGAGATCGAGGTCGTCGCGGAGGAGAACCCCGACGCCCTCGCGAAGGTGCCGGTCGACGCCAACGAAGGCGTGTCGATCGAGAAGGCCCGCGAGATCGTCGCCCAGGCGAAGTTCCCGGCCGAGGTGGCCGAGCAGGTCGCCGAGATCCTGGTGACGCTGTGGGACACCTTCATCAAGGAGGACGCCCTCCTCGTCGAGGTGAACCCGCTGGCCAAGGTCGCCTCCGGCAAGGTCATCGCCCTTGACGGCAAGGTGTCGCTGGACGAGAACGCCGAGTTCCGTCAGCCGGACCACGCCGCGCTCGAGGACAAGGAGTCGGCCAACCCGCTCGAGGCCGCCGCCAAGGCCAAGAACCTCAACTACGTCAAGCTCGACGGTGAGGTCGGCATCATCGGCAACGGCGCGGGTCTCGTCATGAGCACCCTCGACGTCGTCGCCTACGCCGGTGAGAACCACGGTGGGGTCAAGCCCGCCAACTTCCTCGACATCGGCGGTGGCGCCTCCGCCGCCGTCATGGCGAACGGCCTGGAGATCATCCTCGGCGACCCGGACGTCAAGTCCGTCTTCGTCAACGTCTTCGGTGGCATCACCGCCTGTGACGAGGTCGCCAACGGCATCGTCCAGGCGCTTCAGCTGCTCGCCGACAAGGGCGAGGCAGTCACCAAGCCGCTGGTCGTGCGTCTCGACGGCAACAACGCCGAGCTGGGTCGCAAGATCCTGTCGGACGCCAACCACCCGCTGGTCCAGCGCGTGGACACCATGGACGGCGCGGCCGACAAGGCCGCCGAGCTCGCGGCTGCGAAGTAAGGGACGAGGGACTAAACAGCCATGGCTATCTTCCTCAACAAGGACAGCAAGGTCATCGTCCAGGGCATGACCGGTGCCACGGGTATGAAGCACACCAAGCTCATGCTCGCGGACGGGACGAACATCGTCGGTGGCGTGAACCCGCGCAAGGCGGGCACCTCCGTCGACATCGACGGCAACGAGATCCCCGTCTTCGGCACGGTCGCCGAGGCGATCGAGAAGACGGGCGCCAACGTGTCCGTCCTCTTCGTGCCGCCGGCGTTCGCCAAGGCCGCCGTCGTCGAGGCGATCGACGCGGAGATCCCCCTCGCGGTCGTCATCACCGAGGGCATCGCCGTCCACGACTCCGCCGCCTTCTGGGCGTACGCGAAGTCGAAGGGCAACAAGACCCGCATCATCGGCCCGAACTGCCCCGGTCTCATCACCCCGGGCCAGTCCAACGCCGGCATCATCCCGGGCGACATCACGAAGCCGGGCCGCATCGGCCTGGTCTCGAAGTCCGGCACGCTGACGTACCAGATGATGTACGAGCTCCGTGACATCGGCTTCTCGTCCGCCGTCGGCATCGGTGGCGACCCGGTCATCGGTACGACGCACATCGACGCGCTCGCCGCGTTCGAGGCCGACCCCGACACCGACCTGATCGTCATGATCGGCGAGATCGGCGGCGACGCCGAGGAGCGTGCGGCGGACTTCATCGCGAAGAACGTGACGAAGCCGGTCGTCGGCTACGTCGCCGGCTTCACCGCGCCCGAGGGCAAGACCATGGGCCACGCCGGCGCCATCGTCTCCGGCTCCTCCGGCACGGCCGCCGCGAAGAAGGAGGCCCTTGAGGCCGCGGGCGTCAAGGTCGGCAAGACGCCGACCGAGACGGCCAAGCTCGCGCGCGAGATCCTCGCCGGCTGAGCTGTCGCCCGACCGAACGCCGGTGGGGGGGGGGGGGGGGGGGGGGGGGGGGGGGGGGGGGGGTGCGGGGGGGGGGGGGGGGGGGGGGGAGGAGGACATAGCCGCGAAGGGCGATCACTATTCTGCGTTCCGCATGTTCGCGCCCTACCCCCA